>CAZOAT010000048.1:0-18566 GCA_964577965.1 uncultured Gemmatimonadaceae bacterium | reverse complement strand
ACGCGGGCATCGGCGCCGTTGCCCAGCACTCCGCAGGTGAACTCGGCACCGGTGAGGAACTCCTCGACCAGCACCGGCTGCTCGTAGCGCTCGAGCAGAAGCCCGACTCTCCCCTCGAGCTCGGCGACGTCACGGCAGAAGTTCGAGGCGAAAACGCCTTTGGATGATCCTTCGTGCACCGGCTTGGCGAAGACGGGGAAGTGCAGCTGCCCGGCTTTCGCCGCCACGTCGCTCGCTGACGCGGCGACGAAGAACGGCGGAGTCCTCACGCCGCGCGCGAAGAGGACGTCCTTGGTCCTGGCCTTGTCGAGACAGAGCGAAAGGGTGAACGGGTCGCTGCCGGTATAGGGAATTCCGTGGAACTCGCAGATCGCGGGGACGTGCGCTTCCCGGTTGGGACCGTGCCTTCCCTCGGCGATGTTGAAGACGATGTCCGGTCGGGCGACGCGGAGCTTCTCCGGGAAATCCTCGTCCGCCTCGAGGCGGATCACCTCACCGAACGGCGTGAGCGCGGCTTCGACCGCGGCGATCGTCTCGGCGCTGTCCCACTCGGCGAACTCATCGTCCACGCCGGGCGTGACCAAGGCCCCGGGCGCTGAGGAGTCGAGCGGCAGGTGGGAACTTTTTTCCCCGGAGCGCGACGTTCCGCTGGTGGATGAGCGAAGGGCGACGACCGGTTCAGGCTTCTGGTTGTAGGCGAACCCGATGCGGGTCATCCGGTCTCTGCGCGAGGCAGCGGAAATTTTCGCGCGAATGATAAAAAAAGCGGGAGGTGCATGCAACGCTTTTCTCGCACTTTACGCGCCGAAAAAAAATCTCGTGACGTGAAAAAAAATCGGAGCGGCGAAGCAGAGAGAGTCGATGCGGTCGAGGACTCCTCCGTGACCGGCGATCGTGGATCCGAAATCCTTCACTCCCCGGTCCCGCTTTATCGCCGACATCACCAGCCCGCCGGCGAATCCCATGGACGAAACGAGGAACGCCATCGCCGCCGCCTGCCCGGGCGTGAACGGTGTCGCCCACCAGATGCCGACGCCGACCGCCGTCGCTGCCGCCACTCCGCCGATGAGTCCTTCCCAGGTCTTGTTCGGGCTGATGGTCGGAGCGACGTGCCTCCGCCCGAACAGCTTGCCGGCGATGTACTGGAAGACGTCGCTGAGCTGGACGACCAGGACGAGGAAGAAGAGGAGGTTGGCGTTCTGTCCCTCGAACTGCGGGATGTCCAGCATGAGGAGGGCGGGGGCGTGGCTCACGCAGTACACACAGACCATCAGCCCCCAGTTCATCGCCGCCGTCCGGGCGAGGAACTGGCTGGTGTCGCCGGCGAGCACGCTGCGGACGGTGACCAGGATGAAGCCGTACACCGGGATGAGGATGGCGAACAGGCCGTACCACTCGATGTAGATCAGGGCGTACTGCAGCGGCAGCAGGATGAAAAAGCTGAGGAAGAGTGTCGTGTGATCGGCTGCCCGGGTCGGGGCGAGAGTCACGAACTCCCTCAGCGCGAAGTACGAGATGACCGCGAAGAGGACGAGCGAGCCGATGCCGCCGGTCAGCACGGCGACGGCGAACACGCCGACCATCACCCACCAGGCGCGGATCCGGGCGTTGATGTTCGCGACCGTGGCCACGCCCTGCTCGCTGCCGACGGTGCGGGCGAGAATGGCGCCCACCAGGCTCGCGAGCAGGAGAAGAGCGAGGACGCCGCCGAAGAGCAGAATCAGCGGCTGGTCCAGCGCGATGGCTGCTCTCAACTGCCGCGGAGCCGCACGACCGCTTCGCGCGTGCGAGTCAGGAAGCTCTCCTTGTCCTCGCCTTCCTCCATCCGGAGGGGATCGCCGAAGATCACGCTTCCCACCATCGGCACGGGGACGATCTCACCCTTCGGAAGAATCCGGTTCATGTTGGCCAGGTAAACCGGCACCAGCTCCAGACCGGGCTTGAGACAGCACAGGTGGAACAACCCGCTCTTGAACGGTCCGACGCGTTCCCCTGATCCGCGCGTGCCTTCAGGGAAAACAATGATCGAGTAGTGGTCGCCCATTTCGGCGGCGATCCGCTCGATCTGCGCACGGGCAGCGGCAGCCGCCTGCTCCGGCGACCGCCGCTCTTTCGAGCGGTCGATGAGAATCGCATTGAACGCCTTCTCAGCGACGTAGCGGCGGATCGGGCTCGTCCCCCAGTAATCGCGACCGCCGACCGGCCGCGTCAGCCGGCGAACCTCTTTGGGAAGCGCCGCCCAGAGAACCACAAAGTCGAGATGGCTGGTGTGGTTGGCAAAGAACACCCGCTGCCGGGGTGGACCCGCCGCGAGCGGACGCACCACCTGTGCTCCGGTGAGCACCTTCGCGACCGTGACGAGAATCCATGGGATCATCGTTGCTCCATGTCGCGGGCAAGCGCCGTTACCCGGCGCGCCAAGGTTGCTGCTGTGCCGAGCACGATCAGGGCGAGCGCAACCATGAGCGTGTGGTTGGTTCCGCGGACCAGTTGCTCGATCGCGGCTGCAAGGCAGGCGACCGTCAGGGCGAACATCCTGTGCTGCTTCGCCATCGGCCCGAGAAATCGCTGGGGCCTGCCGAGCGAGCCGGCGAGGACGCGAACGTACGCTGTGCCCAGAGCGAGCAGCGCTGCGGCCCAGCCGAGCGCGGGACCGGACAGCGATGTCGTGGCATAGCCGGCCGCAACGAGGATCAGCGTGTCGGCGAGCCGGTCGGGAACTTCGTTGTAGAGCTCGCCGTGCACGGTCTTGAGCCCTGACTCCACCGCCATCAGGCCGTCAAGGAGATTGCACAGCAGCCGGAGCTGGATCGCGGCGGCCGCCGCCAGATACAGCAGCGGTGTGCCGGTCTGGTGAGGGGCGGCCGCGTACATCAGGAGCGCGGCGATCGTGGCGAAGCCGATCGAAGCGAGCGAAACGGCGTTCGGACGAACTCTGCGCGCCACCAGCCAGCTGGCGATAGAGCGGGGCCACGCCCTGCCGCGCGTTTTCAACTGACGCCGCGCGAGTCCGCCCGTGGCGGCCGGCTCTCCGACCGGTGGCGCGCTCAGACTTTGTGGTAGCTGATGCGCGCTGCCTCGCGGCGGTCGTCCGCGAGATATATGTCGAAGTCGGAGAAGAACCCGGCCGCTTCCTGTTGCAGCACGCGGAGGATGGCGACGGCGCACCGGCGGATCTCGAGCTCAGCGCCCTCGCTCGAGCGGAGTTCCAGCATCGTGCGCCAGGCGCGCGCGTTGGCTGTGACGAGGATCTTCGTCTCCGTCGAGTTCGGCAGCACCGCGCGGGCGGCTTCGCGTGCCATCTTCCGCCGGTGAATCTTGTCCGCGACCCAGGAATACCGCTCCATCAGCTGCTCCACCAGCGAGACGTACGCCTGCTGGGCGGCCTCCACGTGGTCTCGCCACCTCGCGATCATGGCCTCGTCCCCCAGCATCGCCGGCGGCACCACGAAATTCGCCTCCGACTCATCGACGTACCGCTGACTGAGCTGGGAATAGGCGAACCCTGCGCGGTGACGGACCAGTTCATGTGTGAGCGAGCGGCTCACGCCTTCCAGCAGGAGAGAGTAGCTGGCGTGCTCCAGTACGCTGCCGTGACCCTGGCGCTTGATGTTCTCCAGGTAGTCGCGTGTGTTGCGCCCGGCGGGGTTCCGCTGGCTCATGTAGCACAGCCTGCCGGCGAACTCGGCCAGGCGTTCGCCGTCGCTGCTGTCGCCCATCCAGTTGACGGGCAGGTGCGACGGCTCGGTAAATACCGGCCGCGCGAGTGTCGTGATTCTGGGCTCTGTGTAGTACACGGGACGCGAAAGCTATGACTCGCTTTCGAGCAGCGACAGGCGTGAAGTCGCATATCCGCGCGACTTCGCCACGCTGTCGAGTGCGCGGCGTGCAGCCGGCGGAAGCGGGGGCAGTTTCGGGTCGTATTTCACTGTTTCGATCGGCTCCTGGTCCGGAAGCGGAAGCTTGACGCCGGGGTTCAGGATGCCATCGGGATCGAAGGCTGCTTTCAGCGCGCGGAACGTCTGCATGGCCTGCTCTGGCCAGGTGCGGGCAAGTAGGGGAGCGCGCAGACGACCGTCGCCGTGCTCGGCCGACAGAGTTCCTCCCAGTCGGACGACCGCAGCGGTGATCTCTTCCAGCAGCCCGGTGAGCCGCTCGCGCCAGCGTGGATCGCTCAGGTCCACGAGGGGATTCACGTGTACGTGCGCGTCACCGGCGTGGCCGAAGATCACCCCACGCAGCGCCTGGCGGTCGAGGGCAGCATGGATCAGCCGCACGTACTCGCCCAGCGCGGCCGGCGGAACGGCACCGTCCTCGATCACCTGGACCGAGCGAAGGGACGGATCGAGTCGCGCCAGCGTCGGGCTGGCCCCGTACCTGAGCTCCCACAGCTCGCGCTCTGCGTCAGGCACCAGCGCCAGAGTGGTGAAGGTGGCTCCTGCCGCCAGCAGCCGCTTCTCCAGAGCCACGGCGCGCGCACGCGCCTCGGCGGGATAATCGCCTTCGACCTCCACGAGCAGTACTGTGTCCGCATCCACCGGGATGCCGGGTAACTGTTGTGCGATCTGGCCGGCGTCCAGGAAAGTGCCATCGAGCAGCTCGCACACCACGGCGCCCGCTTCCTGCGCCTCGCGTGCGCCTTCCGTCGCTGCATCATGGTCGGCAAAGGCAGCCAGTACGCTGCTGGTCGCTGCTGCCACAGGAGTGAGCCGCAGCTCGACATCGGTGATGAGCGCAAGAGTTCCTTCGCTGCCGACGATGACGTCGAGCAGATCGCCGGTCTCCAGCCATCGTCCCACGCCATATCCTGACGAGTCCTTCCTGACGTTGCGCCGGAACGCGTCGGGGTGGTCCCGAGCTCGCTCCAGTACCTCGAGCGCACGACTGAACGCAGCTGTTCCGGGAGCGGGCTGCTTCCCCCGCCGTAGCGTGGCAGTCGTTCCGTCGGCGAGCACACAGTCCAGAGCGCTGACCCACGCATGCGTCGCACCGTATCCGAGCGAATGCGCTCCTGCCGCATTTGTCGCGACCATTCCTCCGACAGTGCAGAAGCTGCCACTCGACGGATCCACCGGGAAACGCAGTCGGTGCTCACGCGCGGCGCGCTCGACGTGATCGCGCAGTACGCCAGCTCTGCATCGAACGGTTCGTTCCGGAACGTTGACCGGATCGATGCCTGTCAGCCGGCTGAGATCGAGTATCAGCCCCGGCCCCACGGCGCCGTTGGCCATACTGCTGCCGGAGCCACGCGCAGTAATCGGGAGCCCGTTGTCGCGCGCCCACTGCACGAGCCGTTGCACGTCCTGTGTGGAGCGCGCGACCGCGACGGCGCGCGGGACAATCCGCGCTATTCCTCCTCCCTCAGAGTATGCGGCCCGTGCCGGCTCGTCGGTACGCAGCTCGCCGGCGAGCTGCGGCAAGGGGGAGAGCGTCGTGGCTGCAGTCAGCGGAGGAGCGGTCTCGTTGCGGAGCTGATGACGCTGGCGAGCGTGCCGGGAGGCTTGCGCGCCTCGCCGTACTCCAGCTTGTCGAGCGTCTGCTCCAGTGCCAGCTGCATCCTGGCCACCAGATCGCGATGACTCCTGGCGACGGCCCACCCGAGCGCCGATCCGCCGGCGACCGGAAAGAGCGCGGCTATCGGGATCACAACCCCGAGTCCGAGGAGCGTCGCGGCCATGGCCACCCCGGCGCCGGCAAACGCTACTCCGCCACGGAGTTTCGTGGCCCGCTTGCCGCTGATATCCGCTTCCATCGCCACCAGCGCGCGCCCACCGCCAAGTTCGACCGCCGTGGCGCTGACCGCATCAGCCCGCGCGAAGGAGAACGTGCCGCTGCCCAGGCCGAAGCCGCGGCGAAGCTGCGACCATATATCGGGACTCGGCTCCCACACCATTCTCTCGGGGAACCGCCGCTGGAGTCGCATGCACTCCTCCTTCTGCATCCAGCGGTCGAGCGCTGCCAGCAGCTCCGTTGCCGACCCTTCGATCGTTCTGCCCGCGGCAATGCGGCCGGCACCGAACGTCCGCGCCACCGCTCCCGTCTCAGACGCTTCGGGGATGTGGGTGCGTTCCTCCGCGAGTGCCTGCTTCACCCAGGCGGAATCGAGCCCAGCCTCGAAGGCGATCTCGACCAGCTGTGTTTCGGAGATGAGGTCCGTAGTGTCAGGGCCGCCTCCGCGTGTGGCCTGTAGTTCCGCAGCACGCGCCAGCACTCGCTCGACCGCCCGGCGGTCCAGCGAGTCCACACGCGCAGGTACTGGACGCTTGTCGCTCAACTCAGATCCCACCGAGCACGACGTCGAGCTGGCTCGTCACAGCGGCGCGTATTGCGTCTGTGAGCGGAAATGCATTGGCGAGGGAAGTCTGCACGTTCGTTCCTGCGGGCTCGTTGGCTGCTCTGAGATAATACCTGGCGTACCCGTCTGCGAGTTCCGGGGCGAGCCGCTGGAGGAGCAGTGCACCGCCGCGCACCGCCGCGGCGCTCGCGTACCGATCGCCGAGTCCCGCCCGCTGCTCGGCCGGTGTGAGATTGTCGCTCACAGCAGTCTGTGTAACGGAGATCGCGAGCTCATGGACGGCTACGTAAATCACCTCGATTGCGCTCGCAGGCCGGTCCGGGAAGGTGACTGCCACGAGCGCGCCGGTTGGACCGAGGTTCAGGGTGCGACCCTCGCCGTTGAGCGGGAGCGAGAGGAGCAGAGATCCGCGTCCCTGCTGGGTGTTCGCGAGATAGGTCTGAAGACGGGGGCGATAGATCCCCTGCCACAGCGAGTCCACGGCGGTGAGCACGCCGGCTCGGCTCCGCTGCTCCTGGACCCAGTAGTCACGATAGAATTGCGCGCTCTCGTCTGACAGCGACTCCCAGAAGACGCGCAGCCAGTTCCGGTCGCCCTGCGCGGGGAAGTAACCGGCAAGCATCGCGATGATGGCCGCCACTTCGCGTGAGGGTGCGGCCTGGGGATTTCCTTCCGCGCGCAGGAAATAGTCTATCGCCTGCCGCAGATCCCCCGCCGATCTGAAGTAAAGCGGCACGAACTGCGCGTTGAACAATTGCCGGTTCTGTACGAAGCGCTCGCGCAGGTCGCTGCGGTTGACGTCGAGCAGCGTGTTGAGGCCCCGTGCGTTGCGCGCGACTATCAGCTCATCCCGATAGCCGCGGCGGAACAACGGCACGTGTGACGTGTCGTCCTGCAGAAGTGCGAAGCCGTGCAGCCAGAGGTCAACGTGCTCGCGGGTGTGGATCGGCCATGGCTGGTCGGCCGACACTGTCTGATCATCGGTACTCGGGGCCGGAGCTGCGCTCGTCCCTGTACCTGCCTGGGCGCAGCCGAGGACGGCCAGCGTTGCGGCCGCCTGGATCCAGGCGCGTGTGTATGAACGTTTCATCCTTTCGTCTCCTCGGTCAGCGGCGCCGGGCGCTCTAAACTCCCGCCGCGCGGCCGCAGGTTATGCAGAACTTCCATCCGGATTCGATCTCGCTGCCGCATGCGGGGCAGCGATTGATTGAGAGGTTCTGCCCGCAGTTCGGGCAGAACTTCACCTGCTTTCCTTCTGGGAGCGTTGCGCCACAGAAGCGGCACCCCGCGTCTGGAGAAAACCCGGTCAGGGGAATCCTGCTCGTACCATCCCGGGCCGCTGCGGGTGCAGCTGTGGCTTCTTCTGAAACCGCAGCTGCTGGCCTGGTGTGACCCGTCTCTGCGGGCGATTCGCGTTTTCCCGACGATTGCTGCGCGGAGGCGGTTGCATCGGATGGCGTGCCCGCGACACCCTGCACAGCGTTCGGCGAGATGGAAACCTCCGCGGTCGCAAACTCGCGGAACGCGCTCACGTCGGGGTCGTGCGCCTCGAGCTCACGGCGGAGTGACTCCTGCATCGATTCGTCACCGAGCAGGTAGCCACGCTCACCGGAGAGCAGCCGCATCACCGTGATCTCGTAGTCCTGGTTCGTTTCGATGCCCAGCTCGCGCCGGTTGTGGCGGTAGGGGACGATCTGCTCGTACAGCTCCGCAACTGTGAACGGAAGCGTCAGGTGGGCCGGATTCCGGTTCCTGATGTTGTTCACCAGCCGGTGAAAAAGACGGTCTAAGTGGTCCATATCCGTCTGCTCGGTTTGAAGTTCTCGTGCCTCGGGAGCGGAGCTGCCTCATTCAGTTTCGCTGCGCGCTCGCTGCGGGATCTGAGCCACCGTTCGAACTCCG
Organism: uncultured Gemmatimonadaceae bacterium; assembly: GCA_964577965.1. Classification (GTDB taxonomy): domain Bacteria; phylum Gemmatimonadota; class Gemmatimonadetes; order Gemmatimonadales; family Gemmatimonadaceae; genus DASUUI01. The sequence goes on along the minus strand of CAZOAT010000048.1, from coordinate 10,369 downwards.
AGGCGCGGAAACCATCGCTCGAAGTCTGCTCGGTGGCGGCCCGTGTGGCGAGGTAGTTGGCGTACTCGTTCTGCGGCTGGCCGGCATGTCCGCGCACCCACTCCCATTGCACAACGTGTGCTCCGATAGAGGCGACGGCTTCCTGCCACAGCTCGAGGTTCTCGATCGCCCCGCCCTTCCGGCGCCAGCCGCGCTCTATCCAGCCGTGCACCCAGGAAGTCATGCCGTCAACGATATACCGGGAGTCGGTTGTGAAGCGGACGTTCAGCTCCCGCCCTTTTGCGGAGAGCCCGCGGAACGCTTCGATCACGGACCGCAGCGCCATCCGGTTGTTCGTGGTTGCCGGCTCCGCGGCCCAGAAGTCCCAGCGGCGGATCATGCCGGTGCGAGGGCTCTGCCATTCGATCAAGCCGCCAGCGCCGCCAGGGTTCCCCCCTTCGCGGCCGTTGCCCAGGCACGACTCGTCAGCGTAGACGGCGACGTAGTCCCTGGTGTGCGTCGTCACAGTACGACCTCCAGCCTCTCCACCTCGTCCAGCCAGAAGCTCATCTCTTCGCCGGTCGTCGGGTGGCGCACCTCCAGCGATTCGCGACTGCCGGTGGCCACGATCCGGAGAGGAATGACGGTATGCTCGCTTCCACGCCGGGCGATCACGACGCGCCGACGGTCAACAATCGCGCGCTCCAGGGCGTCGTACTGATGTGGTCGCAGCTGTCTCATCAGGTCGCCCATTCCCGCACAAGCCGCTCCAGCACCGCCGTCGCCTGCTGGATCTCGGAGATCTCGACGAACTCCTCGGCGGCGTGTGCCATGCCGATATCACCCGGGCCGAAGCAGATCGCGGGGATGCCCGCGTCGTTGAGGATGGCGGCATCGGTCCATGCGCTCATTCCTGCGATGCGGACGGGGAGGCGTTCCGACTCGAGCGCTGAGCCGAGCGCGCGTACGATCGCCTCATTCTCCGAGACCTCGCTCGGGCTCTGTGCTGTCATGAGCTCGACTGACGCGTCAAGCCCGGCGGTGCGCTGATTGACCCGGGCCAGCATCTCGTAAACCTCGTTTGTGACCTCCTCCGCAGATTCACCCGGAAGCGTGCGGCGCTCAATGCGCAGCACGCACTCGCCCGGGTACGTGGAAAAACCCTCGCCTCCCGCGATCGTCGAAGCGTGCACCGACGCGCGTCCCAGCAGCGGGTGGGTGCTGCGGGTGAGATCGCCGGCGTCGAGGACCTCGAGCTCGGCGAGGAAGAGGCCCGCATGGCGGATCGCGTCCACTCCGATGTCATACCGACTGCCATGCGCCGCCTTCCCCCGAAAACGAACCGTGAGCCACACGAACCCGCGGTGCGCTGGCGCGATGGTGAGGCGCGTCGGCTCCGTGAGAATCGCCGCGTCCGCAGTGAGCCCCGAGGCGACAAGGGCGCGCATCCCCAGCGACTCGTATTCCTCGTCGCACACTGCCGCGACGATCACCCGGCAGCGAGCGGAATTGGCGCTGCGCACCGCCGCCGCGCACATCGCGGCGACTCCGCTCTTCATGTCGGTGGAGCCGCGGCCGTATATCCTGCCGTCATCGACACGTGCATCGAAAGGAGCGTGTATCATGGCCTCGACTCCGACAGTGTCGAGGTGTCCGGCGAGAAGAAGCGTGTGCTCACCGGAGCCGATACGCCCTACTACGTTGGGCCGCCCTGGCGCCGCCTCTGTGAGCTCAACGTCGAATCCCCACTGCTGCAGGGTTGTGGCGAGGAGCCGGGCGGCCTCGCCTTCACCTGGAGCGCCAGGCACCAGCGTCGGATTTCGTGAATCGATCGCAATCAGGGCGCGCGCAAGTGCGACTGCGTCACCTGGTGGCAGCGACGAGTCAGCCATTCCTTTTCTTGCAGGGGCAGGGCAGGTGCGCCCGGCGCGAACGCGCTAGCGGCGCCTGGTCCTGGCGGGCTTCCTTGCGGCAGCCGCTTTCGCCGCGGGAGTCTTTTTCACCGGCTTTGCGGCCGCCTTCGCCTTCGCGGGTGGCTTCGCTGCCGCTTTCTTTGCTGACTTCGCTGCTTGTGACTTCGCTGCTTGTGACTTCGCTGCTTGTGACCTCGCTGCTTGTGACTTCGCTGCCGTGGGTGCCTTCGATGCGGCAGGGGCGCGGGCGGTAGCAGGTTTCTCTGGTGGTGCGGCGGCGCGTGCACCCTTTCTCTTCGACTGCGCCTCCTCGACTTCCCTGATGAGCTTGTCTGCCTCGTCCTGCGTCATCTGCCCGCGGCGGACCATATACTGCACGAGATCGCGCGCGCTCTCGATCGCAAAACTGGAAAGCCCAGCGGCCGCAGTGATGACATCCTTCATGGCAGCCGCCATCTTGCTGCCGGCTTCCATGCTTATTTCCTGCGCCTTTGCCGCCATCTCAGCGACAGTGTCGCGGATGTCCTGGCCACGGTGACCGGGACCGCGGCGGGGCGGAGGCGGAGTTACAGGTGCGCCCGGGGCTGGCGGGGCGGCGGGGGAGGACTCTGCCATCACGAGCTCTTATGTAGTGTGGGGAACTTCAGAGGCCGCCAACAACAACGGGGCGGCAAAGCGGCGGTAAGTATATGTCACTACGACGACTACGCAAGCTGGCCCCACGAGGCCGTGAAACGAGCACTGTTCCAAGCCTCTATAGAAGCATAATGAAGCCACTTCAGCGCCATTATACCAGCTAATCTTATCAATGCACCGGAATGCCAACAATCGTGCTGCCATCCGGGATCCATGAATGACTGACATTTCCGGGAACTCGCACGCCGAAGCGTTGCCGCTCGCGGCGGGAATCAGGGTTCTTGACCTCGCGCGCGTCCTCGCAGGGCCTTACGCCGCGATGACCCTCGGGGACCTCGGCGCCAGCGTCATCAAGGTTGAACAACCCGGCCGCGGCGATGAGACCAGGCGGTGGGGACCACCGTTCGATGCCGATGGCGAGAGCGCGTACTACCTGTCGATCAACCGAAACAAGCTCGGCATCACACTCGACCTGACAGACCGGGAGGATCGCGCGGTTCTGCTCGAACTCCTTTCAGGCACGGACGTGGTGATCGAGAACTTTCTACCGATCGCACTGGAACGGCTTGGCCTGAATCCGGGCGAGCTGCTTCGGTCTTACCCTCAGCTGATCTGGTGCTCGATCGCAGGATTCGGGACCGACCCACGGCGTCCCGGCTACGATTTCGCCGTTCAGGCCGAATCTGGCTGGATGTCGGTCAACGGTGTTCCGGATGGCGAGCCGCTCCGCGGGCCCGTGGCCATCGTGGATGTGCTGACCGGAAAGGATACAGCGATCGCGATCCTCGCTGCGCTGCTGCGGCGCGAGCGCGAGACGGTCACGGCCGCTGAGCGACACATCAGCATCTCGCTGATGCAGTCAGCGGTGGCAGGTCTCGTGAATGTCGCGCAGAACGTCCTCGTCTCGCGCGTCGAGGCCAGGCGCTGGGGGAACGGTCATCCGAACATCGTTCCGTATCAGCTCTTTCATGCGCGCGACGGAGACATCGTGATCGCCGTCGGCACAGACTCACAGTGGCGGGCCTGTACCAGCGTGCTCGGTCTCACCGAACTGATGAGCGACGAGAGCCTGTCGACCAACGCCGGGCGCCTTGCCGAGCGTGAGCGGGTCGTTGGCAGGATGGCGGAGGCTGTGGCATCACTCCCCGCAGGGGGGCTGATCGCGGAGCTCACGGCCGTCGGAGTGCCGAGTGGCCGGGTGCGGACTGTGAGCGATGCGGTGGCGGAGGTCGGCGGCTCGCCGCTCACCGGCATTCCGCCGAGCGTCCCCGGTACGGTGCGCCTGCCGCCCCCGCGACTGGATGAGCATGGAGAGCTGATCCGGAATTACGGCTGGTCGGCGTTCTCCAATCTCGCGTCCGCGGCCAATCGGGATTAGTGTATGGACGTGACGACTCCCACCTCAGACGACGTCGCGCAGGCCGTCCCCGATCAGCGCGACGAAGATCAGGAGATCATCGCGCGCGTGCTTGCCGGATCGCGCGACGCGTACGCGATCCTGATTCAGCGCTACAGCGATCCGCTGTACCGACACGCGCTGGGAATGACCGGCAGTCCTGATGTGGCGGAAGACATCCTTCAAGCGTCCTTCATCAAAGCGTATCACCATCTTCACGAAGTGCGCGGGCGTTTCGATGCCTGGCTCTTCCGAATCGTTGCTAACGCGAGCAAGGACTGGCTGAAGAACATCCGCCGGTCGCACGTGAGCTACGAGGAGGACGACCAGCCGTCAGGGCTGCACACGCCGGAAGAGGAGATGGACCGCACCGAGCTGCGAACCGATCTCGAGCGTGCATTGAGCACTCTGCCGGCATCGTTGCGCGAGGCGTTCGTGATGAAGCACGTCGAGGGAAGGTCGTACGAAGAGATGGCAGCCCTGCTGGACACGACGGTCGGCGCTCTGAAAATGCGGGTGCATCGGGCGCGTGAGGCATTGCAGGAGCTGCTCGAGGACAGGTACGCCTGAACGGAGAAAGAGGATGACGGATCAGAACAAACCGCCGGTCCCGGATTCGGAGGGAGACGACGGCGATCCCCAGGCCGAGAACCCGGAGCTATGGAAGAAGATCACCGGCGAAGCTGAGATGCTGCGCGACCGGAGGACGCCTGTCTTTTTGAAGCAGCAGATAATGGATTCGCTGGATGATAAGGAAGCCAACGACAAGCTGTGGAAGAGGATCACGGGCGAGGTCGAGGGACTGAGCGATCGGTTCGCGGAGGAACCGCCGCGACCGTGGTACGAGAAGCTGTTCAAGAAGGACACGTAACCGAAGGTCCGGCGAAGTTGCCGGGCCTCCTGCTGGAGCCGATCCTCGCCGATCCCGGGTTTTCCGCGGGACGCTGAGCGTTGCTTCAGACCGGCAGAGCGAGCTGGTTGATGGTGACCTCCGGCACGTCCTCGTCGCTGTCGTCCTTCACCCGGGCTGAGCAGCGCACTCCGTACTTCGCGCACGTGCGGGCGAAGAACTCCGAAAGCCCCTTCCTGTAGGTTGCGCTCACCTGGTGGTCCCGCGCGTAAGCGCGCCGATATCGCCCGGCCAGGTGCGGGAACTCCTGCTCGATGAACGGCAGATACCGCGCGCGCGCAGCTGCCTGCAACCGCAGCGCACAGGCGGCTACGTACGTTGCGCCGCCTTCGGCAACCCGCTTCACCAGGGCGTCGAGATCCGCGGGATCGTCGGTTATCCCCGGTAGCACCGGCATGCAGTTGATACCGGTATCGATGCCGGCTTTGCAGAGTCGCTCCAGCGCGCGAAGCCTGGCCTCCGGTGTCGGGGCGCGCGGCTCGAGCCTGCGAGCCAGCTCACGGTTCAGCGTGATCAGCGAGATGTGCACCGAGAGATCCGACCGGCGTGAGATACGCTCGAGCAGATCCACGTCGCGCGTGATGAGCGGACTCTTGGTGATGATGACGATGCTGAGCCCTTCGTGATCGGCGAGGGTTTCCAGGATTCCGCGCGTGATCCGGAAGCGCCGCTCCGCCGGCTGGTAGGGGTCGGTCGCACTCCCGATCAGAATAGCTTCGCCCTTCAGCAGGTTGAGATGCTTGTCGCTTCCCTGTCGCAGGGTTCGGCGCAGCACTTCGGGCGCGTTCTTCTTCACGAAGATGTTGCGCTCGAACGCGAGCCACGGCGGCATGTCGCGATACGCCTCGCCCAGCCCACCCGTCATGCGCTCGGAAGCTGCAGCGCGCTCCATCACGTAGCGGTGAGCGTAGCGCGCATAGCAGTACGCACAGCCGAACGCGCAGCCGACGTACGGGTTTATCGACCAGAACCCCATGCCTGTCGTTTCGGGGCCGTTGAGAACCGAGCGCGCGGCCGACGACCAGTAGGTTATGTCCTTCTGCTGCTCCAGCATCGGGAGCATGCGCGACTTCCGCTCGTAGTCGGCGCCGAACAGCGGCTGTTGCTCCAGCATTGGCATCCTCCTGGATCGTACCGAAGATATACCGAAAAGGCAAGGAGGATCCGCGTTCCCGGGTTGCCTGTGAGGAAGCGGCCGCAATAGTTACCAGTCACCGCTGAAGGAGCCGCAGGCTGAGAACGGACGATATCTGGCACCAATGCGCCCGCATTGCACGCGAGGGAGGACTTGCCGCGCTTGCGACCGTAGCCCGCCGGCGCGGTTCGCTGCCGATGTCGGCGACAGCAAAGATGCTGGTGACCGCCGGAGGCGCCCGCATCGGGACCGTCGGCGGCGGGTGCATGGAGGCCGAGATCACGGAGCGGGCGCTGGATGTCATCGGCACGCGTCGCCCCGCGCTGTCCTCTCACACGCTCAACGCCGAGATCGCCGGCGACTACGGACTGACCTGCGGCGGAACAGCGAGCGTGTTTATCGAACCGGTGTACTCCGATCCGCTGCTTGCTGCCGCCTACGCTGGCGCCGCTCACGCCATTGCCGCTGGCGCTCACGCCGTGATGGCGACTGCGCTGGAGTGGACGGACGGACCGGTCAAGGTGTTGGTGGCTGGAGGTGAGGTGCACGGGGCAGCGCCCGCTGAGTTAATTCGTGCCGCCCGCCGGCTCACTGTGGACTCCGAGTCTCCTGTGCTGCGCCGGAGCTGTCTGCTCGATCCGGTTCTGTCGAAGCCGACTCTCCTGGTGTTCGGCGGCGGACATGTCGGTGGGGCGGTGGCACGCGCGGCGGCATTCGCCGGGTGGAGCGTGACCGTGATCGACGACCGCGCAGTCTATGCCGACGCCGTACGCCACCCATTCGCCGACCGCACCGTGTGCTGCGATTTTCACGACGTTTCCACAGCGGTCGTGCTTACGCCCCGCACCTACGCCGTCGTCGCCACGCGGGGCCATCAGCACGATGCGCTGATCGTGGATCAGCTCGCGAAGCATGAACTGCGCTACCTCGGCATGCTCGGCAGTCGCCGGAAAGTCGCCCTTACCTGGGAACTTCTGGAGGGCTGGGGTCACGTGCCCGCGCGGCTGGCTCGGGTGCACGCCCCAGTCGGGCTCCCGATCGGCGCGGACACGCCTGAGGAGATAGCTGTGAGCGTCGTCGCGGAGATGATCGCCGTCCGCCGCGGTGGAGCAGTTCGACGGGGAGGCCGGGGTACGCTATCTTCGTCTCACCTCACCGCGAAGGGAGAAATGGCGTGACGGAACGGCTGTCTGACATCGCAATCCAGCGTGCGCTTGGCACGCTCAATGGCTGGAGCCGCCGCAACGACACTCTCGTGAAGACGTTCACGTTCCGAACGTTTCCGGAAGCGATCGGTTTCGTGAACCGTGTTGCGGGAGCGGCCGAAGCGGCCGATCACCACCCTGATCTCGACATCCGCTTCAACAAGATCTCGGCCGCGCTGAGTACGCACAGCGCGGGCGGAATCACCCAGAAGGATTTCGACCTCGCGGCCGCAATGGACGAGTTGGAGGTCGGTTAGCCGCGTGGCCCGGCGGCACCGTGCCGTGCGGCAGCAGGATGTGAGGCGTGCTCAGCCGGTTGAGCGTGCCGTGAGGTCCGCCCGGAGCGCGGCCAGTTCGGAGCGCAGCGATTCAATCTGCCGGGCGCTGGGAAGCTCCCCCTCTTCGAGCTCGGCGTCCCGCGCCACGAAGAAGCTTGCGATCGTGGCCGTGATGTAGCCGAACACTGCGAAGCCGTACAGCGCGAGCAGCAGGCAGAGCAGTCGCCCTTCGGGAGTGCGTGGGAAGTAGTCTGTGCCCATGGTGGTGATCACCATGGCGGTCCACCAGATGGCGCTGCCGTACCCCTGAATCTGACTCCCCGGTGCAACGCGCTCGAAGGCGAGCATTCCGGCACCGCCCGCGAGCACGACCAGAAGGCTGAGCGCGGCGACATAGGGGACTCCCCTCCGTCCCATGACATTGCCGAGCGCGCGCATCCCGCGGTTGATGCTGCCGACGACCCGGACCAGCCGCACTCCACGCAGCGCGCGGGCAGCGCGAGCGGCGCGCAGTGCCCGCGCCACGGCGAACACGCGCAGGGCAGGCGCCAGCAGAGCTACCGTCGTGATCCATTCAGCGCGCAGGTACTCCAGCTTTCGCGGAGCGATCGTGAACTCGACCGCAAAGTGGAGGATGAACAGCGCCCAGATGGCGTAATTGACCCGTACGAGCCAAACGGGCAGTCCTATCGTGAACTCGAGAATCACGATCGCGAGCCAGACGAAGCCGAGCACCAGCATCGGGGTCTCGAGCGAATTGCTTACGGTCTGGAGCAGACTGCGTCGCTCGGTCTCCAGCTGGATCTTTTCGTCCTGGTGAATGTCGTCGCTCATCTGTGCCCGCCGCCTCCGTTATGGTTTTGCCTGCAGTTTCTGAACGAGTGCCGGAAGATCCGCGATTCGCTCCAGCCAGTGATCCGGATCCGTGTGCACCAGCTGCTCACGGGTGAAAGGACCCCACAGCGCGGCAATTGTCGTCACTCCTGCCGCCCGCCCGGAATTCATGTCGTGGGGCGAGTCGCCCACGAACATCGCCTCATGCGCCGCATAGCCAAGGAGCTCGAGTGCGACGTGCACGGGCTCGGGGTCCGGCTTGTGCCGGGTGCAGGAGTCGCAGCCGACGGCAGCGGTGATGAGGCGCGCAATCCCCGTATGCTCAAGCCCGCGGTTCATCAGATCGTTCATCTTGCTGGTGACGATTCCGAGCGGATGTCCGCGTGCATGCAGCGCCTCAAGAGTGTCGAGCACGTCATCATAGCAGCGCATGAGCCTGTCGTGGTGCGCCTGCTGGTAACCGCGGTAGCGTTCGACCACGCGCTCCACTTCCGCATCGGAGTCGAGCAACTCCCGCAGCTGCGTGCGTAGCGGCGTCCCGATCCCCGCGATCCATTCTTCAGTCGTCGGGCGCCGTCCCGGGTGCTCCGCGAACGCGTGCCGCATCGAGCCGACCAGCAGCTCGATCGTATCGAACAGCGTACCGTCGAGATCGAAGAGAATCGCCTTTGGCCTGCTCACGTTGAGACGTGTGGAAAGTGCGGGTTCCACGCGACCTCCCAGAGGAACCCATCGGGGTCGGCGAAGTATCCGCTCCGTCCGCCCCAGTCGGCGTCTGCCGCCTGCTTCACGATCCGTGCACCTGCTGCCGCGAGCTCCTCCAGCAGGCGATCGACGTCCTCCTTCTCGCGGACGTTGTGAGCGAGCGCGAATCCGGGAAACTCCCTGTGCGGTGCTTCGTCCAGGAGTCCCGCGTCGTGAGCCAGCTCGGCGCGCGGGTAGAGTGACAGCCATGTTCGTCCCAGCTCGAAGAAGCTTACCCCGTCGGGCGTAGGGAGCTGGGGGAGCTTGAGGACGTCGCGGTAGAAGGCAGTTGCTTGCGGCAGATCGCGCACACCGAGGGTTATGAAGCTGAGACGAGGTTCCATTTGGCGAACTCCCTGCGAAAGAACGATATTCTATAGTATGCGCGCGCCGCGGCGGTCCCCGTTCACCAGACTTCTCGATGAAGTCGGCACCGTCGATCAGGTCGGGGTCGAGGAGCGCGCGGCGAAGTTCGCTACACGCAGCATCAAGACCGCTTCCAAGGTGTGGGGGCTGAAGACCGCCGTATCCATGGTCGATCTCACCACGCTCGAGGGCAAGGACACGCCCGGTAAAGTGGAGTCGCTGTGCCAGAAGGCGCGCGCGCCGAGTGATGACCCGGAAATCCCGTCCGTTGCCGCCGTCTGCATCTACCCATCGCTGGTGAAGGTCGCGCGGAGACTGCTGGCGGACACCTCGATCAAGGTGGCTTCCGTGGCGACATCGTTTCCGTCCGGGCAGGCGCCGCTGAAGACCAGACTCGCGGAAGTGAAGCATGCCGTCGCCGACGGTGCAGACGAGATCGACATGGTCATCAACCGAAACGCGTTCCTGGCCGGCGAGTTCGAGCTGGTGCAGGACGAGATCGGAGCCGTGGTTGACGCATGCGGCGAATCAACGCTCAAGGTGATACTCGAGGTCAGCGAGCTGGAGACGTATGACAACGTTCGTGCCGCGTCGTTCCTGGCCATGCGCGCGATCCGCTCGGAGGACTTCATCAAGACGAGCACGGGGAAAGCGTCCGGTTCCGCCACGCTGGCGAACACCCAGGTCATGCTCGAAGCAATTCGCGATCACTATCTGGCGACGGGTGTACCGATCGGTATGAAACCGGCCGGCGGTATCCGCACTGCGAAGCAGGCGCTGCACTACCTGGTCGCAGTCAAGGAGACGCTCGGCGACGCCTGGCTGAACAACACGCGGTACCGCTTCGGCGCGAGCGCGCTGCTGAACGATCTGCTCCGGCAGATCGCAAAGCAGAAGACGGGCGCGTATCAGGCGCCGTACTACTTCTCCGAAGCAACCGGTTCGTACTGATGAGTGTGCGCACGGTGGATCG
>CAZOAT010000047.1:0-18977 GCA_964577965.1 uncultured Gemmatimonadaceae bacterium | reverse complement strand
ACCCGCGACCTTCGGGTTATGAGCCCGACGAGCTACCAGGCTGCTCCACCCCGCGGTAGAAACGAAATATATCCAAACCGGGAATCAGCAGCAACCCGCAGCGAGTCGCGGAAAATTGCGATTGCCTGCAGGTCAGTCGCGGAAGCCAGCCTTCAGAAGTCAATCTCCGCCGCCTCTTCCGCGAAGCTCCGCAAGCCGCTGCCGCGCGGCAGCAACACTCGGCTGCAGTTCGGGATCCGCTTGCCTCCAGAGCTCCACGAACTGTTCGTAATGGTGCGCCGCCCGCTCGCGATTTCCAGCAGATTCGTGAAGCTGGCCAAGCCGCTCATGGGCACGGCCGCGAAACATGACTTGATTCCAGATCGGAAAGCTTTTCGAGCCTGCGCGCACGAAGCGCTCGAGCATCACGATTGCTGAGTCCGTCTCGCGAGCCGCGTCATATGCGTGAGCGAGCGCGAGCGGCATACAACTGGGGCATTCGAACGCCGGACCGTCTGGAAGCATTTCCGCGCGTCGGAAATGCGCTATCGCATCGTCGTGCCGTCCCTCTCCGAGAGCGATCCAGCCGCGGGCGTCCTCGAGCCCCGGCTGAGCGACGCGCTGCGCCGTCGTATCGAGCCTATCAATGTGGCGCTGTAGAACTGCGCGGGCGCGATCCGGCCTGCCTGCGGCCGCATAGCCACCGATATGCCCCATGGGCAGAACAGCCGCGGGCTGTGCCCACACGAGATCCATAGTGGCATCGAGACGCTGGATGGCCCGCTCCCTTTCGCCCCGAAACACCACATCGATCGCTGACTCAGTAGCAGAATCTCCAACGGGCTGGTCCTGAGGAAAGAGGAGCCCGCTCATGCGCGCTTCTGTGCGCAGCCGTCTGTGCTCTGCCAGCCGCCCGCGAAGGAGCGCGAGGGCAGCTTTCTGCCCGAACGCGTAGCGCCGAACGGCCGTCTTGCTGGATGCGCGGAGAGTATCCAGAGCACGCTCGTAACCATCGAAGTCGCCGCGGAACCAGAACAGATCGGCGCTGCGATACTCGAGCGCCTCCATGCTGGGAAAGCGGCGCCTCGCCTCCACGATCGTGCTCTCGGCCTCAACCAGCCTGCCCTGATGGAAGAGGTTCAGGATCAGATTGCCGTGCGCGATAGCATGGCTCGGGTCAAGCGCGACTACGCGTTTGAGAAGCGACTCTGCGCGGACGTACTCCTGCCGGCTTGCATAGATATTGGCCAGGGCGAGGCTCGCCACCACGTTGTCGCGGTCCCGCTGGACAACTGCCTCGTACGCATTGGCGGCCCTGGCGCGGTCGCGTGCAATGGCCTGGTAGTAGATCGCCATTATCAGGTCCTGCTCTACGGGGGTGGCCCGATCCCGATGGCGGAAAGCGGCCTGCAGTACCGAATCGCGGAACTGCGGAGTGCCCATTCCGATGCTGCCGGCGGAGACTGCAAGCAGCCGCCAGGCCATCGCGAACGCCGTGTCGAGGTCCACGGCTTCCTGGAGAAGCTGCACGGCCTTGGCAAAGTCCCTTTCGGAGTAATGCGCGCGATAGGCCGCGGTGTACTTCTGCAGCGCATCGAGCGATGAGGTTGTCACCCTCTCGAGGGGTGGCGTCGCGCGAACCTGCTTGAGTGACTCGCCGATTCTCGATCGCAGCCGGCGGCTGAGATCATCAACTGCCGCGACCAGCTGACGGGGCTCGCCGGCCGTCTCATTGAAGCTCACGAGTGTCCTGCCCGACTCCGACTCCAGCATTCGCAGTGTCACCAGGAACTGACCGCCCACGGAGGCGAGCTCGCCGTGGACTATGGCTTTGAGGCCTTCGCGCGCCGCGATCTCACGCGCCAACTCCAGATCGACGTGCTGTGACGGGGCCCGTTGCATGCGCTTGAGCGCCCCGGCAACCGCAGTCTCTGACATCACAGAGACCGCGCTGGACTGCTCCAGTGCGGCACGCACCATCGTGGTAAGCAGCGGCCCAAGCGAAGAGTCTGCGCCACGAACGTCAAAGTCCGCGATGAGCAGTCGCTCATTCTCCTGAAGCGTTCCTGCCGAAAGCAACGTCGCGGCAGGGCCGATGCCGACGGCCCGCATGGCCATGAAGCCGCTGACGCTCAGGACAAAAAGGACAATGGCCGCAATTGTACCGATTGTAGTGAGACGCCATGTGGCGAACGGGGCAAGCCGCGACACAAGTCGCCGCTGAAAGCCGGGCGCGGTGCGGGTCGTTGTGGCCGTCGGCGTGCGGTGTGTTCGATAATGCACCCACGCAGTGAGGAAGATGGCTGGAAGTCCGGCGGCCATCACTATCAGCGCGCCTGGGAAAACCCAATCGGGCAAGCCAAGCCCCATCATTGCGCTCCAGGCCGTTGCGCCCACGGCTATGAATGCGATCAGATAGATGATCACTGCCCGGACAAGCGTGCTGCCGGCGGCTATCCGCGCATCGCTGTGCGCGGAACCGGCGAGCTCCAGTCCACTCACGGTCTCCAGCACCTGCATGACCTCAGAGGCTGACTGGGGCCGGAGGTCAGGATCCTTCTGAAGGCAGCGCATCACCACCGATGCAACCTGATCCGGCGTACTCGGGCGATGCTCGCTGATGGGGCGGGGTGCTTCCGTGACATGAGCGGCGATGGTCTGTTGCGCCGAGCCGCGGACGAAAGGCGGCTGACCGGCAAGCAGCTCGTAGGCGAGCACCCCCAGTGCGTACACGTCCGCACGGTGGTCCACCGCGCTGTCGCCGACCGCCTGCTCGGGGCTGATGTACGCCGGCGTGCCGATAGCAAGCCCCACATCCGTGAGGTTCGTTCCGCCGGCAGCCCTCAACGCCCGCGCGATCCCGAAGTCACTTACCACCGGATGATCAGCCTGGAAGAGGATGTTCTCGGGCTTGATGTCGCGGTGTACGAGATCGCGCGCGTGCGAGTACGCAAGCGCATCGGCTACGACATGCAGGATCCGAAGCGCATCACCGATCGGCAGCTGCCCACCTGCGCTGAGTCGCTCGCGCAACGACCCTCCATCCACGTACGGCATGACGTAGTACAGGACCCCGTTACTCTCGCCCGAATCGTGGAGTGGAAGGATGCTGGGATGGTTGAGCTGCGCTGCGATGTTGATCTCACGAAGGAAGCGGGACTCACCGACCGCAGCCGACAACTCCCATCGCAACACCTTGACTGCGACTCGTCGCCCGTGTTTCAGGTCCTCGGCGAGGTACACGGTAGCCATCCCGCCCCGACCGAGCTCCCGCTCTACGCGATACCGCCCGCCAAGTGCAGCCTCTACCTCCTGTGGAACAGTCTCCATCGCCCGCTCCGGGAAAACCTCTGTAAGCCTGCATGATGCAGAGCGCCACCATCTTCAGCGGCGATGCTGCGTTAACGCGGACGCCTGTCCCCGCCGCCTGTATCCGCGTACACCTGCACGTCGATCCCACCTTCGGACATGATCCGACCGTTGATCCGGCGTTCTGCGCCTGGAGAGGACTATTTCCCAGGACGGCCGAGGTCAGCAGTAGCACGGCGGCGGCTTCAGGGTTGCGCGTCAATTGGTTAACCGGTGTATTTGAAGGAGAGGGTAGCCGAGGGTGCTTCCCGCACTCTGGCCGAACCCTGACTCGGGTGGGAAAACGCAGCTTCAACGTCGGCACCGCGCCTCATGATTTTGCTTCGCCTGTTCGGTACGGTTGAACTGCGCCGCGAAAGCGAAGGTGAGCTGCGCTCAATTCCCCTCCAGCCCAAGCGACTCGCTCTGCTCGCATACCTCGCGGTCAGGCCGCAGGGCTTCCACCGTCGGGATACGCTGTTGGGGCTCTTCTGGCCGGAACTGGACAGCGAGCACGCGCGGGGGGCCCTCAGCAAGGCAGTGCACTACCTGCGGCGCTCTCTTGGGGAGGGGGTGCTGGTCTCCCACGGCGACGAGGAACTCCGGATCGACGACACGTCGCTCTGGTGCGACGTGGCGGCCTTCGACCGAGCGGCCGCGTCGGGGGCCGGCGAGGAAGCAGTTGAGCTTTACCGGGGGGACTTCCTCACGGGTTTCTTCCTTTCCGACTCACCGGAATTCGAGCGGTGGCTGGCGGAAGAGCGAGATCGACTGCGTCGCCGTGCGAACTCGGTGGCGTGGGATCTGGCGACGGCCAGTGCTGCTGCAGAAAACCACGTAGGAGCCAGCGCCTGGGCACGGCGTGCCTATGCGCTCAGCCCCGACGACGAGGGGGGACTCCGCCGGTTGCTCGAGGTTCTCGACTGCGTCGGAGATCGGGCGGGCGCGCTGCGCGCCTACGAGGAGTTCACTGACCGTCTCGCACGGGATTACGAGCTCGAGCCTTCCGCCGATACGCTCGCCCTGATCGCGAGGCTGCGGGAGAAATCGGAATCAGATCAGACCGGTGCGCGACCCAGGCCTCCGCGCCTACCCCCCCGCGGTGTTGCTTTTTCAACTCCCACTGATGCGCCGTCCAGCGCTTCGCGTGAACCCCTGGCCGCGCCAGCAGGTGCGCACGGAGGCGCTGAAGTCGCCACGATGGCAGCGGCCGCCGCCCGGGGCGGCCAGCCGAGACAGGCACGCAGCGCTCTCCGGTATCGGATCGTTACCGCGGGCGCGTTAACGGTTCTTGCCGTGGGCATGCTTGGGTACACCAGACTGCCCCGCGCCAGCGCGAAAGCGTCGGAAGCAACGGTCATGAGTGCCGGCAAGTTCAGCTCCCATGATCGCCTCCTGCTCGCCGATTTCGAGGTTCATGGAGTCGATTCCGCGCTTGGTCGCGCGCTGACGCTGGCGACGCGTACGGCGCTGGAGCAGTCGGAGGCGATCTCCCTCATGTCTGCGACGGCCGTTGCCCAGGGCCTCGTACGCATGCAGCGCTCGACAGACGCGCTGGGACTCGAGGACGCTCGAGAGGTCGCCATTCGCACCGGCGCCCGAGCCGTTGTGCACGGCGAGGTTACGGCAGTCACCGGAAATTTCCTGTTGAGTCTTCGGCTCGTCGAAGCTGAATCGGGGAATACGCTCATCGCGCTCGGCCGGAACGCCGACGGGAGTATCGACCTGCTTCCAGCGATCGACGATCTGGCGCGCCAACTGCGTTCCAGAATCGGGGAATCGCTGGCGACAGTCCGGGCCACGCCGCCGCTGGAGCGGGTGACGACTTCTTCGCTCGAGGCGCTACAGAAGTACACCGCGGCGTATCGCGCACATTACTCCGAGCGGGATGCCGCTAAGGCGGTCCTGCTCCTCCAGGAGGCAGTTGCGATCGACACGGGATTTGCGATGGCTTGGAGACTCCTGCGAGTATCCGCGGGAAGCATCGGGATAGGCAGTGCGCAGTACCGCGATTCCGTACTCCAGGCAGCGTTCCGCCACCGCGATCGAGCAACGCCGATAGAACGCGACCTGATAACGGCGATCTACCATCAGGCGATCGGACGTGACCGCGCCAAGGCCGCCAGTGCGTACGAAGCGATCGTTCAGCGGGATCCCGACAATGTGCCGGCGATACACAGCCTCGCCATCATCTACACCACGCGGCGGGAATTCGCGCGCGCTGAGTCACTCTTCAAGCGCACTATTACGCTCGACCCTGACCACGCGGTCGCTCACGGCAACATGGTTCTCGCTCTGTGGCAGCAAGAAAAGTGGGTCGAGGCTGAGCGCACGATCGCACAGGGCAAGAGCCGGTTTCCAAATGATGAGGTATTTCAGATCCGCAGCGCCGACCTGTTCTGGTTCCGTGGCGATCTCGATCGATACGAACGCGCTCTGGATGGTCTCCGCGCCTCGAATAGCACAGCGTTGCGGCGATACGGCCTGCTCACCAGATCAAATCTGGCTCTGATGCGCGGCCGATTGGCTGCCCACAGAGAGCTCCAGACGGAAGCGCGGGCAAGCGGACTCACATTCAGCACTGCACCGCCGGTGACAGACTCACTGATCGAAGCGAGAATAGATGCTCAGTTTCGAGACGACCGCGAACAGGCGGTCCGACGTATCGACGCCACACTTGAATTGTCATGGCCGGACTCCCTGGAGTGGTCCCCTCTGGGGCATGTTGTCGCGTATTCAGTGGCAGGTCGTCCCGACCGCGCCCGAACAGTTCTTGATCGATACCTTGGACAGTCCGATACTGTTACACGTCGCTGGCAGCAGCCGGCACTCGAGCAGAGCCGGGGATGGATCAGACTGGCAGAGGGAAAACACGCCGAAGCCATAGCCCATTTCCGGCGCGGCGATCTCCGTCCTGACGGAGCAGCACACGAGTGGGTCGGGTGGCTGCCATTGCAGCTTGCGCTCACGTACGACGCAGCGGGACAACCAGACTCTGCCATCGTGATGTTCGAACGATACCTTCGCCCGTCCATCGCCGGGCGCGGACTCGGAAACGGATTCTACAGAGCGCACGCGTACGATCGCCTCGGACAGCTCTACGCATCACGGGGGAATCGCGAGCGGGCTGCACACTACACTGCGCAGTTCGTCGAACTCTGGAAAGATGCGGACCCCGAGCTGCAGCCGAGAGTTGCTGCGGCACGACAGCGACTCGCGGGACTTCGTCAATCGAGGATCAGCCGCAACTAGAACTCGTTCTTGTTGTGCCTGGCGAATGAAGCTGACGCGCCGGGAGTCAGCGCGCTTTCGTGGCGTCCGGCGGATCGGCGAAGCGGTACAGAATCTCCCTGTCGCCGCGCACCATCCCGAACTCCTCGCGCGCGATGCGCTCCTGCGTCGCCGGGTCGTGCAGCGCCGCATCGAGAGCACGCTCCAGCGAGTCGTTGACGACCTGCAACGAGTCGATCGCGCGCTGCAGCTCGCGCTCCTCCAGCCGCTGCCTGACCAGGTCTGCCGTGGTGTATTCCCCGCCCTGCACGGCGAATATGACCGCGCCGGTGATCACCGCGATCCACACCAACCTGCCGACCCGCGAGTCTTTCGCCATGCCGGTGCGCCGCTGTTCGGTGGCTACAGCCCGTAGACAGCGCCGCCGGGATACTCCGCGACGGCACCGAGCTGCTCCTCGATCCGGAGCAGCTGGTTGTACTTGGCCACGCGGTCCGTCCTGCTCGCCGAGCCGGTCTTGATCTGGCCAGCACCGGTCGCGACCGCCAGGTCGGCGATGAAGGTGTCCTCGGTCTCCCCCGAACGATGCGAGATCACAGACTGGTATCCGTTACCGCGCGCGAGCTCGATCGCCTCGAGCGTCTCCGTCAACGTCCCGATCTGGTTCACCTTGATCAGTATGGCATTCCCGACGTCCTCGGCGATGCCGCGCGCGAGCCGCTCCGTACTGGTGACGAACAGGTCGTCGCCCACGAGCTGCACCCGGTCGCCGAGCGCGGCGGTGAGCTGGGCCCAGCCATCCCAGTCGTCCTCCGCAAGCCCGTCCTCGATCGACACGATCGGATATGCCTCCACCCAGCTCTGATACAGCTCGATCATGCCTGCGGCGTCCCTCGTGCCGCCCCCGCTCTTCTTGAACGCGTAGTTCCCCTTGGAGAAGAGCTCGGATGCGGCCACGTCCAGCGCGAGCGCGATCTCGCGGCCGGGCGCGTAGCCCGCGGCCTCGATCGCTTCAATCACCACAAGCAGCGCCTCCTCGTCGTTGGCGAGGTCCGGCGCAAACCCTCCCTCATCTCCGACGCCTGTCGAGAGCTTCCGCTTGACCAGCACCTTCTTCAGCGCATGGAACACTTCCGCGCCCATGCGCAGCGCCTCGGCGAAGCTCGCTGCGCCCACGGGCACTATCATGAACTCCTGCACGTCCACCGTGTTCGTCGCGTGAGCGCCGCCGTTGAGGATGTTCATCTGCGGCACCGGCAGCGTTCGCGCCATCGGTCCGCCCACGTAGCGGTACAGCGGAAGGCCCACCTCGTCGGCGGCCGCGCGCGCAACCGCCAGAGACACCGCAAGAATCGCGTTAGCGCCCAGTTTACCCTTGTTTGCCGTGCCGTCGAGCTCCACCATCGCACGATCGATCGCCACCTGGTCAACAGCCGCCATGCCGACGAGCGCAGGTGCGATGCGCTCTTCCACGCTCTGCACCGCCTGCTGCACGCCCCTGCCGAGGTACCGCTCGACGTCCCCGTCGCGCAGTTCCAGCGCCTCATGGCCTCCTGTGGATGCTCCACTCGGCACGGCGGCCCGCCCGAACGAGCCACTGGCGAGTGTGACCTCCGCCTCCACGGTCGGGTTGCCACGGCTGTCGAGGATCTCGCGGGCGTGAATGTCAGAAATGATCGGCATGTTCGGTGTCGGGGTTGGTCAGCCTGCGGCGCGCGTGGGCTCCGGGGGCGCGTTCGAGCTTTCGGACGAATTCCTGGCCAGCGGTACTCCGTGATGTTCGTGCAGCGCGGCAGCCATCCGCTCGTAAATGACCGCGACGAGCTTGTCACGATCCTCGTAAGAGTAGCCCTTGGTGGGTACTTCCTCGAGTAAGTGCAAGTCCACGACACCCGGATGCACGCGCCACCCACCCTTCTTCATCACCTCCATCGTGCCATGCAGCGCAACAGGAACGATTGGCACCCCCGCTGTGATGGCGAGCACGAACGGACCCTTCTTGAACGGCCGCAAAGTGTAGGAAAATCCGCGAGTTCCCTCGGGATACACGACCACGGGGGTGCCGGCACGAATCCGCTGCGCGGCAATCTCATACGAAGCGAACGCCGATTTTCGGTTGGTGCGCTCGATCTCGATCATTCCCAGCGACCGCATGCCGAATCCGAAGAACGGGATTTTCCCGAGTTCCGCCTTGGCCACGTACTTTCCGCGCGGAAGCGTCCCGGCGACAGCCGGAACGTCGAACCAGCTCACGTGATTGCAGACGAAAATTCGCGGCTCCCCGGCGCGCATAAGCTCAGGGTTGTGCACCCTGATCCGCACACCGGCAGTGAATAGGATCGTCTGCGACCACCACCGTGGTATGCTGTCGAACAGGCCTCCCGGCTTGTCGGGCACGCGGAACAGGCGACCCAGGAAGATCAGAGTCGCGAACACGACCGTGGCGACCGGCCCGACAATCCAGACAAGGAGAGTACGCATCAATGCGAAAAGTGGTCGTGGCCGCGGGGGGGGTCAACGCGCTCCCCTCCCTGCAGCACCACCACTTCTCCCCCGGAATGCGTCCGCACTACACGCCCGATCTCACTGAGTTCGAGTGAAAAGGCGGCCCGGAAGGCATTTACGTCGATCTCAACCGGTGCGCACACGACCACTTCGTACTCTTCACCGCTGGCGGCAGCATCGCCCCGTGACACACTGCGGGTGGCAGGTACGCGCCCAAGGTCGAGCTCGGCAGCGACACCGCTGGCCGTCGCCAGGTGGCGAACATCAGCCACCAGCCCATCGGACACGTCGATCGCAGCGTGGGCACCTCTGCCAGCGAGCCATTGTGCCTCGCGGATCCTCGGCTGCGGACGGGCAAACCGCTCCCGATGCTCCGGCGCGGGATCCCGACCACTCTCCCACGACCGGAGCGCTGCCCCCGCGCCACCGAGCCGTCCCGTGACGTAGACCCTGTCTCCGGGACGCGCGCCCGAGCGGGTGAGCGGGTTCCCGGTGCTGCCAACCACCGTCGCGCACAGCGCCAGCTCGGTGCCGCTCGTGAGGTCGCCCCCGACGATGCGCGTTCCAGAAGCCGCCGCCGCATCGCCGATCCCCGCCGCAATGTCTCTCACGTCATCCATCCACGAGTGAGGAAGCGTCAGCGCCATGAGCAACCCAAGCGGCTGTGCGCCCATCGCCGCGAGATCGCTGAGACCCGCTGCCGTCGCACGCCACCCTATCTCGTAGGGAGTCAGCCACGCACGCGCGAAATGGACACGCTCGACTGACGTGTCGGTGCTGACCACGAGGTGCATACCCGGGGCGAGTGGCAGGACAGCCGCATCGTCGCCCAGCCCTGATGCACGAGTGCCCCACTGTTCCGCGAAGGCGCGGACGAGGTCGAACTCCGCGCCCGGTCCCAGCGCAGTCGTGAGGCCGTGAACAGTCAAGCGACCGGAGGCAGCTCGGCGAGGACGCCGGGCGGCAGTTCCACGCCTGAGGGAACCCACACATCGCGCAGCCGCTCGACGACATCATCAATCGTGGTACCGCGCGGCGTGCGATCGCCCGTTGCGAGCTCGGCAGCCCGGCCGTGCATCCATGCCCCTGCCGCAGCTGCATCCAGCGGTGGAACGCCCTGCGCGAGCAGCGTCGCGATGATTCCGCTCAGCACGTCACCGGATCCGCCAGTTGCGAGTGCCGCCGTACCTGTCGCTGTCACCCGGCGCGTGCCATCGGGAGCCGCGATCACTGTCGGGACTCCCTTGAACAGCACAACAGCACCGGTGCGGCGCGCGAGTTCGCGCGCAACATCGTACCGGTCGTCGAGCAGCTGCTGCGCGGACTCAGCCTCCAGCAGCCGCTTCATCTCGGCGGCATGCGGCGTGAGCACGGCACGCACGCCGGGCCCCTTGGCTCCGAGTCGCTCACGAAGTTCATCGACGCGACCGGCGAGGAGGTTGAGCGCGTCCGCATCTATCACCAGCGGACCGGCCCACGTGGCCAGCAGCTGTTCGAGCAGCTCCGGGGCCTGGCCATCGGTCCCGAAGCCGGGACCTACGGCAATCGCCTCCGGCCAGCTCCCAAGATATTTCGGGACGTCTGCGAGCACCCGACTCCATGGCGTTACGAGCGCGGCCGGAACGACTGTATGTGCGACTGCCACGTTCTCGTCGGCGACACATATCCTGGATGAGCCCGCACCGGAGCGCAGCGCGCCCTGCGCTGCCAGCGCTGCCGCGCCCGCCATCCCCAAGCCACCACCCAATATTGAGACACCGCCGCGCGAACCTTTGTGCGCTCCCGTCGGTATCGGGGGAACGATGCCGTACGCGTCAGCGGCGGTTACAAGTGTTGGCAGGTCTGCATCGGGAGAGACCTTCAACCCGATGTCCGCGACGACGATCCGGCCGCAGCGGTCGCGGCTCGCCAGGAGTCCGCGCTTGACTGATCCGAAAGTGACCGTCAGGTCTGCTGTGATGCCCTGATTCCCATTGCCCGTCGTTGCATCCAATCCAGTCGGCACGTCGAGCGCGACGACCACCGCGCCGGATTTCCTTGCGCGGAGCATGTCGGCAACCGCATCCGCCATGGAGTCACGCGGCTCGCCGCTCGAGCCTGTACCGAGCAGCGCATCGACAACCACACCCTCGCCCGACCAGGCATCGCCCAGGGTCACGGAGTGCACGGCCGCCTCGCGAGCAGCACGCGCGTCGTCGCTGCGTGCAGCCGCGACTTCAGACACGCGGACCGGAAATCCCGCACGGGCGAGCAGCGCCGCAACGACCCAGCCGTCCCCCCCGTTATTGCCTGGCCCCGTCGCGACGTACACGCCTTCACTGAGCCGGTCGCCATGCAACCGCTCGATGGCCGACGCGGCTGCCTCGCCGGCGCGTCGCATTAGCACCGCGGCCGGTGTTCCCTGCCCGATGGTATGCGCGTCGAGCGCTGCCGACTCAATCGCTGTCGTTACGTACACTGCTGTGGCTCTGGTGGAGTCCGGCTGCATGTCGGGGCCGGAAACGCCTCTAGGCTGCGGCGGAGGGAACCAGCGCCTTCAGGCGCAGCGAGCAGCGCCCCACGGGTACTCGCGCTCGAATGCAGTCTCGAAATCGAACACGTCCACGAAATCCGCGACGTCGTCGCTCGGCTGCGACAGCAGAAATCCCAGCTCCACGAGCACGAAAACGACAGTGCCGACGTCAGCGGTCGAACGGATGCCCCACTGATCCAGCACCATGCGCGCCATCAACCCCCAGCGCTGCAGGGCAAGATCGCGGCAGGCAACAGCCAGCTCCGCGCCGGCTATGTGTCTGCGCTCCGGCAGTCGCGCCTGGCAGTACTCGAGCGCTGCCAGGACGAACAGATAAGCCTGCTCGTCGAAGCGACGCTCGCGCAGGCGTATGCGGTCCATCACGCCGTCGCGGAATGCGAGCCCTAGCACCGTCTACTCGAGGTCAGCACGGTGGTATGATGAGGCGTAGAGCGGAAACCCGCCAGTCAAATCACGCACCTCGCCGCGAACTGTCCCGGTGACGGACTCGTCATCCGGTGCAGCCAGCACCTTGTCGATCAATTCGGCTATCGTGCGCATCTCACTCTCCCCCATCCCCCGGGTCGTCACGGCTGGCGTACCGACACGAATACCGCTGGTCACGAAGGGTGACTGCGTCTCTCCCGGAACGGTGTTCTTGTTCACCGTTATACCCGCGAGGTCCAGCGCACGTTCAGCCGTCTTCCCCGTGATGTCGCGATTCCGGAGATCGACCAGGAAGAGGTGAGTGTCCGTACCGCCGGATACGACCAGATAACCGCGCTCCATCATCGCGCCGGCCAGCGCCTGGGCATTGGCGATTACCTGGCGACAGTAGTCGGTAAAAGCCGGCTCGAGCGCTTCCCTGAATGCCACTGCCTTCGCCGCGATGACGTGCTCGAGCGGCCCTCCCTGCGTTCCCGGGAATACGGCCTTGTCCACGACCTTGGCGTGCTCCGCTCGGCAGAGAATCAGTCCACCGCGTGGGCCGCGAAGCGTCTTGTGCGTCGTGCTCGTGACGGCGTCCGCGTGCGGAATCGGCGAGGGGTGCAGCCCCACTGCAACCAGTCCAGCTATGTGCGCCATGTCCACCACGAATTTCGCGCCCACCTCAGCCGCCACGCTTGCAAACGCCTCGAAATCAATCACGCGGGCATACGCGCTCGCGCCGGCGATGATCATCTGCGGGCGCTTCTCGCGGGCAATGTCGCGCATTGCGTCGTAGTCGATCCGGCCCGTCTCCGCATGCACGCCATAGTGGACGGCGTTGTACAGCAACCCCGAGAAATTCACCGGAGAGCCGTGCGTGAGATGCCCCCCCTGCGACAGGTCGAGTCCCAGCACAGTGTCACCCGGGCGAAGGAACGCGAGATAAACAGCCGCGTTCGCCTGGGCCCCGGAGTGCGGCTGCACATTCGCATGCTCAGCGGAGAAAAGCTGCTTGACCCGGTCGATCGCGATCTGCTCCACCTTGTCAACCACTTCACAGCCGCCGTAGTAGCGTTTGCGCGGCAGACCTTCGGCGTATTTGTTCGTCAGTGGAGTCCCCATTGCCTCCAGCACGGCACTGGAAACGAAATTCTCACTCGCGATCAGCTCCAGCCCGTCGCGCTGGCGCTCGACTTCCTCGACGATGAGCCGCGCAACTTCAGGATCTCCCGATGCGAGCGCCGGGAAGATCGAACCGGTGCGAGTGGGTGCACCTGCGGTCACGCATTGCCCCCGGAATTGCCTGCCTCGGACGACTGCGGCTCGATCTTGTCGACGCGCCGCTCGTGACGACCTCCCTCAAAGCCGGTCGCGAGCCAGCGTTTCAGGATCTCGATCCCCGTGCTCTCAGTGATGAAACGGGCCGGAAGCACGAGCACGTTTGCGTCGTTGTGCTTCCTTGACAGCTCCGCGATCTGCGGATCCCACACGAGCGCCGCGCGCACACCGGGGTACCGGTTGGCGACGATGTCCATTCCGATGCCGCTGCCGCACAGCAGCACCCCGCGCTGCGCCTGCCCGTCTGCCACTGCCTGGGCGACCGGGTGAGCAAGATCCGGGTAGTCCGACGGCTCGGGGGAGTGCGCTCCCATGTCCTGCGGCTCGTAACCCAGATCGCGTATGGTTTCGACCAGTTTCTGCTTGAGCGCGAACCCGGCGTGATCGGCCGCTATGGGGATGCGCTCACTCACGGCGTGCACTCCTGCGCTGCTTCGCCTGCTCGAGCCGCCGCTCGGCGAGCCGGTCGGCTGCCTCATGCGGCAGAACTCCATCGGCCCTGGCGATCTCGAAGACGCTGATCACGGTATCGTATATCTCGTCGGCCTTCTCCAGGGAACGACGCTCGTCCCAGCCACCAAGCTCGCCATACACGTTGATGACGCCGCCGGCGTTTGCGACGTAGTCAGGTGCGTACAGAATGCCTCGATCGTGCAGCGCCTGGCCGTGCTGTTCTTCGAGCAGCTGATTGTTGGCGCCGCCAGCCACGATCTCGACACGCAGCCGCGGGATCGTCTTGTCGTTGAGGATTCCGCCAAGGGCGCATGGAGCGAAGATGTCGGCCTCGACGTCGTAGATCGCCTCAGGCTCCACGGCACGGGCGCCGGTCTCGCTTACAACTCGCTGAACGCGGTCGGCCTCGATGTCGGTAGCCACCAGCTTCGCACCCGCCCCGTGCAGCTCACCCGCGAGGTACCGTCCCACATGGCCGCACCCCTGCAGCGCAACCGTCTTTCCCGTTATGTCGTCTGAGCCCCAGCAGGTGTGCGCCGAAGCAAGAATGGCGCGGAACACACCGTGCGCGGTCACCGGCGACGGATCGCCCGATTTTCCAGCCAAACCGGCGACGTACTTCGTCTCGCGCGCCACGTGGTCCATATCAGCGGTCGTGGTACCGACATCCTCGGCCGTGATGTAGCGCCCTCCCAGGGTATCGACGAAACGTCCATGGGCGCGGAAGATCGACTCCCGGTCCGTCGTCTTCGGGTCGCCGAGGATGACTGACTTACCGCCACCGAGGTTGAGACCCGCGACGGCGCTCTTGTATGTCATGCCGCGGGAAAGGCGCAGCGCGTCGATGAGCGCTTCCTCATCGGTGTCGTACCTCCAGAAGCGCGTTCCGCCGAGCGCAATGCCGAGGGTCGTGTTGTGGATCGCGATGATTCCGCGGTAGCCGCTCGCCGGATCGCTGCACAGCATGACCTGCTCGTGGCCCATCTCGACGAGGCGATCGAAGATTTCCAAGGGATCTCAGGAGTTGTGGTTGTCTGATGCCCGCTTCAACCAGCCTATGACGTCGCGTACAGTTCGCGCGCGATCACCACACGCTGGATCTCGGAGGTACCTTCGTAAATCTCGGTCGCCTTGGCATCTCGAAACAGCCTCTCGACCGGATAATCCTTCATGTAACCATAGCCGCCCATTATCTGAATTGCCTGGGTGGTCACCCACATCGCCGTCTCGCTCGCCATGAGCTTGCTCATGGCGCTGAACTGGGTCACCGGCTGCCCGCGATCCTTTGCGGCCGCGGCCGCATGCAGCAGCGCGCGCGAAGCCGCGACCCGCATCGCCATGTCGGCAAGCTTGAACTGGATCGCCTGAAACTCCTTGATCGGTTTTCCGAACTGACGGCGCTCCGCAGCGTATTGTGTTGCGTGCTCCAGTGCCGCGCGCGCGATGCCGATGGACTGCGCCGCGATACCGAGGCGACCGCTGTCAAGGGACTGCATGGCGTAGACGAATCCCTCGGCCGACTCGCCGAGCACGTTCGCCGCCGGGATGCGAACCTCATCGAGTGACAGCTGCACCGTTGGAGAGGAACGAAGCCCAAGCTTATCCTCCTTCTTGCTGACGGCAACTCCAGCAGTGCCACGCTCAAGAAGAAACGCTCCGATGCCCCGCGGGCCACGCCGGTTGCCAGGCTCGTCAGTGCGAGCCATCACCACGATGAGACCGGCATGATTACCACCGGTCACCCACGACTTGGTGCCGCTGAGCACCCAGTCATCTCCGTCGCGTACCGCCTGCGTGGTGAGCGAAGCGGCGTCTGAACCCGACTCCGGCTCGGACAGAGCGAATGCGCCCAGTACTTCCCCGCGCGCCATCGCGGGCAGGAAGCGCTGCTGCTGTTCGAGCGTGCCGTAGCGCAGCAGCATCTGTGTCGGCAGCGAATTGTGCACGCTCATCATCACGGCAACCGACGCGTCCACGGCAGCGATCTCCTCCAGAGCGACCAGGTACGTCGTGGTCTCGAGCCCAAGGCCGTCAAACTCCTCCGGGATCATCATCCCGAGCAATCCCAGCTGTCCCAGCTTCTCCACGATCCCGAGATCGAACTGCCCCGCACGCTCCCACTCCTCGCTGTACGGCGCGATCTCGCTGGCCGCGAACTCGCGCGCCACGCGCTGGATCTCGCGCTGCTCCTCTGTGAGTGGATGGAGTGCCCAGGACATAGGGAGAAGCGACCAGCGGCTAGCTAGTCGCCATAGTTGTGGAAACCTCGTTTCGTCTTTCTGCCCAGCCACCCCGCCGCGACATACTTACGGAGGAGCGGGCACGGTCTGTACTTCGGATCGCCCAGCTCTTTGTGCAACACCTCCAGGATTGCGAGGCAGGTGTCGAGGCCAATGAGGTCGGCGAGCGCCAGCGGTCCCATCGGGTGGTTCATCCCCAGTGTCATCACCTGGTCGATCGCCTCGGCCGTGCCAACTCCCTCCATGAGGCAGTAGACCGCCTCATTGATCATAGGCAGCAGGATCCTGTTGGAAATGAACCCGGGATAGTCGTTCGCCTCGACCGGTGTCTTCCCGAGTTTTCTGCTCAGCTCGACGACAGTGCGCGTGGTCTCGTCTGAGGTCGCCAGTCCCCGAATGACCTCGACGAGCTTCATCATCGGGACCGGGTTCATGAAGTGCATACCGACGACCTTTTCCGGACGACCGGTATGGCGCGCGATCTCGGTTATGGAGATGGAGCTCGTGTTCGAAGCCAGGATGGCTCCTGAGGGCGCGATGTCGTCGAGCCTGGAGAAGAGCTCGTACTTCAGGGCCGGGTTCTCGCTTGCAGCCTCAACAACGAGCGATGCGTCGGCGGCCGCAGCCGCGTCTGTGCTGACGCTGATCCGGTCGAGTATCTCCACGGGAGCAGAGGCGGGGAGCGCGCCCTTCTTCACCTGGCGCTCGAGATTCTTCGTGATCGTCGCTTTCCCCCGCTGGAGAGCGTCGGTCGAGACGTCGACCATGGTCACGGGGAACCCGCTTTGCGCAAAAACGTGGGCAATCCCGTTGCCCATCTGCCCCGCCCCGATCACGACTATGTGCTCTGCCATTCGTGCGCTCTCGTCAGTCTCGCTGTGGTGACGATGAATCAGTTGTCACTGCCGTCCTGGCGTGAAGCAGCGGGCGCAGAAGCAGGACGCTTGCAAGCAGCAGTCCCGCCGCGGCGGCGGCCCCGCCCTCCGGTCCCCACTGCCCGCCTGTGAGCCAGTCCGGGCCCGTATCGACGAGCCGGTAATCTGGAGTGCCGGCGAAGGCGATCCCGCTCACGTCTGCATGCAGCAGCGCTGCAAGCACCAGGTTCCATGCAGCATGCGCGGCCCACGCAGCATACAAGCTAGCGGTGCGGACGAGGACGAGCCCGAGAAACGCGCCAGCGAGCACGACAGTCAGGATGGCCTGCGGATTCGAGCCCGGATTGGGCAGGTGCAACAGGCCGAACCCGATGCTTGTAATGGCGACGGCCCAGCGCCAGCCTGAAAACTCCCGCAGAAGCGAGAAAAGATACCCGCGGGCAAGAAGTTCCTCGCCCAGGGCCGCCGGGACCAGCACCCACGCGAGGTAGGCCCCGGTCGCAAGCGAGCTTCCGTCTTCGGTCGGAGCGAACGCGAACATTCCCACCGCGAGGAGCAGAGCCGTCGGCACCGCTATGGCGGCGGCTCCCATGCCGGCGGCTGCTACCCACCGATTCGGTTTCGCGGCCCGTCCGTCGAGCGACACGTATCCCCAGTTGCCGCCCTCGAACTTCGCGATGACGAACGCGTGCGCCGCCAGGAGGCCGGCGGGAACCGCTACCGGATGAACCATGAGACGGAATCCGAAGGCGGCGGCGGTCGCCTGCAGCATCTGCGCAGCCACTGCGGCCAGAAAGATTCCAGCTGCGGCTGCGACTACAAACACGAGAAACCGCC
Source organism: uncultured Gemmatimonadaceae bacterium (assembly GCA_964577965.1). Lineage (GTDB taxonomy): Bacteria > Gemmatimonadota > Gemmatimonadetes > Gemmatimonadales > Gemmatimonadaceae > DASUUI01. The sequence goes on along the minus strand of CAZOAT010000047.1, from coordinate 1,230 downwards.
AGATCGCCCTGACCCGGGCATCGTCGCCCCGGAGCCAGGTCGCTTCCCCGCCGACTGCGCTCAGCCGGCTCGCTCCACGCTCAACGCGACGGCGTTCCCGCCGCCAAGGCACAACGTAGCCAACCCGGTGCGCGCACCGCGGTCCTTCATGGCGTAGAGCAGCGTCGTCAGCACGCGGGCACCGCTGGCGCCAATTGGGTGTCCGAGTGCGATCGCACCACCGTTCACGTTCACTCTGCTCCAGTCCCACTCGAGACCAATGCCGTTGGCGAGCGCCTGAGAAGCGAATGCCTCGTTGGCCTCGATGAGATCGTAGTCACCCATTGTTGTACCAGCCCTGTCCATCAGATTCTTAACCGCGACAATCGGCGCGAAAAACAGATCTTCCGGCTGGCCACCTCCCGTCGCGTACGCGGTTATGCGGGCGAGCGGTTCGATCCCGCGGTCCTTCGCGTACGCCTCGGAGGCAATAACGAGAGCCGCGGCACCGTCATTGAGACTGGAAGCGTTGCCGGCCGTCACGCTCAGTTCCCCCTCACCGCTGAACGCAGGGCGGAGTTTCGCGAGCGACTCCGCGGTCGCGTCAGAGCGTGGACCTTCGTCGGTGTCCACCGAGGTTGGGCCTTTGCGCCCGGGAACGTGAACGGCGACGATCTCGTCCTTGAACTTCCCCCCCTGGATCGCAGCCGTCGCCTTCCGGTGAGACGCAGCTGCGAACTCGTCCTGGTCCGCGCGGTCGATGCCAGCCTTGCGGGCGGTGTACTCGGCGTGAGTGCCCATGTGCACGTCGCAGAGCGAGCACCACAGGCCATCCTTGATCATCCCGTCCACCAGCTTCTGGTCGCCAAGCTTCACACCGGCGCGCATGCCGTACACATAGTGCGGCGCATTGGACATCGACTCCTGCCCGCCGGCGACAACTACCTCGTGGTCACCTGCCTTGATCGCCTGAGCGGCGAGCATGACTGCCTTGAGGCCGGAGCCGCACACTTTGTTGACGGTGAGCGCAGGCACGGTGCCAGGGATTCCCGCCTTCAGCATCGCCTGGCGTGCCGGCGCCTGGCCGGCTCCGCCCTGGATGACGTGCCCCATGATGACTTCATCGACCGCTTCGGGGTCCACGCCAGCCCGCTTCAGGGCCTCACGGATAACAATTGACCCGAGCTCAGGCGCGGGCAGCGGTGCGAGGCCGCCCAGGTACTTCCCGATCGGCGTCCGGGTCGCGGAGAG
>CAZOAT010000046.1:7581-18995 GCA_964577965.1 uncultured Gemmatimonadaceae bacterium | reverse complement strand
ACCGTAGTCATGGCTGCGACCGTGATGACATATCGCTCGGGCTCTGCTAACTGCTCGGACCACAGGCGATCAAACACCGGCCGCACCGAGTCCGCGCCAAACGCTGTTGCCGTCTCGCGCAGGAGCGCGGGAATCGAGCGTGGGTACTCCCATGCCCGCCCGTTCAGATAGGCAACGATGCGCCGAAACGGAAAGTCCTGGCGGGTCTGGTTCGCGAGCTGGACGATCACGGTGTTGGTCGCCGGATCGACATAGATGCGCTGTCCGCGCGACCCCTCGGCATAGAAGTCCCCCTGCGGCGGCTGGATCGGATGCCACCAGTAAAGCGTGTGCTGCATCTTCCACCAGGTGGATACCTCCGGCTCGGTACGGCTCGAGTCCACTGCGACCGAACGCGCGACCCAATCTGCGGGCACTACCAGCGTTCCGTCCCACATGCCTCCGTGGAGGAAGAGTCGGCCGAAGCGGGCGAGGTCCGGTGCGGTCGCGTTGAAGCCATTCGATACCTTCTCCATTCCGCCGCGGTGATCGAGGCTCCAGGTCGCGGCGTGCTCGGCGCCGATACGCCTCCAGAGTCTCGCCTCCGTGTACGCCGCTACGCTCATCCCCACTGCTCGGCTCAGCACCCACCCGAGCAGTTCGGCGTCGGTATCCTTGTATGCCCACAACACCCCTGGTTCGTGCGCCCGCGGCGTCCCGAGCAGGAACTCCCGGAGGTCAGCGGCATAGAACGCACGCGCCTCGTCCGAGCGAAAATCCGCGAACATTCCTCTTCCCGTGGTCGTGTACCGCAGTCCTGACTTCATTTCCAGCAGATGTCGCACGGTCATTCCCGCGAACGCCGGGCGGCCGCGCAGCTCGGTGACGTAGTCTGCGACCGCATCGTCGAGACTCCTGATCTTTCCCTCGCCTACCGCGATTCCAACGAGAGCGGACAGCACCGATTTCGCAACCGAGAACGAGCTGTGATGCGTCGAATCGGTCATTCCGTCGCGGTACGTTTCGTATAACACCGTGTCGTTCCGGATGACCAGGAACGCGAGCACGTCGTGGTCAGAGAGATATTCCTTGAAGGGAATGCGACGACCACCTGCGGCGCGGACGGTAATCGTGTCGAGATCAATGCGCTGAACAGATGCGCGGGCGAACTCGAAAGCGCGTTGAGCCGGTTCGACGGGCCGCGTCGGGAATATGCGCTGATTCCGCGCATCCGGATCCCGGTGGCGAACGATCCGATAGCTGGTACAGCCGCTCGCCGCGGCGAGGCATAGTAGACCGGCGAGGCCCATTCCGAGCCGGATGCAGCGATGGACGCTCATGACGCTCCTCTAAGGGGTATTGAACGATTGGCGCCATTGATCCGCCCGATTCGGTGGCGCCATGTTCCCGCGAGCATAGTGCGCTGCCGTTATCAGGTCGTTGTTCACGCGTTGTAAGGCATTGTACGGGAGATCGCCTGGCATGGCTTGAACGAACCGATGCTCCGTGCTCTGATCTGGTGAGCCCCTCGTGGTCTGCAATACTCGAAACGTTCAAGACCACGCACTCGCCCATGGCCTACACTCGCTCCCTATGAGACGCCTGATGCCTGGATGGAATTCCGGCCGTGTATGGCTCGCGATGGCAGCGTGTCTGACATTGCCGGAACCGGATACAGTTGCGGCTCAGGATCGACCGACCTTCACCCTGGTGGACCTGGCAGCCGGGGTTGTCGCGGCCGTGGTGGTCGCCGATCCGCCGCACTACGCCTTTGCCAATTCGCTCGTCATCGATCTGGGAGGCGAGCTGCTGGTCGTGGACACGCAGCAGTCCCCGGCCGCAGCGGATGCGCTGATCGCAGCGATCCGTTCGCGCTCGGTGGAGCCCGTGCGCTGGGTCGTTAACACGCACTGGCACGCCGACCACGTGTACGGCAACACGGCATACCGGCGCGCCTGGCCGGATGTCGTCTTCCTTACTCACCGCACGACCCGCGACGACCTGCTGAGTCTCGGCAGGGAGCAGCTGCAGCGCGACCTGGTGGAGCTGCCGGCGAGCATCGACGTGCGACGGCAATGGCTGGCGTCCGGCGTCGGGCCCGACAGCGCTCCCCTCACCCCCGTCCAGCGCAGCCGGATCGAGCGCAGCCTCGAGTTGCGGATGGACCAGCTCGACCAGCTGCGAGGGCTCGAGCTGGTGGCCGCAGATTCTGTTTTCGACGAAGCTCTTTCCCTGTCCGGCTCTGCGCGCACGGTCCGCCTGATCGCTCTGGGTCCGGCGCACACACGCGGCGACGTCGTGGTGTGGCTCCCTGTTGAACGAATACTCGGAGCGGGCGATCTGGTGGAGGACGCGTACCCATGGGTGGAACACGCCGACGTCGCGGGGTGGGCGCGTGCACTGGAGCAGATAGAGGCGCTTTCTCCGGTGATAGTATTGCCCGCCCACGGGTCGCCGTGGCGGGATCCAGGTGCGCGCCTCGCGACGCAACGAACGGTGTTCCGTGCTGCGGTTGCCGCTGCCTGTGGCGGCGACGCCTCCGTTCCGGCGGAGCTCACCGATTTTCGTAGGCTTCACGGCCTCCCCGACGGGTCGGGCGAGCTGCGCTTCTGGGGTGCGCTGGTTGAAGCAGCTCGCACTTCCCTGAGCAACGACGCGAGACGGAACAAATGCTGAAAGGCTGACTCTGTCAGCCGGTCGAACTTCCGGCGGTCCCCGCGCCCGAGCGCAGGGCCGGGCGGGACGATTGAGCCGCCCCGCCTCGCCCTGACGTCGTTGTGAGACAGCCCTGATCCTTCAGCGCAGCGAGATGTTCCCGGTGGTCACAGGGTGTGCAGGGGCCGCGGGCCACGGCCGTGTCTCACAATACTCCTCCGAAGTGATGATTCCGCCGGATCCCTCGAAGCCGAGCTGTGTGGAGCGGTCCAGAGTTCCTGAGCCACCATTTCCGTTGTCCTCCACTCGGAACCACACGTCGCGGCCGACCTGGCGCGCCGGGTCTGTCACGAACGTTGGATTGGTGGAGTTGTTCTCGGTGACGACGCCGCCGATCCACGCGCGGCCGAGACCGACATCGCGTGCGAGGCATGTCACATCGAAGCGGATCTCGATCGTCGCGAGTCCGAAGTCCGTCAGGTCGGTGACATAGTGCACGCTGCCAGTTGCATCACCGCTGGCTCTCAGCAGCGCGTTCATGTTGAAAGCGATGTCTGCACCTGGCGCGCCGATGTTGAATGTCCCTCCGCCATTGGCGTGACCAACCACGCGTGAATCGGCCTGCAGGTGTGGATGTGCGAGTGGTTCAAGGGGGTCCTGCGCCGCCTCGCAGCCCGAAAGAATGAGAGTTACAGCGAACGCGGACAGACAGATTCTGTTCATGACCAGGCCTCCCGGTTGGGTATGCTGGTACCCTACCCGCAGGCCCTGGCTGAATATTGAACGAAACTATCATCGGTGGCGCACAGGCTGCGGCGGTGTCGCTCCGCCCTCGAGACCGCATGCCTGGCGCATTGCATCGCGGTAAGCGCCTGGTGTGATGCCGAAGTAGCGTGAGAAGATTCGCGTCATGTGGCTCTGGTCGGTGAATCCTGCCTCGAGCGCGATGACGCTCAGCGGCACCTTCGACGTCGCGAGGGCGTGGGCGGTCCATTCCACCCGTCGCCGGTGGGTGTACTCCACGGGCGATACGCCGTAGCGCTGTCGGAACGCCCGTGTCACGTGGTTGGGGCTGCGATCCACCTTGCACGCAAGCGACGCGACGCTGATGGGCGCCCTCCAGGCGCTCTCCAGATTACCGCGCACGCGGGGCAGCCAGGCCGGGGTTCGCAGTGCGCGCGGCGCGCGGTACAGGGAAAAGAGTTCCAGATACCTGCGTTCGACGAGTCGAGTCGCTGTGCTAGGAAGCGCGATACCCACGGTTCCGGCCATGCCGCCGTCATCGTCGAGCACCGGAGCTTTCAGTGTCCGGAATCGAACGTCAGACGTACACTCCAGAATCACGATGAGCCGCCCCCAGGCAATCGCACGCCGGTCGTCGGTACGGAACAACTCCACGTGACATGGAGCGAAGAATGCTGTCTCCGTCCGTCCGATCATCTGGTCGGGAGTGGCGCCACACGAAGCCGCGAACGCCTCGCTGACTGCCAGAAAACGCGAACGCACGTCTTTGAGCCAGGCCTGCTCGTCGAGTTGAGGGATCAGGCGATCGCGCCATGCGCGCGAGCTCAGATGACCGGGGATTGTCATGGCTTCGGAAAACTCTTCGGACTTGACTGAAACAGTACTGCGACACCGCTTTCAGCGTAACTGCTCCTGGAGCTGGCACGACGTTCTCGCAGGTTCATCGGTGGTTCTTCCCGATCGTTGTGCTCGCCGTCGCGAGTGGAGTCGGCGCAGGAGCCGTGCGCACCATTTTTTAGCGGCAGAATCCGGTAATTCTCACAGGCGTTGTGCGCAACGGGACTGGGTCACCGTTACCAGCGCTGACCGTGACGGCGCGGTGGCGCGACTGGCAATGCGTTGCCGATAGTCTGCTCGAGCGCGACTCGGAAGTCTCGGCCCGACACCGATCGTGCGGGCCGCTACGTGCTGTGCGGCGTTAGACCCCCCCTCGGTTTGTCGGAATGCGCTCCCGCTGCGGCGCGGTCGTCACCTGGACCCGCTACAGGGCGCACGAACTTGACGGCTGAGTCGGCCCCCGGCTCCCGCCCGGGAACCGGATATGGCTTGTATCTTGCCCCGGACCATATCGATCCCCACCTCGTGGCGTGTAATGCCGGAACAGGCTCGTCCCCGTGTTCTCGTGGTCGATGACAACCACGACAACGCCGACATCATTCGCGAATATCTTGCTTCGCTCGACTATCCGGTCGCCGTTGCATACGACGGTGAGGAGGGACTCCGCCTGTTCGAGGAGCAGCGCCCCCCGATAGTGCTGCTGGATGTCATGATGCCCGGCCGCGACGGGTGGGAAGTCTGTCGGGAGATGAAGCAGCATCAGGAGCACGGTCGCAACGTCCGGGTGATAATGGTTACTGCGCTGCACGACTGGGTGGACAAACGCCAGGCGATACAGAGTGGCGCGGATGACTTCATCGAGAAGCCGTTCGAGCTTGCGAAGCTCGGTGAGGCTGTCGAGCGCAACGTTCGGCGTCTGCACGCCCAATCCTAGGGCGTGGACAGGGAACACCTACTCCACGACGAGCATACCGGAGTGCCGACCCTGCTCGCGGCACTCGGGGAATTGCGGCATCAGATCGTCGAGCGTGGCGAGCTGCTGGTTCTGTACTTCAACTTCCGCCGGTACTCACGGATCGAGGAGATCTACGGCTGGGAAAAGCTGGATGAAGTGCTGACCACGACGGCGAGCGCGATGCGCACCCACCTCGCCGGCACGGCTCTGTCGGACGCGACGCTCGTCGTCCCGTTTGCCGGCGACGACGACTTCATGGTGCTCCACGTTCCACCGCCTGCGACGGTCCCAACAACCGAGACGCAGCTGACGGAGCTGGTTGGGAACCTTCAGGAAAGCGTGTCGGCCGCGATCGAGGCGGAACATGGCGACGAGATTGCTGCGCTGTTCGACATATATGTCGGCAGGACGCACGTGGTGGTCGATTCCAAGATCAAGCTGGAGCGCCTGATCTACCGCGGCATCCGCGACGCCATGGCGGCGGCGATGAGCATCGAGGCACGGGAGCGTGCCCGGAAGATCGCAGACCTCCGCGAGAGCATCCGAACGCGCGGCATCTACATCGAGTTCCATCCAATCATCGTCGCTGCAACGGGCGAGATCTTCGGTTACGAGGCGCTCGCCAGGGGAGTGATGCGCAGCATGCGCAGCCCGGAAGTGATGTTCGAGATCGCTGCTCAGGCGAACCTGCTGTGGGAGTTGAGCCGGCTCTGCCGCGAGCGTGCGATCGAGGAGATGCCGAGCAGGCTCAATGACGGCGCGCTCCTCTTCCTCAACATCGACCCGCACGACTTTGCTGATCCGGAGTTCACCCCCGATGCTCTGAAGGTTCCCGACCCGGCCCGTGTCGTCATCGAGATCACCGAGCGCACGGCCATCAAGGACTATCCCAAGTTCCGCAACCAGCTCAGCGCGTTTCGTGAGGCGGGCTTTCGCTTCGCCGTGGATGACGCGGGGAGCGGCTACGCGGGACTGGGATCCATAGCGAACCTCGAGCCGGACTTCATCAAGCTCGATATCTCACTGATCAACTGCATCGACGAGAACTTCATCAAGCAGAACCTCGTCGAGACGATGGTACGGTTCGCCAACGACCAGGGTGCGCAGGTCATCGCGGAAGGAGTCGAGAACGAGGACGAGTTCGAGACTGTGAAGAGCCTGGGCGTGCATTTCATCCAGGGCTTCTACCTTCACCTCGGACGCGCTATGCCGCTCAGCTCGAGGAGCGCGGCAACCAGCGCGTAGGACCGTTCGGACGCGCCGAGTCCTGCCTGCACCAGCTTCCGCGCGGTATCGCCCGCTTCACTGCGCGCAGTCGGATCCCCCAGCCACTTCAGCAACAGCGCCTCGATCTCTGCGCGCCTCGCTACACTGCGTCCGGCACCACCGTCCGTGAGCATTCGCGCGTCCCGGCTGGTGGAGTGCAGCGGACCGAAAAATACCGGCGCGCCGAAAGCGGCCGGCTCGAGAACGGAATGCAGACCGGCGCGGTGAAAGCCGCCACCAACGAACGCAAAACTCGCCAGCCGGTACAGATCGCCGAGCGCTCCGTACCCGTCCACTAGCACGACGTCCGCTCCGGCGGCGTTTCCGCTGTTGAGTCGTGCCACGGCGCCTCCCGCCGGCACCAGAGCCTGCTCCAGTCCGGACAGACGCGACGCTGTGACTTCGTGCGGAGCGAGGATCAGCCGGAGTTCCGGGTGGCTGCGGCGCACTGCCGCGACCGCTGGCAGCAGCACCTCTTCATCCGACGGCCACGTCGAGCCGGCGACGAGCGTCGGTCGGTCGCTGGCAAGCCGCTGAACAGCTTCGGGCTCCTGCCTCAAAGCGCGCGCCCACACCTGGTCGAAGCGTGTGTCGCCGGTCACTGTGATCCGGTCTCGCGCCACTCCGAGCCGCGCGAGACGCTCGGCGTCGCCTGCATCCACCGCGCCCACCTTGTCGAGATGCGCGAAGGTACTGCGCATCAGCGCGACTGCGGGCGCGCGAAGCCGCACCGAGTCCGACGGCACGGTACCGCTGATCAACCCGATTGGTACGCCTGCAGCTGCCGCGCTGGTGACGAGGTTCGGCCAGACGTCGGATTTGCAGAACACCAGCGCCGACGGATGCAGCGCATTGATCGCTGCTGCGCAGTCGCTGGGATGGTCGAATGGCAGGTATGCGCGGAAGTCCGCGGGTATTCCGGCCGCGAACGGCTCTGCACTCGGGGAGAAGAACGTGTATGCGATCTGAATGTCCGGCCGGCGCTCGCGCACCAGCGAAATCACCGGCTGGGCCTGCAGCGCCTCACCCACCGACGGCGCGTGCACCCACACCAGCGGTCGCTCCCTGTTGCGTTCCCGTTTTCCCCAGTCAGCGTACGACTCGATGAGGCCGCGGCGGGCGCGCAGCGCGCGCATGAGCTTGGAGTCGCCTGCAGGCGCGACCAGCGCAAGAGCCTGCAGCAACCGGACGGCCGCGGAGTACACGGGCCGCAGCAGGATCTCTCCGCTGCCTGCTTCGGCGGCGAAGGGCGGCGGCTTGTTCAGCGCGCGCTGGGCGGCGCCAGCAGCGAATCGAGCACCCGCGTCAGCTCTGCCAGGGGAACCGCGCCGCGGATCAGCTGTCCCGCTCGCGGCGGCGGCTTTGTGGGAAGAACGAGAAACGTAGGCGTTGACTGAACGCCTGCGCTCGCTGCCCGGTCCCGGTCGGAGCGGACCACCGCGTCCATGATTCCGGCGGCCACACAGCTGCGCCAGACTGGCATGTTGAGGCCCGTCTCGCCCGCAAGCGATTCGAACGCCGGGTTAGCGTCAGACAGCGGCGTCCAGTGCTCCTGCGTCTCGAAAATTGCGTCGTGAAGTTCCCAGAATCTGTTCTGGGCGCCGGCGCACAGCGCCGCGTTTGCGGCACTGCGCGCATGCCTGTGGTAATCCAGCGGGAAGTTCAGGTATGCTATGCGGATCAACCCGGGCTCGACGTACCGCGCCCTGATTGAGTCATGCGATTCGCGGTGCCATTGCGCGCAGTATGGGCACTGAAAGTCGCTGGCGATGATCAGCATTATCGCAGCGGCGGTATCGCCGGTTATTCGAGCGCGGTCCGCCGTCGCCTGAATCGAATCAATCGCAGCGGCCGTGTCGGCTGTGACGGCTGCGCTGTCCGGCGTTCGCGACGGCGCCACTGTGCAGCCGGTGGCAAGGACGCACAGAACGACAGCCGTCTGCAGCGCGAACGTGCTACGGGCACGAGAGGCGGCAGGGGGAGGCGCGTTGACGCTGAATGTGTTCACCCGCTAAATAGACCGCGAGTCAACTCACATAGGCAAGGGAAGGAGGAGAGGAGATCACGGCCAGCGCGGTTCTGTTCATTCACGCGGTAGTCGCCGCGCTGCTGCAGGGCATCACCATCCCTCCGCCTTCGGGGCTGGTCAACGACTTTGCGGGGGTCATTCCGGCGGAGCACGCCACCGCCATCACCGACCTGGCGGAGGCGGTGAGACGCAGCTCGCCGGGGGAGATCGCCGTGGTGACTCTCCCCGACATCGGCGATCGGGATCCTGCTGAGATTGCGCTCCGGATCGGCCGGGAGTGGGGTGTGGGCACAGCTGGAGCCCCCGGCGATCGTGACAGGAATGCCGGCGTCGTCATCCTCATCGTGCCGAAGGAATCCAGTTCCACCGGCAGCGGCATGTGTCGGGTGGAGGTGGGACGTGGCGCGGAGGGCTACATCACCGATGGCCGCGCAGCAGAGATCTGCCGGGAAGCGGTACCTGCGTTCGTGGCCGGCAACTACGGCGGCGCGATAGCGCTCATTACCGCCCGCGTCGCCCAGCACTTCGCGGCCGAGTACGGGTTTTCCATAGACAGCGCGCTCGCAGCCGTTCCTGCGGCGCACCCCCACCCTGCGGTGGTCAGGGCGCCACCCGTGGCGCAGATCGTATTCATCGTGATCCTGATCATCGCGATCAGCCGCATCTCGCGGCGTAACCGTCGGCGTCGAGGGCGCGGCCGCAGGGGGAGGGGCATGCATGCGCTTCCGTTCCCGATCATCTTCCCCGGCGGCTTCGGCGGCGGGAAGGGGGGCTGGAGCGGTGGCGGCTTCGGTGGCGGTGGCGGCTTCGGTGGATTCGGGGGTGGCGGCGGCTTCAGCGGTGGTGGAGGAGGAGCGAAATGGTGACAGATCCCATGCCGCAGGCGGAGGCGCCCGCGTGGCGAGAATGACCCCCGAAGCTCTCGTCGAGCGCCTCGTCAGCACTTTCCGCGATTCGCTCCGGACGGTAGTGCTTTACGGATCGGCTGTGGCCGGGGAGCACATTGCCCGTCAGTCGGACTACAACGTTCTGCTCATAGCCGACGACCTGCCGCTGGATGCGCTGCGCGCCGCCGGCTCCGCGACGCGCGGCTGGACCGACGACGGCAACCCGCCTCCGATCATGTTCACCTCCGAGGAATGGCGCGGCTCCGCCGACGTCTTCCCGATGGAGTACGCCGATATTCTCGAGCGGCACCGCGTGCTGTATGGGGCGCTCCCTGTTGGAGATGTCGCGGTGGCGCGCGATCATCTTCGGCTTCAGGTGGAGCAGGATGCGCGCGGCAAACTGCTGCATCTGAGGCAGGCGTTCGTCGGCGCGGGCTCGGACAACTCGACGCACCTCGCCGTGCTCGAGCACACGCTCAGCAACCTGATGGTTCTCTACAGAGGCGTGCTCCGGCTGGAGGGAGAATCCCGCCCCACGGACTACGAGGCGCTGACGCTTGCCACGGCCCGGATTGCCGGATTCGAGCCCGATTCTGTGATCACCGTAGTGCGCCACGTTCGTGGGGTCCAGAGGCTGCCGGAGAGGGAGGCATCGGCCGTTGCTGGAGCGTACCTTGGAGCGTTGGAGCAGCTCGTGCGACATCTCGACTCGCTGCAGTGACCGGCGAGCATCGGCCATGATTACCCACAGGTGGAATCTCATGTCACGCATTCGGATTGTTCTGCTACTGCCGCTCGTGCTCGCTTCCTGCGGCTACAACACCATCCAGCGGTACGACGAGCAGGCGGCTGAGAGCAAGCAGCAGATCGACGTGCAGTTGCAGAGGCGTGCGGATCTCGTTCCCAACCTGGTGGCTACCGTGCGCGGCTACGCCGCCCACGAGGAGCAGATCTTCACTGAGGTCGCACGGGCGCGCAGCTCGCTTCTTTCCGCCAACGCCACCGGCAATCCCGAGCAGCAGGCGATTGCCAACACGCAGCTGACCGGTGCCCTCGGCAGGCTGCTTGCCGTCGTCGAGAACTACCCGCAGCTGAAGGCCGACCAGACATTCATCAGGCTCCAGGATGAGCTCGCGGGCACTGAGAACCGCATATCAGTCGCGCGGCAGGATTACAACAACGCGGTGAACGCCTACAACGCATACATCCGTCAGTTTCCGCAGCTGATTACCGCGCGCCTGACCGGTGCCCGCCCGCGGGAATATTTCACGGCGCCCGGCGACGCGCAGACCGCGCCTACGGTCGACTTCACCTCCTGAGCGACTTCACCAGGCGGTTACGGTGGAGCGCGCCAGGTCGGTCTCCAGCGTCACGGTAACGGTGCCGCCCGGACTCGCGAACACGCTGGGGCTCGTGTAGCGCCCGCCGCCCCCGATCGCGTGCGCTGAGATCCGGACCTCGCCAGCTGGTCCGACCAGATCCGGTCGCAGAACGACGGAGACCGTGTTCGACGTGATCACGGTAAGCACCCTGATCCGCTGAGTGCTCCGGACCACGTAGATCACCATGTCGGCCCAGTTGTGGTTCGTAACCTCCAGTGTAACCGGGGCCCGCGGAGCCTCCTGATCGACGGGATCTCCGCGGCGGCGGGCACAGCCAAGCACGAGGGCGCCCGCAGCGAATGACAGCACGACCGCAGATCTGAGTTGCATCAGCACTCCGGTGCTACGTCATCGCGCTCCCTCTCTTGGGAAAAGTGGGCCAGCGCGTTTCACTGTCCATCCTGTCGGATCGATGTCATGCAGCAGCTGTATCGGGACGTCGGCAACCGATCCGCGTCCGCCAAGCTGTGACCACAGCTGATGAGCTCTGGAAGGCATGAAAGGAGCCACAGCAGCCGCCTGCCTGGCAAGCTGGCGCGCAGCCGCCGCCATGAACCGGCGCGGCCCGATTTGACAAAAACCGAAACCGGGCCCAACGTAGTTAGTTACCTGCTGCTCCTGCTGCACCTGCCGTGCAACGGTTGCAACACACAGTTCCTGCGTTCTTCTGTTCTTCCACA
>CAZOAT010000046.1:0-7481 GCA_964577965.1 uncultured Gemmatimonadaceae bacterium | reverse complement strand
TTCCTGCGTTCTTCTGTTCTTCCACAACAAATCGTAGGGAGGTGTGCATGAACGACTATCGTGCGTCCGTACGCCCGATACTCTCCGGTCTGGCCATGCTCGCGCTGCTGCCCGTTGCGGCGTATGCGCAGGCCACGGTTTCCGGTCAGGTCAGAGGCGCCGACGGGACGCCACTCCAGGGCGCCAACGTCAGCATCGCGTCGCTTCGCGCCGCCGCGACGACCAACAGTCAGGGAGAGTACCAGTTCACCGTGCCCGCAGGCGCGACCGGCCAGGTCGCCCTCACGGCCCGCCGCATCGGCTATGTACCGCGGACAATACAGATCACTCTCACGGGCGCCCCGCTCCGCCAGGACTTCACACTCGAAACCAGTGCCACAGAGCTGGCGCAGGTGGTGGTGACGGCTCTCGGCGTGGAGAAGGAGAAGAGCCGGCTGGGGACGGCCGTGCAGCAGATAAACGCCGGGGAACTCAATGAGACCCGTGCCCAGAACGTGATGCAGCAGATCCAGGGAAAGGTTTCTGGTGTGCAGATCGTCGCGGGTGGTACCCAGGGCGGCTCCACCAACATCGTCATTCGTGGTCAGAACTCGATCACCGGCAGCAACCAGCCGCTGTTCATCGTCGACGGCGTAGCAATTTCGAACGCCAACCGCGGCGGCGCACCGTTTGTGGGAACCAACACCCACTTCGACTATGGCAACGCGTTGAGCGACATCAATCCCGACGACATCGAGACGCTGACCGTGCTCAAGGGGCCGAATGCGGCCGCTATGTACGGGTCCCGCGGCGCCAACGGCGTGGTGCTGATCCAGACGAGAAAGGGCCGCAACACAGGCGGCCGCATCCGAACGGACATCAACACCAATCTCACGTTTGAGGACTTTTCGACCTTTCCGGATTTCCAGAACCTGTATGGCCAGGGTTCCGGAGGTCAGTTCGCGTGGTTCGACGGGAATTACGGCGGCGTCAATGATGGAGCTGACGAGAGTTGGGGTCCGAAGCTGGACGGACGGCTGATTTGCCAGTTTGACAGTCCCGGCGCAGGCACGGCCAACTGCCAGCCGACGCCGTGGATCGCGCACCCGGATAACGTCCGCGACTACTTCCGCACCGGCGTGAGCGCTTCGTCGACGATTGGCGTGAGCGGCGGCACCGAGCGCGCTTATGGCCGCCTCTCGATGGGTGCGGATAACATCCAGGGCATTTTCCCCGGTAACCTGTTCCAACGCCGTACCGCTGCACTCAGCGGCACTTTCCGGGCGAGCGAGCGGGTCTCTGTGGATGGTACTTTTCAGTACATCCGCAATTCCGGTCGGAACCGTCCCGGTGTGGGCTACTCAGGTGTGAATCCGCTCCAGTCGATGTTCAACTGGTTCGGTCGCCAGGTGGATATGAACGCGCTCAGGGATTACCGGGGGAAAAGCGGCGCCACTAACGGGGGCCCGGTCAACGCGGAATTCAACTGGAATTACAGCTATCACAACAACCCCTTCTGGCAGCAGCAGAACAACCCGCAGCTGGACGATCGCGATCGCCTGATCGGTTCTGTCGCGCTGAATTACCAGGTGACCGAGGGCATAAACGCTCAACTGCGCACCGGCTCGGATATCTACCGGTTCGGGGTCCAGCAGCTCTATGCACAGCGCAACCAGCAATTCGGAGACTGGGCTTACGCCGGGGCGTTCCGTTTCCTCAACGACTATAGAAACGACAACAACACCGACCTGACGATCACCGGCACGCGGCACATGAACGATTGGCTGGAAGTGAATGCCGTTGCCGGTGGCAACCTGCGCCGGGAGTACTTCAGCAGCAACACTCAGCAGACGCCGGGTCTCGTTGTACCCGAGGTTTACAACCCGTCAAATGCGGCGATCGCACCAGCGATCACGCAGCAGATTCAGCGGCGGCATGTGCAGGGCATCTATGGCTCCGCCGGCTTCACTATAAATGGCTGGTGGACGGTGGAAGGGACGGCGCGCAATGACTGGTCGTCCACACTGCCGGAGAACGAGAATTCGTACTTCTATCCGTCGGTCAACACCTCTATCGTGCTCAGCGATGCTATTCCCCGCCTGAACAGTCGGGTACTCACCTCCGTCAAGCTGCGAGCCGCGGCGGCTAAAGTAGGAAGCGATGCGCCGGTGTATTCGCTGACGCCCGTCTTTATCGGCTCCGCGAACCGGTTCGGCACGCAGCCGCAGTTCGCTCTGGACGCCACGCTCGCCAATGCCGCTCTGAAGCCTGAGATCACACGCTCGGACGAGGTCGGGGCCGAGATCGCGCTGTTTGATAACCGCGTGAGACTGGATGTCAGCGCCTACCAGAAGTTTACGCGCAACCAGATTTTCGACGTCGAGGTGTCGCCGGCAAGCGGTTTCAACCGGAAGTGGATCAACGCCGGTGAAATCAGCAATAAAGGCCTTGAGGCGCTACTTGGCGTCGACCTGCTGCAGAACCCCGGTGGCTTGAGCTGGAACACCACCTTCATCTATGGCCGCAACCGGAGCATGGTTGAGGAGCTTGCCGAAGACGTCGATGCGATTCTTCTCGCGACCGGCGGGTTCGGCGAGGCCAGAGTCGAGGCCCGGCGAGGCGAGCCATACGGCGTGATTCGGGGCTTCAAATACCTGCGCGATGAAGCCGGCAACAAGCTGATCTCGAATGGCGGCATTCCGATGAGAGAGACCACTCTCTCTACGCTCGGTACAGTTCAACCGAGGTGGACTGGTGGATGGGCCAATCAGTTGAGTTACGGCAATTTCGGGTTGAACACGCTGCTCGACGTCAAGCGCGGCGGCAGTCTCTACAGTGTGACGCAGATGTTTGGCGAGTATGCCGGGGTTCTGGCGAGCTCGCTGCGTGGGCGGGAGGATGACTGGGACAGCCCGGGGATCGTGGTGGAGGGCCTTAATAACACCACCCGTGAGCCCAACACCGTCAGGATCAGATCCGAGCAGTACTTCCATGGACTGTTCGGTCGCACGGAGGAATACGTCTTTGACGCGAGCTACGTGAAGCTGCGCGAGCTCCGGCTGACGTATAGCCTGCCCGGAAGCTGGGCTAACAGGATCATGGGTGCGCGCGCGGCGAGTATCGCATTCACGGGCCGCAACCTCGCGATGTGGAAGAATGTTCCCAACATTGACCCTGAATTCGCTTACAGCAGCCGGAATGATCAGGGCATCGAGGTCAACATGTCGCCGAATCCACGCAGCTTCGGCATCAATCTCCGCATTATTCCATGACCGTATCCTCAGCAGAGAGACTGAAGACAATGCGATATAAATTGCCCGGACTCGCCGGTCTTGGGGTTGTAGCGATGCTCGGATTGAGCGCCTGCAACACCGACGATCTCGTACGAGTTAATCAGGATCCAAACAATCCGACGTCGGCCCCGCCGCAGCCGGTGTTCACTTTTTCCGCCCGCAGTGCGATGCAGCGGTTTTATGGCAGGACGCCGATGAACATGACGGGCCCGGTGCTGACAGGACAGCATCTGGCTGAAAGCCAGTACACTGACGAGGATGTGTACCTGCGGCTCGATGCCGCCACCACGGATGCCAGCTTCGTCGGTGCGTACACTTCGGAGCTGAGCAACTTTCAGGCGGTTATCGATGCCGGGAAGGAGGCTGGCGAACCCCTCCTTTGGGGGCCTGCCCAGGTGATGCGCAGCCTGATATTCGGCTATGTCACGGACGTATGGGGAGATATTCCTTATTCCGAGGCGCTCAAATTGCGGGCGGACCCGCCGATCACGCTTCCGGTGTACGATCCACAGCAGGACATTTACGCCGGTCTGTTCAACGATCTGGCCGAGGCGGTGACAGCCATGGCCGCGGGCGGTGTGCAGACTCTCGGCGGTGCCGACCCGATCTATGGCGGTGACGGCCTGCGGTGGCAGCGGCTCGGCAACTCGCTGCGCGCGCGGCACGCGATGCGCCTGGCGAACGTGGACCCGGGCACTGCACAGGCGCAGCTGAACGCGGCAATCAACGCGCCCGGCGGTCTGCTGCAGTCCAATGCAGATAATGCGCAGATCGACTGGCCGGGGGATGGCGTCTATGACAACCCATGGTCAACGAACAACAAGAGCCGTGATGATCACCGCCTGTCCAAGAGCCTGATGGATCAGATGTTGCCTTTCAGCGACCCGCGCGTGGCGGTGTATGCGCAACCGACGCAGTGTTTCATGCAGCCGAATGCCCCCGGTTGTCCGGCCAACCCGGCGCAGTACGCCGGTTTACAGAATGGGTTGAGCTCGGATGAGTCTGCCCTTCTGGGGAGGGTCACTTCGCGTCCTGGTCTGGTCTTTTATTCGACTCCTGACTTCTGCGTCGGCTGCGCGTCGCTTCCGGGAGCGAGCTTTCCGAGCTTCATACTGACTTACGCGGAAGTCTCGTTCATCCTGGCGGAGGCGGCACAGCGTGGCTGGGTCAGCGGCAGTGCGGCAGCTCTTTATGAGCAGGGCATTCGTGCGTCCATGGAGCAGTGGGGCGTCACGGATCAGGCCGCAATCAACGCCTTCCTGGCAAACGCGGCAATCGCCTATCAAGGTGGCACGGCGGGCCTCAGGCAGATCGTTCTGCAGAAGTGGATTGCACTGTTTACAGATGGCATACAGGCATGGGCGGAGTGGCGACGCACATGCGTACCGGAGACGGTGGTGCCGGGGCCGGCGGCCATCATCAACACGGTGCCGAGGCGGTATCAGTACTCGATCCGTGAAGGCTCCGTAAACGCGGCGAATGTCCAGGCCGCAGTAGAGCGGCAGGGAGCCGATGATTTCACCACCCGCGTGTACTGGGACACGCAGCCGGCAGCGGCGCCGACTTATCCGGGAGCAAGCTGCGGCGTGCGGTAGCTGGAAGCAGTTCTCGGAAAGGAGAGAAGAAGCCCCCCGCTCGCGGGGGGCTTCGACTATCCAGCCAGCGAACCGGCGAGGGGCGCCTAAAAGGGAAGTGGGGCAGCTTCGGCCGCTTCCTAACGCTTCGGTGGTCTCGCGGCTATTCGGTTTTCGTCCAGACCAGGATTAGTCCGCAGAGCCTGTTGGTGCGCTCTACGTACTGCGCCGGTACACCCGCCGCCGACGGGTAGAACTCTATCCCGGCTATGTCGTCGGGCTGCGCGACCTCGTCGAGTTCTGCGCCCGGAACGCGCTGGCCGTCAATTCGCACCATAGGCTGACAGTTGCGGATTCGGATTGTGTTTCCGCCTCCGCCCCTCGACTGTATCAGTATTCCTGGCACGCTCCGGAAGAGATCGCTGGTGTTCACAGGTCCCAGGCGGCGAATCTCACCGGCGTCGAGAAACCGCGCGAAAGGCCCACGCTGCTCTCGTCGCCGAGAGAACTCGCGCATCCTGCCCTCCGTAGCGGCACCGACATACACCTCCTCCAGCTCCTGTACAACCGGGATGAGTGCCACCTCGACAGTGGTCGAAGCCTGGTCGCCAGCGCCGACCTGGATGTTCAGCACACGCTGCTCGAACCCGACCCTCCGGACCCGGAGGGCGACTGCACCTGGGCTGAACTCCCCGAGATCGAATCTGCCGCGCGTGTCTGTCGTGGCGACGCGTTCCGGCATGGGAGAAATCAGTCGCACCTCCACCTCGGCAAGCGGCTCGCGAGCCGCATCCGTGACGAGTCCGCTCAGCCGGTAAGTGCGTCCCTGATTATCTGCCGCAGGCCCGGCTGCCTGCGCACCGAGCCCAGGGGCTACGGCGAGTGTCGTCGCACACAATGTGAGCGCGGTCCAGTACGTCGTTGTCATGCGGCCTCCCGCGAACGTCGAAGTGAAGAATATACAGCGTCGCCGCGAAGCTGCTTGCCTGCTTAAGCCGTGCCGCCCTCCTGCTTCGGGAACAGCTGGGCGCCGCGGCTGACCCTCCAGGTACTCGTATCCAGCGAGTGTAACTGGTCCAACCGCACCTCGTGTACGCTGCCGCCGCCACCGACCTGATTCCATAGCTCCTGCGCCTTCTCCGGCATGAACGGCGCGACCGCGGCGGCCTGACGCGCCAGCTGTCGGCTCACGGACGCGAGCACCCGCTCGAGGTCGCTGCGGCGCGACGGGTCCTTCGCCAGCGCCCAGGGAGCCTCCTGCTGCACGTATTCGTTGGCGCGGGCCACGGTGCTCCACAGGTGGCCCAGGGCCTCGTGCAGCAGGTAACCGCTGGTCCCGTCCATCGACGCGTGGTACTCGGCGAACGCAGCCGCATCGAGGTCATCAATTGGCGTTCGCTCAGCGGCGGGTACGACGCCATCACAGTACCGGTCGATCATCGTCACGACCCGGCTGGCGAGGTTGCCCAGCGCGTTCGCCAGGTCGGCGTTATACCGCTCCTCGAACCGCTCCCAGCTGAACGTTCCGTCCGCGTCAAACGGTACTTCGCGCAGGAGGAAGTAGCGGAAGGCGTCGGCGCCGTACCGGCTGATCGCTTCGTGCAGATCCAGCCGCACTCCGGCGGACTTGCTGAACCGCTCGCCACCCGTGAGGACGAAGCCGTGCGCCCACACCCGTTCGGGCAGCGGCAGCTCGGCGCACTGCAGCATTGCCGGCCAGATGATGCTGTGCAGCCGCGTGATGTCCTTGCCGATCACGTGCAGCTGCGCCGGCCACAGGTCCCGGTAGCCGCGATCCGGATAGCCAGTCGCCGTGAGGTAGTTCGGCAGCGCGTCGAACCATACCCAGGTTCCCTGCGGCTCACCCTCGGCGTGCAGCGGGAAGGGGATCGCCCACTCGAGTCGCGCCCGGGAAATCGAGATGTCCTCCAGCCCCTGGTCGAGCAACCCGAGCATCTCGTTGCGGCGCGACGAGGGCTGCAGGAAGTCCGGCCGGTTCGTCAGCAGCTCCCGGAGAAACGACTCGTATCTGGACAGGCGGAAGAACCAGTTGCTTTCAGCAGCCCATTCCAGCTCTCGCGTGGGATGCAGCACGCAGCGTCCCGCGATGATCTCATTCTCCCGCTTGAACTGCTCGCATCCCACGCAGTACCAGCCTTCGTATGCCCGCTGATAGAAGTCCTCGGGGTTATTGTCGTGGCACCGCTTGATCAGCGCGCGCACGCCCGCCTTGTGCCGCGCATCGGTGGTCCGGATGAACTGATCATGCGAGATGGACAGCCGGCTCCACATCTGCTGAAACGTGTCTGCCACGCCGTCCACGAACTCCTGAGGCGGAACGCCCGCGGCGACTGCGGCCTGGGCCACTTTCTGGCCATGCTCGTCCATGCCGATGAGGAAGTGGACGTTGTCACCACACATCCGGCGATATCTGGCGATCGCATCGGTGCCGATCTTCTCGAACGCATGGCCGATGTGTGGATCGCCGTTCGCGTAATCGATTGCCGTTGTAAGATAGAATTTCCCCACGCAGTCAGTCTGTCTGCGGGGGCGGCGAGCCCGTGTCGTTCCCGGAGCGCCGGTCCTGTTCCGGAAGACCGCGGTCGCGCGCGCGGCGACCGCCACGGCCACCGCG
>CAZOAT010000045.1:0-18996 GCA_964577965.1 uncultured Gemmatimonadaceae bacterium | reverse complement strand
CTGTTCCGCTGGACACCCGAGCGCAGGCAGCTCGATTACCTGCGGTTCGTCGGGGCGAGCGACAAGACGGCGAAGGAGATCCAGATGTTCGATCTCGCGCCGTGGCTCGTCGACCGGTACAGCGATCTGGCGGAACGGTTCTACGACGAGAACCGGAAACTGTCAGTGAAGCGTGGAATCGTGAGTGCTGCGCTGTCGATGCTGGGCACGGTCGGCTACTACGCCGCCTACGTGATCATCCTGATGAGGGCTGTGCGGGGACAGATAACCATCGGGGATCTGACCTTTCTCGCAGCGTCGTTCGGCCGTGCCCGCGACGTGATTCAGGCCATGCTCCTCGCCGCCAGCAGTGTGTACGAACAGGCGCTTTTCCTCCGCGACCTGTTCGTCTTTTTCGAGATGGAGCCGACCATCAAGTCGTTGCCAGGCGCCCCGGGAGTGCCCCGCCCGCTCCGTGAGGGGTTCGTCTTCGAGAAGGTGGGATTCCGCTACCCGGGCAGCGATCGGTGGGCGGTTCGGGATCTCAACCTGGACCTGCGGCCCGGAGAGAGCATCGCGCTCGTGGGAGAGAACGGCGCCGGCAAGACGACGCTCACCAAGCTCATGGCGCGACTGTACGACCCGACCGAGGGACGGATACTGCTGGACGGCCGCGACCTGAGAGAGTACGACCTCGCCTCAGTGCGGCGCGCGATCGGAGTGATTTTTCAGGACTTCGTGCGCTACGACATGCGCTTCGACGAGAACATCGGCGTCGGTGAGATCGAGCGCGTGCGCGAGGCACTCGCATCCGAGGGCGACGTGCCCGAAGACATTCGCATCGCGGCGGAGCGCTCGCTCGCCGCATCGCTGCTGCCGCGGATGGGCCGCGGCTACAGGCAGATGCTCGGCCGCCGGTTCGATGAAGGGGTGGACCTCTCCGGCGGAGAGTGGCAGAAGATCGCGCTTGCCCGCGCCTACATGCGCGACGCGCAGGTCCTCATTCTGGACGAGCCCACCGCCGCGCTCGACGCGCGCGCCGAGTATGAGGTGTTCAAGCGGTTCACGGAGCTCGTGCGCGGACGGATGGCAGTGCTGATCTCGCACCGCTTCTCGACCGTTAGAATGGCCGACCGGATCATCGTGCTCTTCGAGGGTCACGTGGAGGAGCAGGGCAGCCACCCGGAGCTTGTCGCCCGCGGCGGACTCTACAACGAGCTGTTCACGCTGCAGGCGGCTGGCTACAGGTGAAGCGCTGCGGGTTGGCGGAGCCGATACGCCCAGCTGTCGGAATGGGCGGCCTAACGAACCGCGGCAACGGCCACATCGATACGAACTTCGTCAGCAAGCACCAGCCCTCCAGCCTCGATCGCTCTGTTCCAGGTGATCCCGTAATCCTTCCGGCTGATCGTCCCGCTCACCTCGAACCCCGCGCGCGTTCGGCCGCGCTGGTCGCGCGTGGTGCCCACAAAGGCGCCCTCGAGCACGACGGGGCGGGTGATACCGCGGAGGGTGAGATCGCCGGTCATGCGGACGCGGTCGCCATTCCGCTCGATGCGACTACTGCGGAAAGTGATGTTGGGGTGGTTCGCAACATCGAAGAACTCAGGGCCCCGCAGGTCTGAGTCCCTGTTCTCGTTGTTGGTGTCGATGCTTGAACCATCGATGTCCACCTGCACACTGGCGCCCTCCCAGTTGTCGAGATCGCCCCTTACCGTGCCGCTCCATCTGTTGAACTGCCCACGCACGCGACTGACGAGGTGGCGGACCGCGAAAGTCAGCTCAGAGTGTGAGCGGTCGAGATTCCACGCCGCGGTATCCGGTGCCGCCTGGGCGGGAGTCTGAGCGGCGGCGCGTCCGGGAACGAGCAGCGCCGCGGAGGCCACTGCCAGCAAAGCGGTTCGGAATGCAAGGTTCATCTGCTTCGGATCTCCATGGTTTGATTCACCGGCGTCGCCTTCTAGCGACGGGACGGCCTGGGAGCATCGTTCCACCGGGCGGGATCGAACAGCTGGGGCGACAGCGGGGGATTCACCCGCACATCCCTGTACACCTCCCGGAGCACCCGCTTGCCGTCGCGGAAGCCGGTGATCTCATGCGGAATTAGGTACCCGCTCACACGGCGGTAGTTCGCAAGCCGCGTGTCTCCCACCGAAGCTCGCCCGTCGCGCGTCTCCTTTTGTATCCAGCGTACGGGGATGAGCCGCTCGGCGTCAAACCAGGCCTGAGTGGACGTTGTGTCGCCGCGAACGCCGCCCACGATGTACACCCGCCTTCCGCGCCACGTCGTCTCGCGAAAGTGCTGCGCGGACACACCCAGGTTTCTCAGCGCAGCAAGTCCCGCATCAGGTGACAGGGCATAGATATCGGCGGTGAGTATCAGGAGCGGATGAGCCTGGTTCCGGCTGTCGATGCGCCTGCCATTGTCGAACGTGTGTACCTGGCCGCCCTCGAACAGCACGCCGCTCTGAGCGGACCACGGAAGGAACTCGATCCGCAGTTTTCCCGGCACGCTCACGTACTCGGCCCACCTGTTACTCGTCTGACGACCCGTCGTTGTCCAGCGGGTGTTCTCGCCGGTGAAAGAGAGCGTGGAGTACCAGCCTCCCCCGTATCGCGAACGGATCGCGCGGAACAGATCAGCGCTGGAAGTGATCGAGCTGGTGGCGCGAGCGGGCGTCGTCGTTTCGCCGGTGCGACCCGGCTCCGCCGGCACGCGCTGAAAGAGCTGACATGAACCCGCAACCAGCAGCAGCGCAATTCCCGACGCTGCTGCGGTCAGACTTCTCTGCTGAATCTTCATTGTACCGCCCCGCTGTAATAGATCCCATTGAACAGGAGTCTGAACGTCCCATGTGGCTGCGCCCGGAACAGAACCTCGGGTCCATACATCACGAGACGCCCGCGCCCGACCGGCACTTCTACTACACCGGATGCGCCTTCGAGGTGATGCTGACCCCAGGCCCAGCCGCTGCGCAACGGCTCCGCCGAGTCGTACCATCCGATCGTCCTGATCCCTGCATCCTGTGCGCCGCCGCCAGGACGGAACGCGGGGCTGCGATGAAAGAAGACGTCCACGTGCTCGCCCAGGCCGTGAGCGATAGGGCGTGTATTGTCCAATCGCATCCGCATCACGGAACCCGGGATGTAGAAGCTGGCCCGCGGCAGCTCCGCACCGGCCGTATCAACCAGGGCGCTCGTCACCGGCACCCCCACCTCATAGGCGAGCGAGGACGCGTTGCCGATCGTGAGGATCGTTCCACCGTCCTCCAGAAAACGCCGCAGCTGCGGCACGCTGGCGGCGCGCGTCAACGTTCCGGAGCGCGCGCGCCATTCGGCTGGTGCATCGGGCGGAGCGGTAGCCTGAGCCGCGACACGCTGTGGCGAGCTCTGCCGCTCGACGACGACCGCATCGGAGGGCAGCACAATCACGTCGAAGCGGCTGCGCAGGTCACCCGCGTCGATCTCCGGGGCGAACACCAGCTGAAATGGAAAGTCGAACTGCTCGAACAACCACCGCGTCCACCCTGACGTCATGGAGCCGCCGTAGACGTCCCAGAGCCCGATCCGGGCGGCGGGCACCGGTATGGCTGCAATCGTGGGTGCGGTCTGGACACCGTGGACATCAACCCCTAACTCGCGCGTCAGATCGCCGAGCACGGGCTGCAGCTGCGGACTTGCGGCGATGAAGAACGTGCCGGTGGCGAAGCTGCGCCCCGACACGTTCAACGGGGCCTGCAGCTGAGTGACCGCATGGCCCGCGGCCAGCAGCCGGTTTACCGCGGTGAAGGCGTTGTTCCCCGTACGGTCAAGCAGATACCCGGCCTCCCCCGTACCAACCACGCGTCCGGCGGTAACCGGGGCGAACCCGCTGATTTCCTCGAAAGGCCCGTCCAGGGCATCCAGGACGCGGTCGAATTCGATCCCCATCTGGTACGCGAGCGTGTAGCCGGCGACGTCGTAAGGTGCGACCGGCGGACCGCCGGGATACTGCAGGTCGTTCGGATGGTCCTGTGGCTCGAACATGTCACGAACGTGGGGCCTGAACGCCTGCGCTGCCTGCACCACGAACGAGCCTGCGGGGTAGGCGCGTGCACCAACGCTGAAGGGAGCGCTGGCGCGGTGGACTGCCACGCCAGTCTTGATCAGCGTGTTCACGAACAGGGTCGCAGTCGGAAGGTCTCGCTGATCCGCGGGAATCACATACGCGCGCGCATCCCGAAGCGTGGGATCGCGCAACGGCATGAGATAGCGCGCCCGTTCATCCGCTGTCTGCCGCAGGGTGTCTGTACCGGCCAGCGCGGCGACGGCTTCGACCCGACTGGGGCTCAGCGTCCAGTTGTTCCTGCTCCCCCGCTCGATGGAGTTGCGCCCCATACGATAGATGTTGTACAGCAGCTCTTCACGATGCTTCGATGCGAAGTCGAGGACCGCAAGATTCGCTGTCAGCTCATAGTCCATCGCCTGCCTGAATCGCCACTCCTGCGGGAGAATGGGATACGGCAGACTGCCGCTGGGCAGCAGGCGGCTGGGGACGAGCGTTATCTGCTGCGGTGTCGGACTGCCGAAGGTCTCGGTGAGCAGTCCGATCATGTTGTGGAAGTACGCCGTCGTCCGGAGCCCACCGTTCCACCACGTGGAGAAACTGGCTCCATCCCGCATCACGGTTCCGGGCTTCCCTTCCGCGATCATCCGGCTGTGCATCGCCGCGCCGACCTGATCGAGCATGGTGATGACGAGAGGATCGAAGTTGTAGTTGAACGGATCGCGGAACGGCGGCGCGAACATAATCGTGCCGCGCGGCGAGGTCTGGTGGTGGTTGTACATGATCTGCGGGTACCAGGCGCGGAACATCACGCTGTCCATGGCCCGCGTCTCCGCCTGCGTCGCCATGTACGAGTCGCGGTTGTTGTCGTGGCCAACGTACTTCTGATACAGCCGGGGCAGACCCGAGAGGGAACGCTCCTCCGGTTTGGCGCGGCGCATGTACCAGTCGGCTACCAGATCGTGCCCGTCAGGGTTCGCGTGCACAGCCAGCACGATGACGTCGCGCAGGATGCGCATCGTCTCAGGGTCGCTGGCCGAAGCGATCTGGTGCACGATCTCCATCAGCTGCTGCGCGCCCAGAACCTCCGTGGCGTGCAGTCCACCGTCGATCCAGACGACCGCCTTGCCTTCTGCCGCGAGCGCCCGAGCCGCGCTGTCGGTCAAGCCCCGAGCCAGGGCGAGCCGCCGGGCGATCTCCTGGTACCGGCTGAGTTGCGCGTGATTCTCAGGAGCCGTCAGAATCGCCATCAGCATCGGACGGCCCTCGGACGTGGTACCGATCTGCTCCAGCTGCATTCGGTCGGACTGGCGCGCGAGGGTAGTCCAGTACTCCGACAGCTGCCTGTAATTCGGCAGCGAGTAATCCGCCCCGAGATCGTGCCCAAACGCCTCCCGTGGAGAGGTGATGGCCTGGGCGTCCGCAGCAGGGGCGATCGCGGCGAGCGTCAGCGTGACGGCGATCAGGAGTGGAAATCGGAGGGGCATCACTTGTCGGTTGTCAGGTGGACGCTGGCGCCGCCGAGGACGACGCCGCTGCTGGCCGTGTTACCGGCGAGCCACAGCGAGCGCGAGCCCGGCCAGCACGATCGCGCCGCCGGCAATGGTCGTCCCCGGCGGCGTCTCCATTATCAGCGGCAGTACGGCCGCGATCAGGCTCGCACCGAGCGGCTCGGCCAGTACCGTAAGATTAACCACGTACGCAGGACGGTAGCGCAGCGCCCAGTTCATCCCGGTGTGCCCCAGCAGCATCGGGCCAATCGCCAGACCGGCGAATATGAGCAGCTCGTTGGGAGGCTGCGGCACAATCGCAGCACCGGTGAGCAGAGCCGCCACCAACAGCGCCGCGAAGCATGCCGTGTACGCGATCCCGACGTAGCTCCAGATACCGAGGTGCGCGCGAACGCGCCTCCCGATCACGTAATAGATCGAAGCCAGAAATGCACCGAGCAGCGCGAGCAGATTGCCAAGCAGAGGGTTCGGCGGCCCTGTTCCCTCGGACGGACCGCTGAGCAGATCGGGAAGTGTGATGAGCAGTGCCCCGACGAGCGCGATCGCTATCCCCGCGAGCTGCCTCAGCGTGGGACGCTCATGCAGATAGACGGCCGAAATCACGACGATGATCGCGGGCTGGAGACACACCAGTGTCACCGACGCCGCAATCGTCGTGAGGTGCACCGAGGCGTTCCAGCTCCAGAAGTGGCCGGCCAGCGCCACGCCGGCGACCGTCGCGAGGACCAGTTCGACGGGTCGCAAAGTGCGCCATTCCCGCCACTGGCCGGAGACCGCCAGCCCTCCCCCGACGAGCACCAGAGAGAAGGCGAGACGCCAGAGCGCGACCACGACCGCGGGAGCCTGCGATATCCGCACGAGGGGCGCGGCGACGGAGATGCCCACCACCGCCAGGGCGAGTACGAAACCCGGATGGACAGGTGGCGACTGTGACGCCGCACCCCGGTCGGTGCGCTCGTGGCTCATCGCTTTGGTCAGGCCGGAGTGAAAACGCCGCGCGTCTAAATGGCCCTGCAGGCCATGAAAAACGCGGCGGGTCAACAAATGACCCGCCGCGTTCGAAACTAACCGCCGCAGCGGTTCAGACGCGCGTCGCAGTTACCCTCGTGATGCCACTCGCTTCCTCGCCGGCGCCTTCTTCGCGGGAGCCTTCTTCGGCGCGGCTCTGGCCGTTCCGAGGTTGAGCTTCGGAATCAGCGCAATGCTGCGAATATCCCGACCCTGCTCCATTGCGGTCATCATTGACGCCGCATGACTGGCATACCCGCGGACCTTCTTCGGATACGTGTGGCAGTTCGGAGTATTCGTTCCCCTGACGCAGCCGTTGTAGCGCAGCAGCGCCCGGTCAAGGTTGGGTGACCTCTTCACAAGGTCGGCGAGGATGTTCACCCCGTGGCAGATGTTCGCCTCGATATCGTCAAGATTGGAGGACTCACATCCCCACTTGCCGCTGTGGAACGGCATCACCTGCATCAACCCGGTAGCTCCGACGTTGCTTCGGGCCACGGGATCAATTTTCGCGTTCTCGATGATCATGAGACCAACGAGCAGCGATGCGTCCAGCTTGTGCTTTTCACCTTCCAGAACGACTGCGGCGGCCGCCCGGTCAGCGACCGCGTCATCCCTGGCGTACCGCTTGAGGACCTCGGCGACACGAAAGGTGAGCGGCTCGAGCCGGCGCGCCTCGTCCTCACCAAGGGCCTGCGCCAGGTAAGTGAAATGCGCCGGAGGAGCCGGGGTCGAGATGAGGGCGCCGGGTACCTGCAGCAGCGCCCCGGGCCTGCCAAAGGCCGCGGGCTGCTGTGCTGCCCAGACGAAGCCGGCGACCATAAGAGCCGTCGCGGCTACAGCCTGTGCAGCAGTGCGCACGAGATTCTGTCCACGTCGCGAGCGCCAGGGCGCACCGCGCCGTTCCGGGTTCTGATCCATCGGGTATTCCCTGAGTTCGAGAACAAAGAAGAAAGGCTGAGCGCTGGACGGACCGGCCACTCAGTCTGTGGGTTCGTGCGAACGGAGTCGTTGCCCGGCCGGCGCCAGAAGGGCGGCTGAACAACTTTCTAGTAGCACTCGAACAGTAACTGTCCTGGTCCCCCTGCTCAACCTGAATGATCGACGATTTTCAGCCCGCTGACCGAACGGTCAGGTCCCAGTAGGACGCATTAACTCGTTCTGACTCAATAACTTGCAGTTGCAGTGTCACCCATTAGCGGTAAACGCACAGACACCACGTTTGTGATAACACAGCCGGCGAGTGACTATTTCAGCGTCGACACTCCGGAGGCGGACCAATGCGACGGTCTTCGCGCTGGGGCGCTCGGAAACCGGTCGTCGAGGTCGCGGCGTGCGACCTGCAACTCCACCATCACCGTGTCCGCGTACTATGATGCCCTACCCGCCCGCCGCCGGTCTGTTTCCCACTCATGAGACAGACTGAAGGCCTCTATCGATTCTCCCGCCTGGTGGTGCTCCTGGTGGGTGGGACGGTAACCCTGGTCGTGGCCCTGGGAATCGTCGGCTATCTGTTCTTCATGCGCACGGTGGACCTGCCGGAGGCTCAGGCGATCGCCGAGCGTGAGCTGAGATCGGGAACGCTTCGTTTCGGAGAGCAGGTGGAACGTGCCGCCCACGTTTACATCCGCCGGCCATCGGACTATTTCCGCGGAGCGAATGGTGTGCTCGCCGCCACCAACGAGCGGCTGATCTTCATTGGCGTCGCACCGCGCGGCAATCTCGAGAGCGCGGACGCCCCGCCGGTCATCCTGCAGCAGGAGTTCACCAACGACACGGTCCTGCGGCTCCACCCCACGCGCATCTACTTCGGAACCACCCGCGGGGTGATCGCAGAACGCGAAGGAGAGGAGGGGCGGTATGGAGCCACCAGCCGCCACTGGCACGAGCTGGAAGAGCTGACGATGTACGTCAACGGTCTGCACCAGGAGCAACGCGCGGCCGCGGCGCGGGAGCGTCGCCTGCGCGAGGCGGTCGCGAGGATCGTGGCTGAGCCGCTCCACTACACTGTCAAGCGTGGAGACGCTATCTCAACGATCGCAGACTGGTTCGGGACGACGATCGAGGACCTTCAGCGGTGGAACGACCTCGAGGGGACCCGGATCAGGATAGGAGAGCAGCTGCTGGTGAAGCCCAGCCCCCCGGCAGCGACTGCCGCTCCGGCCGACTCCGTGACACACGAGGGGTGAAGCTCTACATCGCGAACCAGTAGGTCGCCTTCACCAGGAAGATGTTGTCCGGATGTGCCGAGAACAGCGCTCGCCGGTCACGGCTGAAGTCGAAATCCCCCACCGGAGCCTGGTTGGCCCTGTTCTGCTGCCAGACGAAGAAGAGCGTCGAGCCAGGCCGGTACTCCCACCGCAGCACCGCATTGCCGCGCAGCGACCGGAAGTTGAAATCCGGAGCGTTGAACTGGATCGGCTGCGCCGCCAACCCCGATGCGCCGTCAGCGTCCACCGTGTAAACCCGGCTGCCGCCCTCGTCGGTCGAGGAGATCTGGTCGGCCGTGAAGTCGTACAGCTGGGCGTCGCGCGGTGAGGCGAACTGGCGGAAGGTCACGTACTCGCCGGCGGATATCAGCGGCTGGGCGAACGCTTCCAGCGTCAGGTCGGGAGTGAACGCCACGTTGAGTCGCGTGTTCATGGAGAACTCACGCCGCTGCAGATGCGCGAAGATGTAGCGCCGGCCAAAAAAATCGGTCGCCGAGCTGTCCACTCCCGCCGTCACGAACTGATATGGACTCTCGTTTCTCCCGTAGTACGGTCCAAGGGAAATCCTGACGCGGGCCGACGGCCGGTATGTCACGTTGGTGCTGAGGTTGAGCTGATTCGTGCCCAGGTCATGGACCTGATAGTTCGGCTCTATCCAGAAAGAGACCTGCTTCCGCTCGTCTGTGCCTACGAACATGAAATAAGCGCTGTTCCCGGCACGTTTCACGACCGGTCCACCGCGGGTCAGGCGGTCATCGAACACCTCAGCGCGCCTGATCACGAACGCGTTCAGCCGCCAGTAGTTCCTGAGCTGCCCGAAGATACCGGCGTGCAGCTGCCGGTCGATGAGGTCGCCATCATAGTTGAACTGCTGCTGAGCGCCAGTGACGAGGAAGTAGTTGCGATAGACCGGACCCGGCTTCGTGATGGAGCGCGCGATGTTCGCGTTCATCCAGAGGTAATCGGACCGCGTAATGAACGAAATGTCGTTGACCTCGAACCCGGGACTCCTGTAGTTCACCATCGACTCCCAGTTCCAGGTGCCGCCATCCTTGGCGAGCCTGGCGTATCCTGCGTAGCCCCGGAGCCTCTGCGCGATCGGGTCGAGCTCGTTCGAGAACAGCCCGTTGGACCCGCCCTCGAAATCCGGCCGCTGGAAATAACGGGCAGGCGACCGCTGCAGTCTGTCGATCGCCGACACCGAACCGTGAACGTCGGAGAGCGCGTACTGCCCCATGAACGAGTACGCGCGGTTATTCCAGGAATGGGACCAGTCGAAGCCGAGTCCGCGTGCCGTTCCCGGAAGCCTGGCGTCTGCAAGTGAATCGCTCGTAAACCGATCCACCGACGTGAGGATGGCACCGATCGAGGATGCCCCGCCGCGAAGCTCCCGCCGCACGCGGCCAACGAAGTAGTTCGTCGCCGGCTCGACCTCGCGCTGGAGCTGTGTGCGCTCACCGGTCTCCGGGTCGATGAGCAGAACGTCCGCCTGCTCACGCCGCGTCAAGGCGCTGAGAACGCCGATCGTGTTGCTGCCCACCCGGCCGGTGATCTTGCCCGCGCCCAGTATCGTCGTGTTGTCCGGCATGTCCACATAGTTCCCGCCCGGGAACAGCTGCGGATTCCGGCCTATCCTGCGCGAATAGAACATCTGCAGGTTCGAGACGTTACTGCAGAAGTAGCAGCTGAAGCTGCCGAAGCCGAACATGTTGGAGCCTTCAATGAAGAACGGCCGCCGCTCCTGGAAGAACGTCTCGAAAGCAGACAGGTTGACCACCGCGGGGTCCACCTCCACCTGACCGAAGTCCGGGTTGATGGCCGCGTTCAGCGTGAGGTTGGAAGTCAGCCGGTACTTGACGTCGCCACCCACGCGATACTTGTACTCACGCGAGTCCGTGAACGGATTGAGCGGGTCAGGGGGCCGGACGAAGTTTCCCTGGGTCACGACGTACGGCACGACTTCCATTCCGCGCGGCCGCTCCGTGATCCTGATCCCCTCGAGGTGCCCGTATCGCGATGGACCGCCCACCTCATTGTTCGGCCACCAGGCGAAGTGCTGCCACTCGTTCAGCCGGTGCACGAACCGGATAATCTGAACCCCCCAGGTCTGCTCCACCTCGCGCGAGAAGTTCAGCTGGTTGAAGGGAATCCGCATCTCGGCGGTCCAGCCGAGCGAGTCCACGCGGGCGGCGGTTTCCCAGACGGGATCCCAGGTGTTATCGCCGGTTCCATCCCGCTTCGCGCCCGACGGATTTACGTAGAAGAAACTCCTGCTCACGTGATCGTGGTAGGAATCGAAGATGATCTGAAGAAAGTCGCTGTCACTCTCTGTAAGCGCGTCCCGGCGCAGCACGCGTGTCCGCACGCCGCGGGCGCCCAGCGAATCGAACATCCGGGCACCCACGTACAGCGCGCCGTCGTCATAGGCGAAGCGCACCTCAGTGCGCTGTGTCGCTGGCTCACCTTCGTCGGGTTGCGACTGGCGGAACTCGGTCGCAGCGGGAGCCGTCCGCCACACGTCCTCGTCGAGCCGTCCGTCGACAGTTACCGGCTGCGTCAGGCGAACGGCCTGAACACTCGGAGCCGGAGTGGGATGAACGTTTCCGTTGGTCGGCTGCGCTCCAGCCGTCGCGGAGAAGATCATCCCGGCCACCACAGTGGCGGCAATGCGAACGTGGCTCATAGAGGTTCAGCGTGGGTTAAACGGCGAGCGGTCTTAACGCCGGGTTAGACCCTGCGTGCCCGGGGAGGGTTGCAGTCCGCTATCGTGACGGCAGCTCGACACGGCCGAGCACGTTCTCATGCCGGATCCGGCCGCTGCCACTGCGACCGACAATGAAGTCCCCGCCGACACGACGGACGTTGATGTCACCCGAGCCGTCGCGATCTATACGGACGCTGCCGGTCGCATCCTCTATGTCGATGGATCCCGACCCATCAGACGTGATATGGACGTTGCCCACGCGGCGGATCACGATCTCGCCCGAGCCGTCGCTGAGCGTCACATCGTGTCCCACCCCCTCGAGGCGGATTGAGCCCGAACCGTCACTGATTCGCAGCGGCCCGGTGACGTTCCGCACAGTGAGATCACCGGACCCGTCCTCTATATCGATCTCGCCCATGACGTCTTCCACCAGCAGCGAGCCCGAGCCGTCGCGCACGCGGAGCGAACCCGTCCCCCTGAACTCCGCATCGCCGCTTCCGTCAGTCGCTGCAACCGCCATCCCCGCGGGCACCGTGATTACGAGATCGAGTGCGGCAGTCTGGCCGCCGAAGCTGAACATGCTCCAGCCCGAGGTCGCGGACGGCATCCTGCTCTCGATGTGGATCACGTCGCCGCGCAGCTCGGCGACGAGGTCGATCTCCGCGAGGAGCCGTGTACTGGAGGCGCGGGCCTCGCCGGCCACAGAGACCGCAGTAGCGCCCGGCTCCCCCTGAACCCGGAGCAGCCCTGCCCCGACATTTATCTGAACGAGGCGGGCGTTGCCCACCGGGACCGAGGCGTTGCGGGGGGATGAGTTCTGCCCCGAGGCCGGCACGGATAGCACGGCCGTGGCGAAGAGAAAAACGAAGGCTCGGGTCATCTTCTTCCTGGGCGGTGGCGCGCCGGGCGGCACGCAGCTGACACTACGACAGTCCCGCCCCCGGGGTTTCGGTCCCCACCCGCAACCACCGCCGCGTCAGGGTGTCGGCATTGGTGTCGCCACCAGGACGGCCGTCACCGCCAGAACGAGCGCCGCGATCCCCAGCTCCGCGGCTGCCGACCGCCGCAACCGGCGGGCTCCAGCCTGAACGCCCAGCGCTGGCCGGACGCGGCGCCAGTTGTAGGCACCCACCGCTGCGGTCGACGCCACCAGTCCCAGCTTGAGCAGCAGCAGTTGCCCGTACTCCGACGTCCACAATGACTGGAAGTCAGGGAGATGGGTCCATGACATGAACACCCCGGCGAGCACAGTGACTCCGGCGAACATGAGCGCCGCCGGCGAGAACGCGTGCACGATGTCCGCCACGACCGTCCACCGATCATCCCTGTCGAGACGGAACGCGTGAGGCAACCCGACCGTGGCGACAACCAGGAGCGTTCCGAGCCACCCCGCGGCACCGACTGCGTGTACCACGTGCGCCGCAACAGTGGCCGCAACGAGCTGGCTCACCACGACCGCGTGGCCCGAAAGTGCTACGCTCACGGCAGCGGCTACGCTTCCAGCGGCCGCGACAACCCACGCTTTGCTCCGGGACGCCCGGATGCTGGCAAATCCCGCGGCCGCGAGCGAGGCGCTGACTACCTTGAGCATCCATGCCCACCCCCACGTCGACCCTGTGAGCATCCCACCGGCGCCACCCGTTGTCCCAGCTCCGGCTACGTCCAGAACCCGCCACTGCATTGCGAGCTGCAGCGCGGCAACCAGCAGCAGCATGAACGCAGCGGCCAGCCCGAGTCGGGCCGCGCCGCGGGTAATTCGAGGCAGATACTCAGTGGAGATCTCGGCGTCCATCTCCCGCTCCACCCGTGAGATCACCACCGCTCTGAACGTGACGGCACCCACGGCGGCGATCAGCGCGCTCAGGGTCAGCCACCTGAGCAACGCAGCCAGAGGTGCGAACACCGGAGGGCTTAGCGAGACCACTGGTGCA
Source organism: uncultured Gemmatimonadaceae bacterium (assembly GCA_964577965.1). GTDB lineage: Bacteria > Gemmatimonadota > Gemmatimonadetes > Gemmatimonadales > Gemmatimonadaceae > DASUUI01. The sequence goes on along the minus strand of CAZOAT010000045.1, from coordinate 5,608 downwards.
GCGATGCCGCCCGGCTGCCCGCGTGATATCGTGTCAGGTGCGGCGGCTGTGCGCACGATGCCAACCGCATCGGGCGAGATCGAGAAGGTGAAATCCCCGCCGACGGGATGGCCGTCCCGCCCGGCCGTCCGCCACGTGACTGTGTGCAGCCCGGATCGGAGTGCGCCGAGTACGCGAGCGGTGGCAGTGTTGCCGGGGCCGATGGCTATGGTATCGAGCGCGATGCTGATGCCTTCCGGAGAGAGGAGAGCGATACGGGTGAACACGCGCTCCGGACGCTCGTTGAAAACGAGCCGGATCTCCCTGGGGGCCACTACGACGTTCTCCCCATCGGCCGGCGAAGAGCGAAGCAGGACCCCGTGAGCTCCGGCGACAACCGCCGTCGCGGCGAGCAGGAGGGGGAGGAGCCACGCGGATCGGGGGAGACGCACGCCCGCAAGATGCCTCAGCGCACGTTCTGACTGAAGGGCGATCGATGAGGCGACAGCAGCCAGACTCCACCTGCTGCTGCAATTCGCCTCGGCGCGTTGCTTACTCCGGTCCCGCGCACATCTTTGTCAGATATGGAAAATGAACCCGTGGTTCCGCTGCGCCCACGAGGGTCCGGCGGGCCCCCGCGTCGCGTCGTACTGTCCATCGCTGCGCTCGCGTTCCTCCTGTTCGTCGGGCTGCCATGGCTCACGTCCGTTGCCGCCGACTGGCTCTGGTACCGGGAGGTCGGGTTCCAAGTCGTGTTCATCAGGGAGATACTGACCCGCCTGCTGCTGTTCCTCGGCGTGGGTGTCATAACCTGGTTCTTCATTCGCACCAACCTGGCGATGGCGCAGCGTGGACCCGTGTTGCAGCCGGTCGTGCTCGTGAGCGAGGTAGGGGGCGTGCCGGTCGATCTCGTGCGCCTCTCGAACCGCGTGCTGCGGCCGATCTCGCTCGTCTTCGCGTTTCTGTTCGGTATAGCGGCGAGCGGTCTCTGGCTGACAGTGCTGCGCGCCCTCAACGCCACGTCCGTAGGCGTCAGCGATCCTCTGTTTGGCCGCGACGTCGGCTACTACTTCTTCACCTGGCCGCTGCTCAACGCGATTCTCGGCATTCTGTCGGGTATTCTGCTCATAACCCTGCTGATGCTGGCGGCGCTGTACTGGGTACGGGGCGAGCTGGTACTGCCGCCGCGGCGCGCGAGCGTCGAGCGCGGCCCGGCGATCCACCTCGGCACGCTGCTCGCCGCCTACTTCGTGCTGCTCGCGGTGCGGCTCATCATCACCGACCTGCCGCAGCTCCTCTGGTCGACCACCGGCCCGCTCGTCGGTGCCAGCTACACCGACATCCATGCACGGCTGCCCGGCTACTGGATATCGGCAGTCGTCGCCCTGCTCGGTGCCGGGCTGATCGCCTACGGGGTCATGCGGAACAAGCTCATCTGGTACACGGCGGTTGCGGTATTGGGGTACGTCGGGGCCGCGGTGCTCTCCAGAGGCGTATATCCGTTTGCGGTGCAGAGGCTGGTCGTCGCTCCCAACGAACTCAGCCGCGAAACGCCGTATCTGCAGCGGCACATCACTGCCACCCGGGAGGGATGGGGGGTGGGCGAGGTCGAGACGCGGGATCTCACTGGAGAGGCTACACTCACTCTCGCGAACATCGGCGCCAACCAGGCGACGATAGAGAACGTGCGGCTGTGGGAGCGCCCGGTGCTGCAGCAGACACTTTCCCAGCTGCAGGAGATCCGCACGTACTACGACTTCGTGGAGGTCGACGACGATCGATACATGATCGACGGCCGGTACCGGCAGGTGCACCTGTCCGCGCGGGAGCTCAACACCGGGTCGCTGCCGACGCGGACATTCATCAATGAGCGACTCACGTTCACACACGGCATGGGACTCACCCTTGCGCCGGTGAACCAGGTGACTGAGGAGGGGCTACCGGTTCTGTTCATCAAGGACCTCCCGCCCGCTTCGAGCGTTTCGCTCACTGTCACCCGCCCGGAGATCTATTTCGGCGAGCTCACCAGCAGCTGGGTCGCGGTGAACTCGCGGCAGCAGGAGTTCGACTATCCGTCGGGCGAACAGAACGTGTATACGCGATACGAAGGTCGGGGCGGAGTGCCCGTTCAGGGGGTGTTCCGCCGGGCACTATTCGCGTCCTACTTCGGCTCGCTCAAGGTCTTTCTCTCGAACGACATCACGTCCGAGAGCCGCATGATGTATTACCGGAACGTGCCCGAGCGCGTAAGGAAAGCGCTTCCCTTCCTCGCGTTCGACGCCGATCCATATCTCGTGATCGGGGACGACGGCCGCCTCCACTGGATTGTGGACGCATACACGCGAAGCGACCGATACCCGTACAGCTTCGCGCTCAGGGACGGCACGACCTACATGCGCAACAGCGTGAAAATAGTCGTGGACGCCTATCACGGGACGATCGACGCCTACGTCGTGGATCCGAACGACGCCATCGTGCGCATGTATCAGCGGGCATTCCCCGGCATTCTCAAGCCGGTCTCCGAGATGCCGGAGGACATGCTCCGGCATATCCGCTATCCGACCGACCTGTTCCGGGTGCAGACCGCGGTCTACTCCACGTACCACATGATGGATCCGCACACCTTCTATCACCGGGAGGATCAGTGGGAGATCCCGACGATCGGGGCAGGCGGTGAACGTGAGAACGCGTTCATGCGCCATATCATCATGCGGCTCCCGGGCGAGGCGGACGCGGAGTTCATCTACATGACGCCGTACACGCCGCGCGGCAAGCACAACCTGGCGGCGTGGCTGGCAGCGCGCAGCGACGCTCCGGACTACGGCCGACTGGTCGTGTACCGCTTTCCCAAGCAGAGTCTGGTTTACGGGCCACGCCAGATCGTGAACCGGATCAACCAGGACACGGAGATAGCACGACAGATCACGCTGTGGGATCAGCGGGGATCCCAGGTGATACGCGGCGAACTTCTCGTCATTCCGATAGACGAGTCGCTCATGTACGTGCAGCCCATCTACCTGCGGGCCGAAGGCGGAACAATCCCCGAGTTGAAGCGCGTGGTCGTCGCCCACCAGAACCGCGTAGTCATGGAGGAGACGCTGGATCAGGCGCTGGAAGTGTTCTTCGGCAGGGCTCCGCCATCTCCCGTGGTAGACGATCTGGCTCCCGGCGCGCCACCGGCCGCGCCGATTCCCGCGGTCACACCCGAGCCGGGAACTACCGGTGCGCCGCCGACAGGCATTCCGACCGGCGACGCCGCATCGCTGATGCAGCAGGCGCGGGAGCACTACGACCGCGCAATCGCCGCCCAGCGCGCAGGCGACTGGACGAGGTACGGTCAGGAGCTCGAGCGACTTGGCACCGTGCTGAGGAGACTCGACGCGCGCTGAGCCCCACTGAATCAGACTGAGGACACCCACAATGCTCCTGGGCAGCATTCTGCTGGCGGTCACCGTTGCGATTCCGCAGTCGACGAGCGACAGCGTCCCGCTGTTCGACAACCTCGGTACGCACAGCAGGCAGATCACGACCGCGCAGCCGCTGGCGCAGCGCTACTTCGACCAGGGCCTGCGCCTCGTGTATGGCTTCAATCACGTCGAGGCCGTCCGTGCCTTCACCCGTGCGACACAGATCGACACGACATGCGCGATGTGCTATTGGGGGATCGCGTACGCTCACGGGCCGCACGTGAACGCCGGAATGGACTCGGCGGCGGGCCTCCAGGCCCATGCCGCGATCCGCAGGGCAATCGATGCGAGCCGCGGAGCGGCCGCATGGGAACGCGCGTACATCAGCGCGCTCGCTACGCGCTACGCAGCAGCACCTCCTGAGGATCGGGCCACACTGGATTCCACTTACGCGGCCGCCATGGGCCAGGTGACAGCGAGGTATCCGGACGATCTGGATGCTGCGACGTTGTATGCAGAGGCGCTGATGAATCTCCGGCCATGGAACTACTGGACCCGGTCAGGCGATCCGCAACCCGGAACGGAAGAGATCGTGAGAACCCTGGAACGCGTCATCCAGCGCAACGAGAACCACCCTGGTGCGTGTCACTATTACATCCACGCGGTTGAAGCCGTCGCTCCGGAGCTTGCTGTACCGTGCGCGGAGCGACTCGCGCGGTTGATGCCGGGCGTCGGGCACATGGTCCACATGCCCGCGCATATCTACATCCGTGTCGGCCGCTATGCCGATGCCATCACTGCGAACGAGCACGCAGTCCACGCCGACGAGACCTACATAGACAACCAGCGTCCGCAGGGGCTTTACCGCCTCGGTTACTACCCCCACAACTACCACTTTCTGGCATTTGCTGCGACGATGGCCGGCCGCAGATCCCAGGCACTCCAGGCCGCACGCGCTCTCGCAACCAAGGTGCCCGCTGAATTCGCCGAGGTGTCGCCTGAGGCTCAGTCCTGGATCGTGTTCCCGACTCTCACGCTCACGACGTTTGGCGCGTGGGACGAGGTGCTCGCCATGCCCGCACCGCCGGAGTCGCAGTGGTTCGGTCACGCGATGGCGCAGTATGCGCGAGGCGTTGCGCTCGCCGCGCTCGGACGTGGGTCGGAAGCCCGCCCACTGGTACAGTCGATAGCTGCGGCAGCCGCAGCGGCCCCGGAGGGAGATCCGAAGACGGCGCTGATGATCGCACAACGTGCACTGCTGGGAGAGATCAATGCACGTGCCGGCAACGACGCCTCGGCAATAACTCATTTCGAGGAGGCCGCGCACCTGGAGGACGGCATGCTGTACTACGAGCCGCCGGTGTGGTACTACCCGGTAAGGCACTCACTCGGCGCGTCACTGCTGCGGGCCGGTCGCTATGCCGACGCAGAGCGCGTTTACCGCGAAGACCTGCGGCGCTTTCCGCTCAACGGCTGGGCGCTGTTCGGCCTTGGCAAGGCGCTGCGAGCCGTCGGCCGCGACGCGGAGGCCGATGAAGTGGATGCCCAGTTCCTGCAGGCGTGGATGGGCGCGGACGTGAAGCTGAGCGCATCGCGGTTCTGAGGCGGGGAACGCAAGCCCGCCGCTTCGCAAATCGGACTGATGAAAGCGCGCCGTGAAAACACGGCGCGCTTTCGCGCATCCCCCCCGGATCATACCTTCGTGCTGTGAGCGGCCTCAGTGAACGACTGCAGCATACCCTCGGAGACGGATACCGCGTCACTGAGGAGCTCGGCGGCGGTGGCATGTCTCGGGTGTTCGTCGCCGAAGAGACGGAGCTCGGCCGAAACGTGGTGGTGAAGGTGCTTCCACCAGACGTCGGCGCCGGGCTCAACGTGGAGCGGTTCCGCCGCGAGGTACAGCTCGCCGCCCGGCTGCAGCATCCACACATCGTACCGCTTCTCTCCGCGGCCGCGCGCGACAACCTGCTGTTCTACACGATGCCGCTCATCGAAGGGGAGACTCTGCGGGCGAAGCTTGCCCGAGCCGGGGAGCTCCCGGTGAGCGAGGCGATCCGGATCCTGCGGGACATCGCCGACGCACTCGAGTACGCGCACAAGCATGGTGTCGCCCACCGTGACATCAAACCCGAGAACGTTCTCGTCTCAGGTCACCATGCGCTCGTCACCGACTTCGGCGTGTCGAAGGCGCTCAGCAGTGCGACCGGAGAACAGTCGCTCAC
>CAZOAT010000044.1:0-19277 GCA_964577965.1 uncultured Gemmatimonadaceae bacterium | reverse complement strand
GTGACCTGGCTGGCCGCGGCGGCGGTGACAGTGATGCTTGCCGCCATTGCAGCGGCGCCGTACCTGCTGCCCCGCGCCTTCACCTTCATAAGCACCGCCACCGGCCGGACGCTGACCGCGCCGCCTGTGCCAGTACGCGCGGTGTGGCTCGCGACGCTGGCGACAACCGTCGCGTGGCTGGTCGCCGGAGTCGCCTTCAGAATGTTCGCGGAAGCCATGGGCGTGATGCGCGGCCCGGTGAGCGCGTACATCTCAGTTTACGCCGCGTCGTATGTTGCCGGCTTCCTCGCGCTGTTCGCTCCCGGCGGGCTGGGCGTGCGTGAAGGTGCGCTGATCGCTACCATGCAGCGGGCCGGGCTCGCCACTCCCGTGGAGGCGGCCGCGATAGCCGTCGCTTCAAGGATCTGGCTGACGGTTCTCGAGGTGATTCCCGGACTGGTAGCCCTCGCCGTCCCAGGGTCGCGCGAGCCGGCAAAGGCCAGTGAACCGAAGTCGAGGCCGGCTGGATAACCAGCAGCAACACTACGGAGACCGGATGGTCAGCTCCCGCCACAGCGGAGTGCCGGCGGTGCACGACATCACGATCGAGGGACCGAAGTTCGGGCTCGGGTGGGCTGCGCTCCTGTACGTGCTCGCAGTCCTCACGCTCGCGCATCCGGCCCTTCTCGGCCAGTTCCTGGTGGGGCCGCACAGCGATCAGTACATAGCCGGGTACGCATTCCGCGAGTTCGCTGCCAGCCACCTCCGGGAGACCGGCTCCTTCCCGCAATGGAACCCGTTCCTGTTCGGTGGGATGCCGTATGTGGCCGCGATGCACGGCGACATCTTCTACCCGACATTTCTGCTGAGACTGGTGCTCCCCACGGACGTCGCAATGACGTGGGGGTTCATCATCCATCTGATCCTCGCGGGAGTGTTCAGCTTCGCATTCCTGCGGGCAGCGGGTATCTCGTTCGCGGGTGCGTTGATCGGCGGGCTCGCATACATGCTCGGTGGTCAGCTGGCGTCGCTCGTGTCCCCGGGGCACGACGGCAAGTTGTTCGTCAGTGCGCTGTTCCCGCTCGCGCTGCTGCTCCTCATCCGCTGGGTCCGTGACGGCAGACGGTGGGCGCCACCGGTTCTCGCGATCACCGTCGGGCTCGCAGTATTGAGTCCCCATCCGCAGCTACTCCAGTACATGCTGCTTGGCTCAGGAGCCTACGCCCTGTACCTGGCAGTACACGGAGTCCGCGCCGGCACGTGGACAGGACGCAATGCGGTGGTGCGGCTGGTCATCGCCCTCGGTGCGGTGATCCTCGGCGGGCTCATGGGTGCAATTCAGTACCTGCCGGTTCGCGAGTATGTGGAGTGGTCTCCCCGGGCGGGCGGTATCGCCGATTACGCGGCCGCAACCTCGTACGCCTGGCCGCTGGAGGAATTCCTCGACGTTTATCTCCCCCAGTTCAGCGGGATTCTGGATGCGTACTGGGGACGGAACATGATTCACTTCCACAGCCAGTACGTCGGAGCGACTGTGCTCGTCCTGCTGACGGCTGCCTTTGCAGGATGGCGCAGCGATCCAAGGCGCGCGGAGATTCTGTTCTGGACGCTCACGCTCGCAGTGGCCCTGCTGTGGGCTTTCGGCGGTCACACTCCGTTCTACCGGATTCCGTACGCGATCGTGCCGGGTACGAAGTTTTTCCGCGCCCCCGCCACGGTTTTCTTCGTCGGCGCACTTGCCATCGCGTATCTGACGGCGATCGGCGCGGAGCGGCTGCTGCGCGCCGGGATCGGCAGGAGGTTTACGCTGGCGTGGGGGGCACTCGCGCTCGCACTCGCGCTGCTGGCGACGGCTGGCGGGCTGACGGCGATCGCTGAAACGTTCGCACAGCCGCAGATGGTGGATCGCGTTGCAGGCAACAGCTCCGCAATCATCATCGGCGCGTGGCGCTCGCTGCTCGCTGTCGCCGCCGTCCTCGCACTCGCTTTCGCCGTGCGGGAGAGGCGCCTCCGCCTCGATCTCGCGATGTGGGCACTTGCCGCGGTCGTCACGCTCGATCTGTGGTCGGTGATGCGCCACTACTGGCAGTTCTCCCCACCTGCGGAGGAGCTGTTCGCGAGCGATGCGACCACTGAGTACCTGCGCGCGCAGCAGCAACCTGGTCGTGTCCTGGCGCTGCGCATCGAGCTGGACACGGTCAGGAGAGACGCCAACATCGACGGCGACGGGCTGATGGTGCACGGGATACGCACTACGCTCGGCTATCACGGCAACGAGCTCGCCCGTTACCAGATACTGGGAGGGAAGGACCGCGGCTGGGATCAGATCGCCAATCCCAGGTTCTGGGAGCTGACCAACACGCGCTATCTGCTGAGCAACATCGACAGCCTGCCGCTGCCGGGGGCCACCCTGGTAGCTGGGCCGACGACCACGAGCCGCGGATCTCGCGTATCGCTTTTCGACCTCCCCGGAGAGCAGCCCTACGCGTGGGTGACGCCACTGATCGTGAAGGCTCCCGACGACGCCGTGCTCGGTACTGTGCTCGATCCACGCTTCAACCTCGCCACCGCTGCACTGTTCGATACCAGCGCCGCGGTGCGCGGGGTGGACGACGTTCAGGCGCTCCCCGCTCCACTCGCGATCGGTGTCAATGTCGCCAGCTATGGGCCCGGGGCAGTGGCGCTGGAGCTCGACGCGCCGGCGCCAGAGGGTTCAGCGCTCGTCGTGTCGGAGAACTACTATCCTGGCTGGCACGCCACCGTGGACGGCCAGCCAGCCACACCCGGGCGCGCACAGTTCAGCTTCATCGGTGTCGAACTGCCGGCTGGCGCCCGGCGGGTGGAGCTCACCTTCGCAAGCCGTACGTATGAGACCGGACGAACGGTCACCCTGATCGCATTGCTCGTGGCCGTTGCCTGGCTCATCGGCTGTGCGGCACTCGCAAGGCGCCGGAGCGAAGTTGTCTGAGAAAGCGCTGGTGATCATCCCCACGTACAATGAGCGGGACAACGTCACTCGCATCATCGAGCGCGTTCTCGAGGCTGACGTTCGACTCGAGGTACTCGTCGTGGACGACGCGTCGCCGGACCGGACAGCCGAGGCCGTGGCTATAGTCGCGGCGGCCAACCCACGGGTCCACCTCCTCAAGCGAAACGCGAAGCTCGGGCTCGGCACCGCGTACATCGCAGGGTTCCGTTGGGCGCTGGAGCGCGATTACCAGTACGTGTTCGAAATGGACGCTGACTTCTCGCACGACCCGGCATTCCTTCCTGCATTTCTGGCGGCCGCGGCCGCGGCTGATCTCGTGCTCGGATCGCGCTACCTCGACGGCCGTGCGAACGTGGTGAACTGGCCGATGACCCGGTTGCTGATGAGCTATTTCGCCAACGTGTATGCCCGCGCAGTGACCGGGCTTCCGGTGTGGGACGCAACGGGCGGCTTCAAGTGCTTTCGCAGGAAGGTACTTGAAGCGATCGATCTAACCGCCGTGAAATCCAATGGTTACGCGTTCCAGATCGAGATGACGTTCCGTGCCTGGAAGCTCGGGTTCAGAGTCGTGGAGATCCCGATCGTGTTCAGCGACAGAATGGAAGGGACGAGCAAGATGTCGCGCCACATCATCCGAGAGGCGGTCTGGATGGTCTGGCGGCTGCGCTTCCTCAGCCTGGCTGGAAAGCTTCAGTGACATCAACAGCCGGTGTGATGCGGGCGGAGCTCACCTTCCTCAAGATGAGCGGCTCCGGAAACGATTTCATCGTTTTCGACGCCCGCGCCGGGCTCGCTCCGGAGCTGGATGCACCGGAGACGATCGTTCGGCTGTGCGCCAGGGGAAGCGGAGTGGGGGCCGATGGGGTGGTGTTCATCGAGCCCGCCACCGACGCGCTGTTCCGGATGCGCTACCACAATGCTGACGGTTCCCGCGCCGAGCTGTGCGGCAACGCCGCGTTGTGCAGCACCAGGCTGGCCGTTGACCTGGGGCTGGCGAAGGAAGGGCATGAGTTCCAGTTCCAGACGGACTCGGGACCGATGCGGGCACGAATGGAGGACGGAGTTCCTGAGATTTACTTCGCGCCAGTGTCAGAGGTCAGACCATCGGCGCAGGGCATTCCGAGGCTTGAGGGGGAAGCGAGACTGGGTTTTGCCGTTGCGGGCGTACCGCACCTCGTGATCGCCTGCACGGACGCAGAGCAGGCCGACGTCGTCGGGCGCGGTTCTGTACTGCGGCGCCATCCATCGCTGCCCAGGGGCGCGAACGTGAACTTCGTCTCCGCATCGGGTAGCGACTGGCGGTACCGGACCTACGAGAGGGGAGTGGAGGCTGAGACGCTCGCCTGCGGAACCGGTGCCGTGGCCACGGCCATCCTTCTCGCCGAATGGGGTGAGACCCAAGAGCCGGTCAGGCTCAGAACGAGCTCGGGCGAGGTTCTGACGGTGCGGCTGGGCCGCGCGGGTGGCGAATGGCACCCATCGCTCAGCGGCCCCGCCCGGGTCGTGTATGAGGGTATGCTCCGGGAGTACTGACCCGGTGGAGCTGGCCGGGGTGCACGGCCATCGTTCCCGAGCGCGCGCAGTCAGCGTGCGATCTTGCCGGCGAGCCAGTTCCCGAAGATGCCGCCAGCGATCGTCACCGGGACGACCACCCCATAGCCGAACGCCGTGTACGACCAGGTGTCCCAGCCACCCAGCCAGTCCGCGCCGCCGAGGATTGCCTTGAGGGGAAGTCCCCAGACCATTGCACCCCAGGCAACGATGATCGAGACGTACCACCGGCCGCGGGCGAGTCCGCCCACGAAGATGGCCAGCACGCCGTGGAGCGCGGCCAGCTCGAGGTAGTGGTGGACCGGGTCGTCGCTCAGATCGGACATCAGAGCCAGAAACCCGAAAGCACCGGCGAGGAATCCGAGTACCGCTGCCGCCCCTGTGTAGGCCGAGTCCCGTCGACTGCCCAGGATCGCGGTTTCAGCCGACTCTTCTCCCCGCGGAGTATCCACAGAGTTCATACGGTTTCTCGACAGCATAAGCTATGCTCAACGTTGCGACGAGGTTACGGCGCGCAGGGCAGGAGGCTCAGGTTCGGTTCTCCACAGTTCTGCACAGGTACTAGTTTACATAACACTTCTTATACGCAGTACTCCCCAACCGCTGAGGGGCCTCGTCAGGCGTCTGGCCCCGCGCGCATCAGCCCCCCGGACGGGCACTCAGTTCCCCGATTCGAACCCGGGCCTCCGCCGAGAGGAACTGGGTCGGCTCGGCTTCGAGTTCACGCCAGATCGCAAGCGCTTCTGCCGTCTTCCCAGCGCCGCCCAGTGCGCGGGCGGCGGCTGCCTTGTGCGACAGCTCATCCTTGGGAAAACGCGCCTCGTTCGACGCCTGCCGATAAGCCTCGGCCGCTTCCTCGAACTGCCCGAGGTTTTCGTGACCCGCTCCGATCAGCGCATATAACTCCGGCTTGAGGTCACGGGGGGCTGGTCCGACCGCATCCCGCAGAACGGCTACGCCGTCCACAGGCCTCCCCATCTCATAAAACATCTGTGCGAGCGCCATAGCGGCCTGAGCCCCACCAGCCGTCCCCGAGTATCGGTCCACCACAACTCGGAGGTCAGCCTCTGCCAGTTGGTAATTCCGGGCCTCATACGCCTGTCGTGCCCTGAAATATGCGATCTCAGCCCGGTCATGCTTCAGATCCACCGATCTGCGATAGAACCATCCGGCTGCTCCGAGCACCACCAGCGCCACGACGACAGCAATTACCTTCGCGCGGTGAAGAACCAGGAACTCGCCGATGCGCTGCGAGGTTTCCTCGGCGCGGTCGGGCCTGCGGGATGAACGAGGGTTGGCCAAGTGATGCGATCCTCAACGTAAGACGAAGTGGCGCCAGCAGATGATCCGTAGCGCATGACACGGCGTGAAACCTATTCGCCCTCCGGTGCGCGGAGAAGCGAGCTTCCCTCTTCAGTTGCCGCGACGCTCTCAGGGGAGGACTCCGCCGCGAAGCAGCTCACGACGTTGCACACGGGAACGATCCGGACGCGTGCGCCCGGCTCGAGTGCCGCGCCCTGGCCGAGGGGAACGGAACAACGAATCGTAAGCCCGGAGCGAAGGCGCACTCTATAGCTGCGCGACTTCCCCTGAAAGAGCGACGACTCGACCTCACCCGCCCCGCCGGCATCCGGCTCGAGCTTGAGGTCCTCTGACTGAACGAGAGCCACCAGCGGCGTGTCCTCCGCGCCTCGTAACCCGTTGGCGGCGAATGACCCGATCTCTGTCTCTACGACGTCGCCGCGGCGATGCGCAGGCACGAGGTTGGGAACGCCTATGAATCGGGCGACATCGAGGGTGGCCGGCGACCGATACACAGCCTCCGGTGAGCCCACCTGATGAATCGCCCCCCGGAGCATTACCGCCACGGTGTCGGCGAGCGCGAACGCGTCTGAATGGTCGTGAGTGACGAACACGGCGGTCGTACCCGCGGCGCCCAGGATGCGTCGCATGTCGGCGCCGATCTCTGCGCGCAACCGCACATCCACGCTGGACATTGGCTCGTCCAGTAGTACCACGCCCACCCGCCGTGCGAGCGCGCGGGCCAGCGCCACCCGCTGTTGTTCACCGCCGGATAGCTCGTGCGGATACCGATCGAGCAGCGGCTGGATCGCGCACAGTTCGGCCACGGCCCCGATTCGCGTACTATGTTCATCCCCGGAGAGGTGCCTCAGGCCGAACGCGATGTTCTGTCGTGCGGTGAGGTGCGGAAAAAGAGCACCCTGCTGGAATACGAAGCCGACACCGCGCCCCTCGGGCGAAACGTGGATCCCCGGACCGCTCACGACGCGATCACCCACACGCACGGTGCCTCCGTCAACCCGCTCGAACCCGGCGATCAGCCGGAGAAGCGTCGTCTTCCCTGCGCCTGACGGCCCGAGGAGCGCGATGATCCGTCCAGCGGGAGCGACCAGCGAAGCGTTCTCCACGGCACGGAATGCGGCGCCGGGAAATGTCTTGCTGACATTCTCGATGCTGAGCCGCGGGCCCGTCATCGGGGCTTCATCCGGAGCGCGCGGGCGCCGCGGGCACGGGTGAGCATCCATACGAGGACGGCGCCGGCCGCGACGATCGCCAATGAGGGGGGGGCGGCCTCGATCCACATCGCGTCGTTCGTTCGCTGCCACACCTCTACCGCGAGCGTATCAAAGCCGAAGGGACGTATGAGCATCGTGGCGGGAAGTTCCTTCAGAACCTCCACGAACACCAGTATCGCTGCCGTCGTCAGGGAGCCCCGCAACAGCGGCGCGTGTACTTCACGGAGCACCGTTCCGCGACCGGCCCCAAGCACCTTGGCGGATTCGTCCAGTGCCAGAGGGATCCGCGCCAGCCCCGCCCGCACCGGGTAATAGGCAATCGCAATGAAACGCACGAGATAGGCAAACAGCAGCCCCGCAACCGACGCTGCGAGGAGGGGAGGCAGGCCAATCCCGGGGACTGCACCGAGCGTCGAATCGATCACGCGATCAACCCGCGCGAGGACCAGCAGCACACCTACCGCGACCACGGATCCCGGAACGGCATACCCGAGCAGTGCCAGTGTGCTCAGTCCCCGCAGCCAGCGCGATGGAGCCAGTCGTGCCCGGTAGGCCAGGAGCAGTGCGGCCCCAACCGTGAGCAGCGCCGCTCCCAGGGCCACCATCACCGTGTTGCCAACGAGTTCTGGGTAGGTCCCGGCGACGGCGCGGGCCTGAAGCGCGCGAACGCTCCAGGTGACAAGCACGCTCGCGGGAAGCACGAATGCCACAGCCAGCACTGCGCTGCACGCCGTGGTCGCGAGCCATGCGCGTCGGCCGCCGAGCGCGACGAGACGTGTCCGGCCGGCGTCCCCGATGCCGAAGCGCCGTCGTCCGCGCGAGGTCCGTTCGAGAATCAGCAGCAGCGCCGCGAACCCCATGAGGGTCAGAGCTATCTGTCCTGCCGCTGTTCTGTCGAACATTCCGAACCACACCCGATAGATCGCGGTGGTGAACGTGTCATAACCGAAAACGGAAACAGTTCCGAAGTCGGCAAGCGTTTCCATGAGCGCGAGCGTCATCCCGGCCGCGATCGCCGGTCGAGCCAGCGGCATCGCAAGCCTCCAGAAACCGGCGAACGACGTCTGCCCGAGACTGTGTGCGGCTTCCACCATGGCCGTGCCGCGCTCCGCGAACGCAGCCTTCGCGACCAGATACACATAAGGGTAGAACACCAGCGACATGGTCGTGACGACGCCCCAGTACGATCGCACATCCGGCAGGACCACGCCCGCACCGAACGTCGCACGCATCCATGTCTGAACGGGACCGGTGAAGTCGAGCAGCGCGATCACGACGAACCCGTACACGTATGCCGGTACGGCCAGCGGCAGAACGAGTGCCCACTCGAACATCCCCCGCCCGGGAAAGCGGTGGACCGCAACGAGCCATGCCAGGCTGATACCGAGCAGGCCTGCACCAACTGCGACCCCTGCGAGAAGCCTCACTGTGTTCCACGCGAGGCCCAGCAGGCGAGTCTCAGCGAGATGCCGCCACACTTCCCATCGCGGCTCGAGCGCGTTGAGTGCCACCGCGACGGTCGGAGCTGCAACGATCGCAGCCAGCAGAATGACACCGGTGCCGAGGAGGCGGTGCGACGCGCCCGCTTCCATTTGCCGAGTCGCGTGGTCCTCGCTGAGAAGCGGCTCGAGATCCGCTTCGCCGGATGTCTCGACCGCTTCCGTTGCCGTCAACTCACCGGTACCCTGCGCGATCGGCAAGCCTTACAGCAGCGGCCTGAAACTCCCCTGCCGCGGCTACCCCTACCGATTGCGGCGTGAAAGTGCCGAAGCGACTGAGTACTCCGTTTGCAGGCACCGACGGATTGGCCGGGAACTCGTAGCTCCCCGCTGCAAGTACCGCCTGCGCTGCGGGAGTCGTGAGGTACTCGAGGAGGCGTGCGGCCCCCTCACGGTTCTTCGCGTACCTCGTGACACCAGCACCCGAAATATTCACGTGGGTCCCGCCTCCCTGCTGGTCAGCCCAGTGTACGGCGACAGGCGTACGTGGCTCGCGCGCCAGCAGCCGCGCCAGATAGTAGTGGTTCGCAATCCCGACGTCACACCGTCCCGCGGCGATCGCTTCCAGGATCTGCGTGTCACCGTTGATGTAGATCGGCTGGTTGGCGATCCAGCCACGAACGATACGCTCCGTCTCCTGTTCCCCGGATACGCGGATGAGCGACGCCAGCAGCGACTGATTGTAAATAGCGGTCGAGGTCCGCAGGCAGAGCCGCCCACGCCATTTCGGATCTCCGAGGGCCGCGTACGTTGACAGCTCCGACGGATTCACGCGTTCGGTGCTGTACACGATTGTCCGCGCGCGCGTGGCTATCGCGAACCACCGGTTGCCTGGGTCACGAAGGTGCAAGGGAACATTGCGCTCGAGCACGGACGAGCGGACTGGCTGCAGCAGCCCCTGCTGCGCCGCGAACCAGAGATTGCCGGCATCCACCGTGAGAAGCAAATCCGCTCGTGTGCGCCGACCCTCCGACCGCAGGCGCTCGAGCACTTCGTTGTTGTTTCCCTGAAAGAACTCGACTTTGATTCCCGTTTCCCGTGTGAACGCGTCGAACACGGGTTCGGAGCCGTAGTGGGACCGCGAGGAATAAACGGTCACGATCTGCTGCTGCTGGGCTGCTGCTCCGTCTGCCAGGAGTGCGAGCGCGCCCAGCGTGAGCGCCGGGAGGCAAACACGGAGGTTGTTGACGGTCATCTGGAAGGTATCTGCGAGGCACTCCGGCGTCTGCTGGCGCGGACCCCGCCGGCCGGTGAACGTGTCCGAAACCTCAAATATGCATGAAGTTAGGCCTTCCCGACAATATTTGTCGGCTTTGCTCGTTTGCGTCTTCCGCTTTCTGCGACCACCCCTCGGCGTTCGGTATAGACATTCAGCTGGTGCTGCTGGCCGCCGCCCGGCGGACGCAGGGAGGCTCCCTCAAAGGCGACGTGGAGCGGCCCGAGTAGCCTTCGTTCGTCAGCCTCTGAGAGGTCTCGCGAGCAGAATCCCGGTTGATTGCCGGATTGCCGCCACGTACTCCGGGAGTGTGGAGCGGGTAACCTCGACCACACCGCCGGAGAGTGGCGCATGCAGAACGCGGAGGACGCCGCCGCTGTCGCGGTACGCGAAGGCAGCGTGTGAAACATCCAGCCCCTGAATCGCCGTGCCGAACGCGAGCACATCCCCGCTCTCGATGCCATCTGACACTTCCGGGATGCGCGCAGTCGGTATCACGTGCCGCGGACGATCGTCGAGGCTCCGTTCCATCTCGCCTATCTGCTGGAGCACGTGATCATCGGCAAGTGCGGGGTAGCTGCCCCGGTTCTCCGTCATGAAACGGAGCGGACGATGGTCTTCCACGCCGCCCAGTTCGGCGCCGAGATCGCGGATCAATCCACGGCTTGCCGCATCGCTGATCCACTCGCTGAAGTAGTGAAGTCGCGACGCATAGCCTCCGCGCTGACCTCCACGATATCGCATCCGCTCCATCTCGCGGCCGAAT
Organism: uncultured Gemmatimonadaceae bacterium; assembly: GCA_964577965.1. Taxonomy (GTDB): domain Bacteria; phylum Gemmatimonadota; class Gemmatimonadetes; order Gemmatimonadales; family Gemmatimonadaceae; genus DASUUI01. The sequence goes on along the minus strand of CAZOAT010000044.1, from coordinate 8,740 downwards.
GCATCCCACGAAGGCAGCTGGTCGTCCTCCGCCAGGCGGGACACGGCCAGGCAGGCTTCCACCAGCGACACGCAATCGAACCGTGTGAGCGAGAGTGTCAGCGGCTCCGTTCGCGATGGACTTCCGCCGGCCCGGATATACGCCTCGAGCGTGTATGCCTCGTAAGGTGTTCCGACTGCGAGCTCACCGACGCGTGTCGCGCTCCGCCCTACCGGTACGTCGGCTGTCGCGAGACCTTCCGCCCGTATCGTTGCTGTCCAGGAAACAAGTCGCTCCTGGTCCTCGGTGGCTGGCGGTTGCCGCGCCAGCTCGACGTCGTCGTCCGCCGTCACAGCTTCATCGCGCCTGCAGCTGCCGAGTGCGGTCGGAAATGCGATGGCCGCAACCGCGAGCGCAGCAGTCCGCAGCAGATCGCGTCGCGTCAGCGTGCTGCCGCTCAGTAGACCTCCTCCCACCTCTTCGACAATCGACTTGCCGTGTCGATCACGCCGACCATGCTGTACGTCTGAACGAAATTCCCCCATTGCTCTCTCGTCACCGGATCTATGTCCTCGGCGAGCAGACCGTGGCGGTTCCGGCATGCCAGCACATTCTCCAGCAGTTCGCGCGCCTCCTCCCGTCTCCCGATCGCAGCCAGCGCATTGATGTACCAGAAGGTGCATACGAGAAACGCGCTCTGCGGCACGCCGAAATCGTCCTCCTCGGAGTAGCGATAGATGAAGTCGCCGCGCCTGAGCTCGCGCTCGATCGCGCTCACCGTGCCGAGGAATCGGGGATCGTCCGCGGCGAGAAACCCTACGTCGTTAAGCCGCAGGAGACTGGCATCGAGCGTGCCGCCCTCCAGCGTTCCCGCGATGCTCTGCAGCTTCGGATTCCATGCCCGCTCGAGAATCGCCTCACGGATCCCCGCTGCCGTGGACCGCCAGTACTTCGCACGATCAGGAAGCCCGATATGCGCTGCAATTCTCGCCAGTCGGTCGCAGCCGGCCCAGCACATGACGCTGGAGAAAGTGTGCACACGAGTCGTTCCGCGCAGCTCCCACGGCCCGGCGTCCGGCTGATCGAATACCTTCGCCGCGCTGTGCCCGAGTGTCTCGAGCCGCGAGAAGAGGTCGGCGTCTCCGCGCGTCACCAGCCGCTGGTCGAAAAAGGCGTGGGGTGCGGCGAGTATGCCCGCGCCGTACACGTCATGCTGTACCTGATGATACGCCTGGTTGCCTATGCGCACCGGTCCCATACCGCGGTAGCCATCGAGGAACGGCCACTCGATCTCTTCCGGCACTTCAGCACCTGAGATCCCGTACATCGGACGGAGCCCCTCGTCGCCGGCACCGGCAACGATGTTCAGGGTGAAGGCGAGGTACCGTTCCATGATGCGGGTGGCGCCGAGCTGATTGAGCGCATTGACGACGAAGTACGCGTCGCGTATCCAGCAGTAGCGGTAATCCCAGTTGCGGCCGGAGCCGGGCGCTTCGGGAATGGACGTTGTGAGCGCGGCGATGATCGCGCCGGTATCCTCGAATACGTTCAGCTTCAGCGAGATGGCAGCACGGATCACTGCATCCTGCCACTCGAAGGGGATCGCGAGCGCACGCACCCATTGCCGCCAGTAGGTGATCGTCTCCTCGGCCATACGCCGGCTGATCTCGACTACACCCTCACTGACAGTCTCATTGGGGCCCAGGATGAGCGCGATCGGCGCATCGAGCAGAAATGTTGTCTCCTCGAGTATGGCAGTGATCGGTACGTCGCTCGTGAGCCGCAGCGTGACGCCGGACGCGCGGTACGTGACGTGATTGCTCCCTGAGCTTGCCCTCATGCGCTCCCGCCCGTAGTCGGCGGCCGGGCGCAGTCGCACGGCGATCCTTGGTCGTCCCGCCACGCGCCGGATCTGACGCACCAGCATCATCGGGGTGAACATGCGCCCGTACTGGCGGTAGCGCGGCGCGAAGTCGGTTATCTCGACACAGCCGCCGCTGTCGTCGTAAATGCGTGTCACGAGCACGGGGGTGTTCAGCAGGTACTCCTGCTCCGTCCGCGCCGCGCCCACGACATCGATGGTGAAATGCCCGAAGTCGTCCAGCCCGGTTCGCGGGCTTCGCAGAAGCGAACAGAAAACAGGGTCGCCGTCGAATCTCGGAAAGCAGCACCACGAGATCCGCCCGTCGGGCTCCACGAGGGCGCCAATGGTTCCGTTGCCCACGATTGCGAGATCCAGGCTTGGCATCAGCCCCCGCCCTCGGCGGCGACGGGAAACCAGTCGGACCCGGCAACCGCTTCTTCCAGCCACTGTCGCACGGCAGCGACGTTCTCCAGGCGCCACGACGCGATGCTCGATCCCTTTCCGACCTTGATGGAATGGCCTCCCATCTCGTTCACGACGCTGAAACCGAGCTCATCGGTTGTGTCGTCGCCCAGGAAGACAGGGACGCGTCCGACGAACGGCGTCTCCCGCATCAGCTCGGCGATGGCGATCCCCTTGTCCTTGCCGGCTGGCTTCAGCTCCACCACGCGCTTCCCACGCTGCACTGTGTAACCCGGCAGGAGGCTCGATTGCATTTTCCGCATGAGCCGATGCGCATAGCCGGCGAGTTGCGGAGCCGCTCGGTAATGGAGCGCAACTGACACGCCCTTGAATTCAGCGAGCAGGCCCGGATGCCTTGCGGTCGCTTTCTCCAGGTGCGAGCGCACTGCGTCGAGCCCTGCCAGTGGCGCTTCGTGCACGCTGAGATGGCCTCCGGGAGTTCGCAACTCCACCCCGTGCTGGCCGGCGATCGCCATTCCCTGCAGCGGGAAGATGCTGTCCACGTCGGCGATGGAGCGGCCCGTTATGAGCGCGACCGCTCCTCCTGTCCATGCGTGCAGCCGCTCGACGAGCAGGGCGAGCTGCTCATCGACGTGGATTTCGTCCGGCGACGGCGCCAGTTCGATCAGAGTGCCGTCGATGTCGAAAAAGTACGCCCACTCCATTCGCGCTGCCGGTGCTCCCGTTCTCGTCTGGGTGCGCTCGACGCGCGGCTCACTGGGCGGCGGCACTCGCGCTCGGCAGGGGGGATGCTTCCGCGGCTGGGGGCCAGTTCGCACCGGGGGACCGCTGGAGTATCCGCCCCCGCCGGCGAATGGTGGCGGAGTCCATCAGCATCCTGCCGGCCCACCGGTACACGTTGAAGTCCCGCAACAGGCCGCGCATCAGGCGCATCCGCGCCCGCTGCAGATTCGCCGGCATCGTGAGCGCCGCGTGAAGGGCCGCGGCGCACTGCTCGACATCGTACGGGTTGACGATGAGCGCCTCGGGCAGCTCGCGGGCAGCGCCCGTGAACTGGCTCAGCACCAGCACGCCCGCATCGTCGTCCCGCGCGGCGACGAACTCCTTGGCCACCAGATTCATACCGTCATGCAGGCTGCTCACGAAACAGAGCTCGGCGCTCCGATAGTAGGTGTATACGTCCTGCTGCTCCTGGTGCTGCACCAGCAGAATGATCGCCGGGTGCACGCCCTCCGCAAAGCGGCTGTTGATCCGGGTCGTGAGCGACCGCACCCGCTGCTCGTACGCCTGATAGTCCTCGATACTGGCCCGCGTGGGAGCAGCTACCTGTATGAAAGTGAACCTGCCCACCCACTCCGGGTGCAGCTCCAGCAGCCGTTCGACCGCCCGAAATCGCTCCTCGATTCCCTTGGTGTAATCGAGCCGGTCCACGCCCACACCGAGAGCGTGCGTGAGCGGCAGGTTGTGCCGCCGTCTCACGAGGTCTCTGCATTCCTCTACGGGTCGTGCGATGAGCTCTGCATCCGTCGGAGTCGCGAGGGATATCGGATATCGCTTCACCGCCGTCTTCTGCTCACGGTGCGACACAACGAATGTCTCGCGATCCACACGCGCCTCCACCAGACGATCCACCGTATCCATGAAATTGTTGCAGTGGAACTGCGTGTGAAATCCGAGGATGCTGCTTCCCAGCAGGCCATCGAGGAGCTCCCGTCGCCACGGGCAGATGGCAAACGCTTCGGGATTGGGCCACGGTATGTGCCAGAAATGGACGATCGTCGCCGCGGGCAACGCGTCCCGGATCATCCGCGGTAACAGCGCGAAGTGGTAATCCTGAATGAGGATGACAGGGTCGGCGGCACGGGCCTCCTCCACGACCGCGTCCGCGAACTTGCGATTTACCTTCATGTACTGCTCCCAGTCGGAAGCACGGAAGGTCGGCCGCACGTGCGCGATGTGGCACAATGGCCATATCCCCTCGTTCGCGAAGCCGTAGTAGTAGCCCGCCTCCTCCTCCCGCGTGAGCCAGACGCGCCGCAGATAGTACGCAGGATCTTCCGCCGGGATCCCGATCTTATCGTTCTCATCGACGACCTTCATGTCCGCCGAGCCGCTGCCGTGTGCGATCCATGTCCCGGAACAGGCGCGCATGATCGGCTCAATGGCGGTGACCACACCGCTGGCGGGTCGCTGCACGGAGATTGCATCTCCCTGCTGCACGTGGATGTACGGCTCACGGTTCGAGACGACTATCACCTGCTGTCCGCGCAGCTCCCGGTCGAGTATCTCGCGGAGCGTGTCTGCACTCCAGGCTAGTTGCTCTTCGTCCCGGAGGTGGTGCTCGGCCTGCAGGTCCCGGATGAGCGCACGAAGGTCGTTGGCTATGGGCTGGAGTGCGCCCTGATCACCGGCTTCGGTCTCGGCAGCTACTCCCTCCCCCCGGACTATCGCGCGCATTCCCTGAATCCAGCCACGCCAGCTCAGCTGTGCGATCACGACCGTGATCAGTGAAACGAGCGCCGCGAGGCCCGCGAAGAAGTAGAACACGTAACGGCGCGTCTCGTGGCTTCGGCGTGTCACGAAGCTCATATCCTGAACGAGCACCAGCCGGGCGGGCACCCCCGCCTCACTCTCCAGAGGGCGCACCGAGACGAGCAGCGGTCCCTGCGGCGTAGTGAGAAGGTGTCCCGGCGCGGCAGCAAGGCGGTCCAGATCGCCGCATCTGATCTCGGCCGGAAGGTTCGGCGTTGCCAGTGGCTCGGTGTCCCCTTCCATGCAGACCGCCATCGCATACAGCCGTTCGTCCCGCGTTATCCGGGTGAAGAACTGCTGCAGCGGTTGGGGATCGTCTGCCTCGAGGAGATGGCTGAGAGGCTCATCGACGGCGCTGGCGACGAGGTTCGCGCGAAGGTCGAGGTCTCTCATGAACCACGTGAGCGTCAGGCGGTCCACGAGCGGTGTGATCGCGTACGCCAGCAGGCCCAGCGTCACCGCAAGCGGTATGACGAACCGGAGGGACAGTCTCATTCAACCCTTGACGTCTGCAAGTGGCCTACCGTGGCGTCGGATCTGGCGATCTGAACACATGTGAACTCTCCGCGACCCGGCCCCCGGCCGTGTAAGCTGGACACGTTAATCCGCTTCGAGAACGCGGTCTTCGCGCTGACCGCGAGCCGACGGCCCTGGTCAGGCGCAGCGCAGGGTGAAAAGAAACGTGCTCCCCTTCCCCGGGACGCTTTCGACCCAGATACGACCACCGTGCTCCTCGACTATTCCCTTTGCTATAGCGAGCCCCAGACCGATGCCGCGCCTGTCGCCTGAGGTGGCCTGCCAGAACCGGCCGAACACGTGCGGGAGCTGGTCGGGCTCGATGCCGGCGCCGGTGTCGATAACGGCGACACGAACTTCCTCTCCAATCGGCTCAGCCCGGACCGTTATACGTCCTCCGCTCGGCGTGAACTTCAGGGCGTTCCCGACGAGATTGGAAAGAACCTGCTGTATCCTGGCCGCGTCGGCGACAACCATCGGCAGCTGTCCACCTGATTCGTTCACCAGCTCGACGCCGTTACTCGCTGCCATCGATCGCAGCATCTCAAGCGTGTCGCCGATGATGTCCGTGATGCGCTCGGCCCGCGGATCGATGCCGAGACGACCCGCCTCCATGCGCTGCACTTCGAGCAGATCCTGAATCATCCGGTCCATGCGCTCCCCCGCACGCGAGATAATCTCGACGTGTCTGGGATCTGTCTGCTTGTGCGCGGAAGCCACGTCGAGCAGTAGCTCGGCAGCCATCAGGATCGTGTTCAGCGGATTTCGCAGATCGTGCGCGACAACCGCGAGCACGTTGTCCCGCGCGCGAGTCGCCTGCTGGGCAGCCTGATACAGCGAAGCGTGCTCGACGGCGAGCGCGGCGCGATGAGCAAGCTCCTCTGCAAGCGCGAGATCGGCGGCGGTGTAGCGGCGCCCGGAACTCGAAGATGCGAGCGTCAGGGCGCCCAGGGTTCGGTCGGTGCCTAACAGCGGGACACACATGATGGACCGCGGATCGAGCGATTCCACCGCCTGTCGGGCTTCTTCCGCGGCGAACCAGGATGCAGCTTCCTCCGGTGGAACCTCAGGGAGCAGAAGGGACTCTCCGGCGGCGAGCACACGGACGACCGGATGTGACTTCGTCACTTCGTGCGGGTCCAGCCGCCGGGCGCTGCGCCGGATCGATTCCTCAGCGGGATCGGCGTGCGCTCCTCCTACGCTCGCATACGAGCCATCCTCCTCGAGGATATCGATCGTGCAGTAGTCGGCGAGGGCAGGCACCGCCAGGCGCGCGAGCGCCGCCAGCGTAGTGTGATGATCGAACGAGGAGCCGAGCACTCGGCTGGCTTCCGCGAGAAACGCCGCCCGTGCATGAGATGCTTCTGCTTCCACACGTGCCGCCTGTTCGCGCACCAGTGCTCGGGCCTGGAGCTCCGCCCGCTTCTGCTCCGTGATGTCGCGGAAACTCCACACTCGACCGACGCTCGCGTCGCCGATGCGCTGCGGTTGCGAGTAGCGCTCGAATGTGCGCCCATCCGTGAGCTCCAGCACGTCAAAGCTCGATTCATCGGGTAGGGCGTACAATGCACGGACCTTTTCCAGAAAGCCCTCAGGGTCGCGCAATTTGCCAAGTGCAATCCCCAGCGCCTTGTCGTCGTTACCGGATGCAAGCACGTCGGGCGGGATTCCCCACATCTCCGCCATCTTCTGGTTGAAGCTCACAATGCGCCCATTCACGTCCACCACCAGTATTCCGTCGGCCGTGGACTCCAGCGTCGCCTGGAGCAGCGACAGTGAGCGCTGCAGGTCCTGGTGCGCCTGAATGCGATCCGTGATGTCGCGCAGGAAGCCTGCGTAGGTAGCGGACCCCTCGATCGGAATTCGCCTGACAGCAAGCTCGACCGGAAACTCACTGCCGTCAGCACGCAGGCCGACGAACTCGCCGCGCGGAACCAGCACGTCACTCTGCCGCCGCGCGAAGTGTTCCGCCATGCGTCTCGTATACTCCGCGCGGAACCGCTCGGGGATTATCAGATCAGCCATGGGCTTGCCAAGGACGTCCGCGCGGCTGTAACCGAACGTCGCTTCAGCCGCCGGGTTGAACTCGGTGATGCGTCCTTCGGCATCCATCATCACGATGCAGTCGAGCGCGGCATCCACAACGGCCGTCTTACGGGCCTCTCCCTCGTGCGCCAGCTGCTCGATGCGGGTGCGCTCCAGAAACTCCCCGATCTCGCTCCCGATCACGACCATCGAGCGAAGCAGGCTGTTGTCGAGCCGCCGCGGCTGGCTCGTGAAGAACTCCATGGCGCCGATTACGCGGCCGGCGCTCGTGACCGGAAACGCAAATGCGCCAAGCAGCTCCTGCCGCGAACCACTCTTGAGACTTGCACCGGGGTCTCCGACAGCCGCACTCCAGCGCGGTTCCCCGGTCTCCACCACCTGGCCCGGAAGGCCCTCCCCAGGCACGAGGTCGCGGGACGCGTGCTCTGTCGCGAGCGCGTCCATCAGCGGGGATGGCTCGTGCCAGCCGTCCACGTACTTGAGCGCAGTACCCGCTTCGTTCAGCATCCACAGTGCGCCGGCATCCCATTCCAGGTTGCCGCATACAGCTTCGATCGCAGCACGAGCGATTCCTTCAACGGTAGGTGCGTCTGCCACGATGCGCGCGACTGCATACTGCGCGGCGAGACGCTGCCCTGCGAGTCGTCTCGCAGTTGCATCCTCGAGGAATCCCACGAGGTAGCTGAGCTCTCCATCGGGGGTGCGGACGACCGAGACGGTGAGATGCGCCCACACGATGGATCCGTCCGGCCGCAGGTATCGTCTGTCCACGCTGGACTCCGGAGCCTGGCCGGCGAGCGCGCCCCGGGCGAGCTCGGCGTGCGAGGCGCGATCATCGGGGTGAGTGACCCTCTCGAGCGTGGTCTTGAGCAACTCGTCGCGCGAGTAGCCCAGGATATCGCAGAAGCGCTGGTTCACCCACAGCCACTCCTGGTCCAGACTCAGGTGAGCGATGCCAATCGCTGCCTGCTCGAACGTGTAGGACAGCCGCTGGTCCCGGGTCGGCTGATCCATCGCTTCAGTAGCCTCCAGATCCTCGACGGGATCGGGGACCGCGGACAAATCAGATTCCTCTCGGGCGGACAGGTGGCGAGTCATGCCCTTCCCAGGCGGGGGGTGCTCCTGCGTGGTCCTCGGAACGAGCGGTGTGAGTGCTGCACGTGAGTCGCCAATGTCGCACACAGTTAGACTGGTGGACAGAGCGAGTGCCCCTGGGGTGACTCGAACACCCGGCCAACGGTTTAGGAAACCGCTGCTCTATCCAACTGAGCTACAGGGGCGATGTTGGTACATAACAACTTAGCTAGTCCACCTCCACCATTTCCACGGCTTTGTTTGCCGTTACTTTGCCGTTGAACCGCTGATCGACGGCGCGGGGGG
>CAZOAT010000043.1:3625-20236 GCA_964577965.1 uncultured Gemmatimonadaceae bacterium | reverse complement strand
GCCGCCGAAGCCGGGCGTGCTGGAGCCGGCGCCGCCGCACGCGCGCCCCGGGCTCTCGGTCGGGAGCGGAGAGAGCGAGCTGTTCAGTGGCGCGCTCAGCAATGTCACCTCGCTCGATGATGTCGCAGCCCTCGTCGCCTCCTGCACCCGCTGTCCACTGTACGCGACGGCGATGAATCCTGTGCCGGGGACCGGTGATCCGCGGGCCGGCCTGATGGTGGTCGGTGAGGCGCCTGGAGCTACCGAGGACAAGGAAGGGAAGCCGTTTGTCGGTGCGGCGGGCCAGCTTCTTACTAAGATCCTTTCCGCGATCCAACTTTCCCGCGACGACGTTTTCATCACCAACGTCCTCAAGCACAGACCGCCACTCAACCGCAACCCGCTGCCGAATGAGGTGCAGGCGTGCAGTCCTTATCTCCTGCGCCAGCTCGAGCTCGTGCGTCCGAAGGCGATACTCGCTCTCGGAACGTTTGCCTCACAGACGCTGCTGCAGACCGACCAGCGCATAGGCGCACTCCGCGGCCTCGTGCATCGATATTACGGAATTCCGCTCGTAGTCACCTATCACCCCGCCGCGCTGCTGCGCAATCCGTCGTGGAAGCGCCCGACATGGGAAGATGTCCAGCTCGTCCGTCGAATACTCGATAGCACCGCCTCAGTCGGGGCGTGATCCCTACGGCGACCGGCAGCCGCCCTGGTCCGAGGACGCGGAGCAGGCTGTCATCTCCGCGATGCTCATGGACGCCGACGCGATCATGCGTGCGACGGAGCACGTGGACGACACGATGTTCTACAAAGAGGGACATCGTCGCATCGTGCGCGCGATCATCACAATCGCCGATCGCGGCGACGTCGTGGACCCACTCACGCTCTCCGACGAGCTTCAGCGGCGCGATGAGCTGCGCATCGCCGGCGGCAAGGAGTACATCGGCTATCTCGTAGATACAGTCCCGACGTCGGCAAACATCGAGTATCACGCGCGCATCGTGCGCGAGAAGGCGCTCCGCCGCCGGCTCATCGAGACCTCGACCGCGATCATCAGCGATGCCTTCCAGTCGCCGCGATCGGCGCCCGAGCTGCTGGATGAAGCCGAGCACAGGATCTTCGAGGTCAACCAGGGGCGCGGCCGCGAGGGGTTCACCCGGATCAAGGAGCTGCTGTGGCCGACGATGGAGCGCATCGAGACGCTGCAGCGCAGCGGCCAGGGCCTTACGGGGGTACCATCCGGCTTCAAGGACCTCGACGATCTTACGGCCGGGTTCCAGCCGAGTGATCTAATCATCATCGCCGCGCGCCCTTCCATGGGCAAGACGGCGTTCGTGCTGAACGTGGCGCAGAATGCCGCGCTCGATCATACCGTACCGGTTGCCGTCTTCTCCCTGGAGATGAGCAAGGAATCCGTCGTGCAACGTCTGCTCACCGCCGAAGGACGCGTGGACGCGCAGCGGCTGCGCAAAGGGAAGCTGCAGGACGAGGAGTTCGTGCGCCTCGGTCGTGCGGCGGGCCTGCTGAGCCAGGCGCCGATCTGGATCGACGACACTCCCGGCATGAACCTCCTCGAGCTGCGCTCCAAGGCACGACGGCTGAAGATGGAAGCGAAGATCCAGCTTCTTGTGGTGGATTACCTGCAGCTCATGCAGGGACCGTCGGCGGAAAACCGGCAGCAGGAGATCAGCTCGATCTCACGCTCGCTCAAGGCGCTGGCCCGCGAGCTGGAGATACCTGTCGTCGCCCTGTCGCAGCTGTCACGCGCACCTGAGCAGCGCGCGGGCGAAGGCAAGCGTCCGCAGCTGTCCGATCTCCGCGAGTCCGGCGCGATCGAGCAGGACGCAGACCTCGTGATGTTCATCTACCGGCAGGAGATGTACGACGGGCCGGTGGACAAGGACGGTAACTCGCTCGAAGGCCGCGCCGAGATCATCGTCGGCAAGCAGCGGAACGGACCAACTGGAATGGTCAATCTCCATTTCAATAAGTCCTATACCAGATTTGAGAATTATTCCCCTCGGCTGGCACCGTGATACAGGAGCGGTCGGCGGTTAGCTAACCGTCCATCCGATATGGCTCGAACCAGGACGATCTATCGCTGCACATCCTGCGGTGCGGACCACCCCAGATGGTCCGGCCGCTGCGACACGTGCGGCGAATGGAACACCCTGGTCGAGGAGATCGCGGCTGATGCGCGCAAGGCAGGACGCTCGACGGCGCGCCCAGCCCCTGACGTGAGTGGTTCGATCGTGCGGCTTGGTGATGTCACGGGGCGGGACCGCGCACGCGGCAGGACGGGACTGAAGGAGTTCGACTTCGTCATCGGCGGCGGTATCGTGCCGGGCTCGATGGTCCTCATCGGCGGCGAGCCGGGGATAGGGAAGTCCACGCTCCTCCTCCAGGTCGCTGCGCGCGCCGAGGCGGCGGGATTGCACGCTTTGTACGTCTCGGGTGAGGAGTCGCCACTCCAGGTGCGACTTCGTGCCGACCGGCTCGGAGGCGGCGCGGATGGCGTGCACCTCCTCCCGGAAACTCAGCTCGAAAGCGTGATAGCGGCTGCGCAGTCAGCGAGGGCGGATCTGCTGGTGGTGGACTCCATTCAGACAGTGTTCACCGGCGAGCTCGAGGGCGCACCGGGGAGCGTGGGGCAGGTGCGGGAATGCGCGGCTCGCCTCATGCGTTTTGCCAAGGAGAGCGGGACCGCGGTGCTCGTCGTGGGTCACGTGACCAAAGGCGGCGGCATCGCTGGACCGAAGACGCTCGAGCATATCGTCGATACGGTGCTCTACTTCGAGGGAGAGGGCGCGGCGGAGCATCGAGTGCTGCGTGCAACGAAGAATCGTTTCGGCAGCGTTGACGAGATCGGTGTGTTCCGCATGACGGGCGAAGGACTGGTGCCGGTGGAGAATCCGTCCGAGCTGTTCCTCGGCGACAGAAGTGTGGAGGTGTCCGGCAGCGCAGTGACCGCGCTGCTCGAGGGGACGCGACCGGTGTTGCTCGAGGTGCAGGCGCTGGCTGCGAGGGCCGGGTACGGGACTCCGCAGCGCGTCTCCACAGGTTACGATCCGCGGAGGCTCGCGCTGCTTCTCGCCGTGCTCGACAAGCGCGCGGGACTTTCCTTCGCGCAGCTCGATGTCTTCGTGAATGTCGTGGGCGGCATCCGGGTGCAGGAGCCGGCCGCCGATCTCGCGGTTGCTGCGGCGCTCGCCTCCAGCGTGCACGACAGGCCGCTGCCGCACGATTCCATGTTCCTCGGCGAGGTGGGACTCGGCGGCGAGGTGCGTCCCGTGTCACAGGTGGAACGGCGGCTCGCGGAAGCGTCGCGGATGGGACTGCACACAGCGTATCTCGCCGAGCGGTCGCTCCCTGCCCGCGCCAATGGAATACGGGCCACCGGCGCGCGTGATGTCGGCGGTCTCTTCGCGAAGCTCTTCGGTTGACCGGCGGCAACGGATCCGCTCCCGATGTGGGGGTCGTCATCGTGGCGGCCGGCAGCGGCACGCGCACGTCTTCCGGCGAGCTGAAGCAGTTCCGCTGGGTCGCGGGCATGCCCATGCTGCTGCACTCGGTGCTCACCTTTCAGCAGCGCTCCGATGTCGGCATGGTCGTGTGCGTGCTGCCGCGGAAGTACGCTGGCGACCCGCCACCGTGGCTGTTCCAGTGCGATCTGGAGCGAATGCTCGTGTCGGTTGGCGGTCCGGAGCGGAGCGACTCGGTCGCCAATGGGCTGGAGGATCTCCCCGACGATCTCTCGGTGATCGCGATTCACGATGCCGCCCGCCCGCTGGTGCCGAATGACATGGTGGAGCGGGTGATCGCGCAGGCACGCACCGGCACGGGCGCAGTGCCTGTGCTTCCAGTCACTGACACTCTCAAGAGAGTCGGTGCCGACGGTCGGATCACCATGACGGTTGATCGGTCTGGACTGTGGCGGGCCCAGACACCACAGGCATTCCCCCGCGAGATGATCGTCCGCGCGTACACTGAAGCGCGGTCCGACGGAGTGAGCGGTACAGATGACGCGGCGCTGTGCGAGCGAATCGGGTTGCCCGTCGTAACGGTGCCCGGCAGCGTGCGCGCGCTCAAGATCACCGATGACCGCGATTTCGCGCGCGCGGAAGCCCTGGCGCACATCGACTGATGGCCGGCGCACGACCGCTCCCGTTCTGGTCGCCGCCCGAGGTGGATGCGGCCATACCGGCTGCAATCGCGCAGCTGCATGCGCGGCGGGTGATCGCGTATCCCACAGAGACGCTGTACGGATTCGGCGGGGCCGTGGATCAGGAATCGGTGCAGGCGCTCATCCAGCTGAAGGGGCGCCCCAGGGGGAAGCCGTTCCTGCTGCTCATAGCCGGCAGCGGCATGCTCGATCGCCTGGGGCTGCACCTGACGGCCGGCGCGTCCAGTCTGGCCGCGAGGCACTGGCCCGGCGCGCTGACGCTAGTGCTCCCCGGAGGAGAGCGACGGGTTCCCGCGGAGCTGCGTGGTCCCGAAGGTGGGGTCGCGGTCCGCTGGACTCCGCACAGGGCCGTCGCGAGACTGATAGATGCATATGGCGATCCGATCACGTCCACGAGCGCGAACCGTCCAGGTACGCCTCCAGCGCTCGCCGCGCAGGAGATCGTGGAGCAGTGGAGCGACGCAGTGAACAGCGGCGCGCTCATGGTGCTCGATGGCGGAACGCTGCAGCTGTCGCCACCGTCTACGATTGTGGACTGCACGACTGATTCACCGCGCCTGATACGTCCAGGCGCGATAGCCATCGACACACTGCGCGAAAGCCTTCCCGCCCTCGACATAGCGGGCGCTCACGGCGGCGGCCAGGTCGCGCGGTGAGAATCCTCTTCGTGTGCAGCGGCAACACATGCCGCAGTCCACTGGCGGAAGGACTTGCCCGGAAGATGGCTGCGGAGCGCGGGATCGCGGACATCAACTTCTCGAGCGCCGGCACGGGCGCTCTCGACGGGGGCGGTGCGTCGGAAGCCGCCATACTCGTCGGGCTCGAGCGGGGAATCGACCTGTCCGCGCACCGAACCCGCGGATTGACCCAGGCTACGCTGGCGGAAGCCGACCTCGTGCTGGTCATGGGCCCGCACCACCTCGAGTCTGTGCGCATGGAGGGAGCGGACGACAAAGCCTACCTGCTGGCTCACTTTGCCTCCGCAGGGCAGAGCGCGGGCGCGGTGCATGATCCGTTCGGCGGAACGCTCGACACCTATCGTGAGACCGCCGCCGAGCTGGAGTATCAGATCGGACGGGTGCTCGACCGCCTGACGCAGAAGGCGTGACGAGAGCGCCTGCGCGGCTCGTGCTCCTCGGGCACCCCGTGGCGCACTCGCTCTCGCCGAAAATTCAGAACGCCGCGCTCGAGGCAGCCGGAGTCCCGCTGCGGTACGAAGCCCTCGACGTCCTCCCTGGCGCCCTCCAGCGGACGACCTCGGAGCTCGTCGCCGCTGGTGCAGCCGGCAACGTCACGCTCCCGCACAAGATCGCGTTCGGTGGTCTGTGCGACGAGCTCACCATGATCGCGGAGCAGGCAGGGGTGGTGAACACGTGGTGGGTGGACGAGGGACGGCTCGTCGGCGACAACACCGACGTGTTCGGCACGCACGCCGCCGCGCAGGAGGTGCTCGGCCACACGCCGTATCACGAGCAGGTCGCGCTGATCGGTACCGGGGGGGCCGCTGCGGGTGTGCTCGCTGCGGTGGCATCGTGGCCCCGCTCGACGGCGCGGGTTTACGGACGGAACCGCGAACGGATGGAAACGCTGTGCGCGCAGTTTCCCGATGTCGCTCGCGCCAGCTCAGTTGTGCGCGAAGCGCTCCGCGAGGCTACGCTGGTGATCAACGCCACACCCGTGGGACTGCAGGATGAGAAGCACCCGGTCTCCCTGGATCTCGTCTCCACGGACATGGCAGTGCTCGATCTCGTGTACAGGGAGGGGGAGACTGCATGGGTGAAGGCCGCGCGAGCACGGGGCCTCCGCGCCGCCGACGGCCTGACGATGCTTCTGGAACAGGGAGCGCTGTCGTTCGAGCGCTGGTTTGGAATGAATGCTGACAGGATTGCGATGCGCGGGGCAGTGGCTCGGCCTGCGTGATGGCCTCGCCGATCTGCTGCTTCCACTCGTCTGTGTAGCGTGCGGCGACCTGCTCGGCGGCGGGAGCGGGAGCCTTGTGTGCGCACGCTGCCGGACCCGTATTCGCGTGCTGCCGGAGCCGCGGTGCGAACGGTGCGGACACCCACTTCCGCCGCTCGAGCTGGCTGAGCTCGGGTTCGAGACCGAGCCAGCCACGGCGCTGCCGAAGTGTGGATGGTGCGACCTGCTGCCGCCGTACGTGCGGGCCGCGCGCTCGGTGTGCTGGGCGACCTCGGGAACCGGAGGCGAGCTCGTACACGCGCTCAAGTACGGCGGATGGACGCGCCTCGCTGGCGAGCTCGCGGAACGAATGGCACGAGCGTCGTGGCCGGCCGACGTCGTGGAGGAGCGAGCCGCGCTCGTACCGGTCCCGCTTTCACCCGTGAAACAGCGCGAGCGCGGCTTCAATCAGAGCGAGCTGCTGGCGTCGCATCTCGGCCGCCTCCTTCAGCTCGAGGTGTGGACGGACGTGCTCTACCGTGCACGGTCCACCCGCACCCAGACGCGACTCACCCCGGAGGAGCGCGCGGCGAACGTCAGTGGCGCGTTTGTTGTAACTCATGGCGCCGAGTCCCGGGTGTGCGGCACCCACCTTATCCTGGTGGACGACGTCGTCACCACCTGTGCTACCCTCAACGAATGCTCTGCCGCACTGTTTCACGCGGGTGCCCGACTGACCAGCTACCTTACATTCGCGCGCGCGCCAGCCGCGAGCGACAAGTAACCCGACAAACGCTGTTCCAGCCTTCGGCCGCAGTCCCTTTCCGCTTATCGCCAGTCGCTAAATAGCTTCTCAAAATCCCACGAACCATGGCAATTCGAATAGGAATCAACGGTTTCGGTCGCATCGGACGTCAGGTCGTGCGCGCTGCCAGGGAACAGGGCGCCACCGACCTCGACTTCATAGCCGTCAACGATTTGACCGACACGAAGACGCTCGCGCACCTGTTCAAGTACGACTCCGTACACCGGACCTACAAAGGCGACGTCAGCGCGCGGGAGAAGTCCATCGTCATAGACGGCGACGAGATCGACGTGCTGTCCGAGAAGGACCCCGCCAGCCTTCCATGGCGCGACCTCGGTGTCGACGTCGTGCTGGAGTCCACCGGAAGATTCACGGATGCGAAGGAAGCACGAAAGCACATGGAGGCAGGGGCGAAGAAGGTGATCATCTCCGCGCCGGCGAAGGGCGAGGACATCACCATCGTGCTGGGAGTGAACGACCAAAAGTACGATTCGGCAACGCACGACATCATCTCCAACGCGTCGTGCACCACGAACTGCCTGGTGCCCATGGTGAAGGTCATCCGTGACAGCTTCGGTTTCCTCCACGGCTCGATGGTCACCATCCACAGCTACACCAACGACCAGGCACTGCTCGACATGCCGCACAAGGACCTGCGCCGCGCGCGCGCGGCGGCTGTCTCCATCATTCCCACCACAACGGGAGCTGCCAAGGCCACGTCGCTGGTGATACCGGAGGTCAAGGGAAAGATCGATGGCATCGCGATCAGGGTTCCGACGCCGGATGTCTCGTTTACGGATCTGGGTGTGGAGGTCGAGCGCGCCACGACGATCGAGGAAGTGAACACTGCTTTCAGAGACGCGGTCGCGGGTAACATGAAGGGGATCATCGAGTACACGGAGGTGGAGCTGGTCTCCAGCGACTATATCGGGAACCCGGCCTCGTGCATTCTCGATGGCAAGAGCACCAACGTCGTGGACGGCACGCTGGTGAAGGTCGCCGGCTGGTACGACAATGAGTGGGGATACGCCTCGCGATGTGTCGATCTGTTGAAGATGGTCGGTTCGAAACTGTAAGCGACCAGCGACTGACGACCAGCGGATAGCGACAGCGGAACCACGGCATGAAAAAGCGCACGGTCAGGGACCTGGCTGATGCTGAGATCGCCGGTAAGCGCGCGCTCGTCCGGTGCGATTTCAACGTGCCACTGGACGATGGCGGAGCCATCACCGACGACACGCGGATACGGGCGTCGCTCCCGACGATTCAGTATCTCCTCGAGCGGGGCGGGAGAGTCGTGCTCCTGTCGCACCTCGGCCGTCCGAGGGGAAAGCCTGAAGCGAGGTACTCGCTGGCGCCGGCCGCCGAGCGGCTTGGTGAGCTGCTCGGAAAATCAGTGAGGTTCGTGGAGAGCACTGTCGGCGCGGACGCAGTTGCAGCAGCACGGGAGCTGCGTGATGGGGAGGCGTTGCTGCTGGAGAACACGCGGTTCGTCGCCGGCGAGGAGAAGAACGACGAGGAACTGGCGCGCTCGCTCGCGGAGCTCGGGGATCTGTACGTGAACGATGCGTTCGGTGCGGCCCACCGCGCGCATGCATCCACCGAAGGCGTCGCGCGTTTTCTCCGTCCTGCCGTTGCCGGGCTCCTCATGGAGCGGGAGCTGGAGTACCTCGGGGGTGCGCTGGAGAACCCCGCTCGTCCGTTCATTGCAATCCTGGGTGGCGCGAAGATCTCGGGAAAGATCGATGTGATCGAGAGTCTCCTGCCGAGGGTGGATGGGCTGCTCATCGGCGGAGCGATGGCGTGCACCTTCTTCCGCGCGCTCGGACTCGAGACCGGCCACTCGCTGGTGGAGGAGGATCGCGTGAAGATGGCGAAGGAGCTGGCTGAACGAGGTGGATTCCGACTCACACTCCCGCATGACGCGGTCGTGGCACCCTCTCTCGAGCAGCAGGATTCAGCTCACTCGGTTGCCCGCACGGAGATTCCCGCTGGCGAGGCGATGTATGACATCGGCCCACGCACGGCTGAGTCGTATTCACGTGCGATTGCCACGGCGAAGACGATCATCTGGAATGGTCCGATGGGCGTTTCGGAGAAGCCGGCGTTCGCGGCCGGGACGCTCGCGGTTGCACATGCAATGGCCAACGCCACCGAGCGCGGTGCGACTACCATCATCGGCGGAGGCGACTCGGCAGCGGCAGTTGCTGCTGCTGGTCTCGGGGACAGGATGAGCCACGTCTCCACGGGTGGAGGGGCATCGCTCGAGTTCCTCGAGGGAAAGCCGCTTCCTGGCGTCGCCGCGCTCGATGACAGCGAAGCGCACAGGGGGTCTCTCGCATGAGTCACTTGATTTTCGCAGCCAACTGGAAGATGAATCACGGCCCGGAGGCAGCGTCGGATTTCCTTACGACGTTCCTCGCGCACTATCCGCGTCAGTATGACCGCACGATGATCTTCTTCCCCTCCGCGGTAGCGCTTGCCGCGGCCGCGCGCGAGGTGAAGCACAGGCCCGACATAGAGGTTGGCGCGCAGAACATCCACTGGGAGGACAAGGGGGCGTTCACCGGGGAACTGTCAGCGTCGATGGCGCGGGAAGCCAGAGCCAGCTTCGCTCTCGTGGGCCACTCTGAGCGTCGTCACATTTTCGGTGAGACCGACGAAGAGACTGGGCGAAAGTGCCTCTCGGCACAGCGTGCCGGTCTCACACCACTGCTCTGCGTCGGCGAAAAGCTGGAGGAGCGGGAGCGCGGCGAAGCAGAGGCAGTCGTGTCGCGACAGCTGCGCGCCGGGCTGGCGCAGCTGCAGCCTGGTGGCGGCCTGCTGCTGGCGTACGAGCCCGTGTGGGCGATAGGAACCGGAAAGAATGCAACGCCGGACGATGCAGCGGCCATGCACGGGCACATTCGCAGCGAACTGCGTGCACTGCTGGGCGATCGCGGCTCTGGTGCGCCTATCCTGTACGGTGGCAGCGTGAGCGTCGGAAATGTCGTGTCGCTGCTGAGCGCACGCGACGTCGATGGGGTGCTTGTGGGCGGGGCCAGCCTCCAGCCGGGTACGTGGAGCGCAATCGCACGGACATCGCTGCCGGAGGAAGAGAGCGCGCCCTTGCCTTAACCTGCTGTCCTGCCGAAATTTAGAGGCTGCGGGCGAAGTCGCCCGCAGAGTCTCCGGAGCGCTCAGCGAGCGCTTCAGGATTCCACCCACCAACGTCGTCTGCCGTGTACACGTTCCTGCTGGTTCTTCTGATCCTGGACAGCGTCATCCTGGCGTTCGCCATTCTCATGCAGGCGGGCAAGGGTGGTGGTATGGCCGCGGCATTCGGCGGCGCCAGTTCATCCGCCGAGGCTTTCATCGGCATGCGCCAGGCCGGGAACCTGCTTACGAGAGTCACCTGGTGGTGTGGCGGCATCTTCATCTTCCTGGCGTTCGTGCTCCAGCTGATGTCAACGCGCGACCGTGTGCCTACGTCGGTGCTCGACAGGCCTGTCGCGCCCGCAACGGCTCCACAGCCTGCGCCGACCGGACCTGCTCCGGCGGTCCCGCTCGAGCCGGCCCCGCAGCCCGGTGCTGAGCCGGGCGCCGCAACGGAAACACCGCCGCCGCAGCCGTAGAGTTGCCCGTCGATCCGCGCGAGGGCGAGCAGGGGTTCCTTCTACTGGAAGATGGAACCCTTTTTCGCGGTCGCATCTGGGGTGTCACAGAGCCGTCAGCCGCTGAGGTCGTCTTCACGACCAACATGACCGGCTATCAGGAGGTGTTCACCGATCCCTCCTACAGCGGGCAGATCGTGGTGATGACTGCACCTCAGATCGGCAATTATGGCGTCAACACTGAGGACCCCGAATCAGCCCGGCCGCAGATTGTCGGCGTGGTCGTCCGGGATCTGTCGCGGACCTACTCAAGCTGGCGCGCCACGGGCGACCTGCTGACATGGCTCTTGGAGTCCCAAGTGCCTGTCATATCGGAGGTTGATACGCGCCGTCTCACGCGACATCTGAGGTCTGCCGGCGTGATGCGGGGGGTGATCGGCAGCGGCGAGCAGCCCGATTCCGCTACGCTGGCGGTTCTGGACGCATGTCCCTCGATGGAGGGGCTCGACCTGGCTTCGGTCGTGACCACGCGCGAGCCGTACAGCTGGGGCGACCCGCGTGCGCCTTATCACATCGTTGCTTACGACTACGGCATCAAGCGCAACATCCTGCGACTGTTCGACGAGAGCGGCTGCCGCGTGACAGTACTCCCGGCGAGCACGCCGGCCGCAGAAGCGATGGCGCTGCATCCCGATGGTGTCTTCCTATCTAACGGCCCCGGCGATCCCGATGCAGTGGAGTACGCGCCAGAGACCATCAGGCAGATTGCCGGTGAGGGCGTGCCGATGTTTGGTATCTGCCTTGGCCACCAGCTCATAGGTCTGACATTCGGCGCAGCGACGGAGAAGATGCCGTACGGCCACAGAGGTGGGAATCACCCGGTGAAGGACGTGGAGACCGGGCGTGTCCTCATCACGTCACAGAACCACGGCTTCACTGTGAGGGGAACCGAGTCGGAGGTGCCCGGCGCCCCCGACCTCGAAGTCACTCACGTGAACCTCAACGACGGAACCATCGAAGGGGTTCGACATCGGGATTTGCCGGTGTTCGCGGTGCAGTATCACCCCGAGGCAGCCCCCGGTCCCCACGACGCAAGGCCGCTGTTCGCTGAGTTCCTGGACGCGGTGGAATCGCGCAAGCGCTTGACACACAACGAGAAACGCCCTTAGCTTCGAGCGACTTTCAGCCCCCCAGGACGACGGCCCAATGGCAATGACCAAGGCTGACCTGGTCGAGCACGTTACGGCGCAGATCGCCAGGACGGCTGGGCCAATGATCTCGAAAAAGGACTGCGCCCGTGTCGTGGATGCGTTCCTCGACGCCATCAAGGAGGCGTTGAGCGAGCAGCGGAACATCGAGGTGCGGGGGTTCGGCACCTTCAAGATCCGCCAGCGCAAGACGCGGATGGCGCGTAATCCGCGCACCGGCGACCCTGTCGAGGTGTCCGCGCGGCCGGTGCCTGTCTTCAAGCCCAGCAAGGAGTTGCGCGCGATGGTCGCCCACCTGGAAGTGCCGGAGCACCTCCATGAGGACGATTTCGATGACGACAACGGCAACGGGCACGAAGGCAGCGACCACTGAGCTGCCGAATACACGCCGCCGGGGAACACTCCGGCGGCGTTGGGCGTAGAGTGATGGTGCGTGCCGGGTTGTCCGGCGCCAGTTTACAGCCCTCGATGCCAGTCCCAGCTCCACTCCCGGTCACCGCTCTCCTCTTCGCCTCGTACGCCGAGCTCTTCGGCGCCACCTCGATCGAAGTCTGTCTGTCGCGAGGGGCATCGGTCGCGGATCTGGTGGCCGCGATCAGGTCGATGCCGGGGACGGAGCGGCTGCCGCCGCGGCCAATGGTGGCAGTCAACCAGCGGTACGCGAGCTATGAGCAGATCCTGCATCCAGGTGACGAGGTGGCGGTCATACCTCCCGTGGCTGGCGGATAGCGACCAGCCACCTAGCGCTCGGGACGCTCGGGACGCTCGGGTCTCCCTACGGGAGGAGAGGCATCCCGTGCTCGCGAGCTCGGGGCTTATACGCTGCGAGCCCGCGCGCAGGCGGCACCCGCCTCAGACCTCGATTTTCATGTGCGCGCGCGGTCTCTTGCTACGCCCCACGCTCGCTGCGCCGGAACACCTCTCCTCCCGTCCGGACGCATCACGTTCAGTCTGCACGACTCTCACGCTACCCGACTCTGCCCCGCTGATCGCCGCATGCCTGGCTCCCACTGGCGTTGCGTTCGCACTGCGCCAATCATTCGCGTATGGCACACGCGCGCGCTGCGCTGGTTGACCGACTCATAGATCCCGCGGCGTTGATCGCCGAGGTCAGCGATCGCTCGCGCGGGGCGATCTGCTCCTTCGTGGGGACAGTGCGCGAGGAGCACGAGGGCAAGGCAGTCACCGGCCTGCAGTACGACTGCTATGAGGCGATGGCGATGCGAGAGCTGGAGTCCATCGTTGCCGAAGCAGGCGACAGGTTCGGCAGTCCTGCAATCGCCGTCGAACATCGCGTCGGGACACTCGCTGTCGGTGAGACAGCCGTCGCGATTGCAGCGGCGCACGCGCGGCGCGCAAACGCGATCGGGGCGATGCAGTACGTCATCGAAGAGCTTAAGAAGCGGCTGCCGATCTGGAAGCTCGAGCAGTATGCTGACGGTACGCGGGAGTGGGTGAAGGGGCTTGATGCTCCCGGGCAGCGCGCCGGAGCCGCCGCGTGAGCGCATTGCGTGACCAGCATGGGCGGCTGATCGAGTACCTCCGGATCTCCGTCACCGACAGGTGCAACCTGCGTTGCACCTACTGCATGCCGGTGGAGGGGCTGCCGTGGCTGCGCCGCGATGAGCTGCTGAGCGACGAGGAGATCATCGAGGTGGTGCGGCAGCTCGCACCTCTCGGGCTGCGGAGGATCAGAATCACCGGCGGTGAGCCGACGCTCCGCCCCGCGCTCCCCGCGCTGGTCGCGGGGATCCGCGAGATTGCTCAGGTGGAGGACATCGCACTCTCGACGAACGGAGTGCGCCTTCCAGGGATGGCGGCGGAGCTGCGTGCAGCCGGACTCGACCGGGTGAACGTCAGCGCGGACAGTCTCCGTGCGGAGCGGGTCCGCGCAATCGCGCGCCGCAGCATCGAGTTTTCCCCTGTCGATGCGGCTGAGCACGCGCTGGCGGCTGGTCTTGATCCAGTGAAGATCAACGTTGTGCTTCTGCGCGGAACGAACGATGACGAGATCGAAGACTTCGCGCGGCTCACGATCTATCGCCCGCTGCACGTGCGGTTCATCGAGCTGATGCCGGTCGGAGAGATCGGGGAAGCATCGCCTGAGCACGTGGTGCCGAGCGACGAGGTGCTGGCGCGAGTCGCCCGATTGGGGGTGCTCACGCCGGCGATCGGGCCGGAGCGTGGCAACGGGCCTGCTCGCTATTACCGGCTGGCGGGCGCAACAGGCACGATCGGGATGATTACACCGATGACGCACACGTACTGCGGATCGTGCAACCGCGTTCGTCTCACGGCAGACGGCCGGCTGCGCACCTGTCTCTTCGGCGAGCACGAGGTGGATCTGCGCACGCCGCTGCGCGAAGGCCGGCCGCTCGGGCCTTACTTCCGGCAGGCTCTTGCCGACAAGCCGCTCGAGCATGAGCTGCTGCAGATGCGTGTGGGAGGATTGCGGGCGCTGTCGCAGGTTGGCGGGTGATCGCAGGGCAGGGCGGCGACAGGACAGCGTGACTACCCAGCGTGATCTCATCGAATCCTCCCGCTCGCGGTACGCTCAGTTGCAGGTGGACGTGGTGCGGCTGGTGGGTCGTCTTTCCGGTCCGCAGCTGGCCTGGGCACCGCCGGACGGCGGCTGGAGCGTGGCGCAGGTGCTGGAGCACCTGACTGTCGTGAACGAGCAGTACCTGCGCGAGATACATGCGCGCCTCGACCATGATCCACCGATGCGGCGCTCCGCCGACACGGAGTGGCGTCCGAGTCTCGCCGGCCGCTTGCTGGCGCACGCGATGGTCAACCCGCGCAAAATGAAATCGCCGCGGGGATGGCGACCCGGGCCGGTCGTGCGCGACCGCCCGCTGGAGAGTTTCACGCGGACCCTGGGCGAGCTATCGGCGGGGCTCGATCGCGCTGATGAAGTCGATCTGCGCCGGGCGCGTACGCGCTCCCCGGCTTCGCGGCTCATTTGGCTCAACCTGGGCGACGCGTTCGAGCTGCAGGCGCTGCACGCCGAGCGTCACCTTGGCCAGATACGCCGGATCATGTCGCGACCCGAGTTCCCCGGCTGATTAGCTTTCGGTCTTCACGCTCAACCAGAGGCCGATGGTCAACAAGATCACTGTAGTCGGTGCCGGGAACGTGGGCGCGACGGCTGCGCAGCGCATAGCTGAGAAAGAGCTCGCGCGCACAGTCGTCATGGTGGACGTCGTGGAAGGCGTGCCTCAGGGTAAGGGTCTCGACCAGTGGCAGTCCGCACCGATCGAGCTGTTCGATTCTCGCATCGTCGGTACCAACGGTTATGACGAGACTGCCGGATCGGAGATCGTCGTCATCACCGCCGGCATAGCGCGCAAGCCGGGGATGTCGCGCGACGATCTGCTCAACACCAATGCAGGGATCGTCAAGGACGTTGCGCAGAACATCAGGGGCACCTCCCCCGACGCCATTCTCATAATCGTCTCGAATCCGCTGGACGTGATGTCCTGGGTGGCTAAGGAAGTCACCGGATTTCCCCGCGAGCGGGTGCTCGGCATGGCTGGAGTCCTGGACACGGCGCGGTACCGCGCATTCCTGGCGGAGGCGCTGGACGTCTCCGTGCGCGACATACAGGCCATGGTACTTGGCGGGCATGGTGACACGATGGTGCCGCTCGTCTCCTACACGACCGTGAGCGGTATCCCCGTCAGCCAACTCCTCGACAAGGCGGCACTCGACGCCATCGTGGACCGTACGAGGAATGGCGGGGCGGAGATCGTGAAGCACCTGAAGACCGGCTCAGCCTACTACGCTCCCTCTGCCGCATCGGTGCAGATGGTGGAGTCGATAGTGCTGGACCAGAAGCGGGTGCTCCCGTGCGCAGCGTGGCTGGAGGGCGAGTACGGTCTTTCAGGGCTGTTCCTCGGCGTACCGTGCAAGCTCGGGCGGCGCGGGCTCGAACAGATCCTCGAGGTGGAGCTCACATCCGATGAGCGGGCCGCGCTGGAGAAGAGTGCAGGAGCAGTGCGGGAGCCAATGCGAGCGGTGAACCTTGAGTCACCGACAACGACTCGATGACGACCGCCGCGAGTAAGGCCGTGGAGATCACGATGACGTCGCTGCAATTCGCTACCGGCGCCTACACCCTGACAGTGGATACTCCGGGTTCTGCCTTCATGGCCCCGCTGTCGACTACGTCCCCCACCGCCGTCGCGGCAAGAACCGGCGGAAGGAAGCCGGGGCGACACGCTGAGTGAGCGTGTTCCGCTTCTGGCGGTCCAGCGTCGGGAAGAAGGCCGTGATGGCCGTCACCGGCGCCGTTGGAATCGGTTATGTGATCGCGCACTCGGCGGGGAACCTGCTGGTGTTTGTCGGGCCGGAGGCGATCAACCAGTACGCGGCCACTCTCAAGGGCAACCTCGCTCTGCTGTGGGGCATCCGCGCGATCCTCATCGCCGCAGTCGTGCTGCACGTGATCGCCGCCTGGCAGCTCACACTGCAGGCGAGAACGGCCCGCCCCGTCGGCTACGCGCAGCGCGAACCGCAGACGTCCACATGGGGCTCGCGGTCGATGCGCTGGGGCGGCCTCCTGCTCCTGATTTTTATCGTCCTGCACGTACTGCATCTAACGACCGGTACAATCGACCCGGCGAACGTTTTCACGAAGGAAGACGTATACCGTAACGTGATCGCGAGCTTCCGGATCTGGTGGGTTGCGGCGTTCTACATCGCGGTCATGGCCGCACTCGGTCTTCATCTGTTCCACGGTGTGTGGTCCTCCGCCAAATCCCTCGGCTTGTCACGACCGTCCCCGATGCCTCTGAAGCGCAGAATCGCGTGGGTAATCGCGCTGGGAGTGTGGGCCGCCTTCACGGCAGTGCCTGTCGCGATCGTTGCCGGGCTGGTGCGGTGAGCATCTCGAGCCGGCGGTTCGGGAGGCTATGCCGTGCTCGCGCGACCCCGAGC
>CAZOAT010000043.1:0-3525 GCA_964577965.1 uncultured Gemmatimonadaceae bacterium | reverse complement strand
GAGCATCTCGAGCCGGCGGTTCGGGAGGCTATGCCGTGCTCGCGCGACCCCGAGCATCTCGAGCCGGCGGTTCGGGAGGCTATGCCGTGCTCGCGAGCTAGCGGCTTATACGCTGCAAGCCCGCGCGCTCAGGAATGCCGGAGCGGGAGCGAACAGTCGGGTTTCGCGCGCGGTCTCTTGCTACGCCGCACGCTCGCTGCGCCGGCATAGCCTCCCTCCCGCCTTCCGCGAGTCGTTGCGTGCTACCAGAGCGCACGAGGTTCAGATACGCATGCCCGCCACCCCGCCGACAAACGCGGAGAGGGTGAGATCGTGAGCCCAGTGTTCGTCGACGGCGACAACCGGGGCAGCAGGAGGCGGGAGGAGAGGTATGCCGGCGCAGCGAGCGTGGGGCGTAGCAAGAGACCGCGTGCGAGCACGGAGTGTGGAGGCAATCAGCAGACGCCGCGTGCACGCGGGCTCGCAGCGTATAAGCCCCGAGCTCGCGAGCACGGCATGCCTCTCCGATCCGCCGACTCCGCGCCAGCTGCCAGCGAGCACGGCATGCCTCTCCGATCCGCCGACCGCGCGCCAGCTGCCAGCGAGCACGGAATGCCTCCCCGATCCGCCGACCACATGGAGCCAACGCAGTGGAGCTGAACGCAAAGATTCCCGCCGGGGCCCTGGAGCAGAAGTGGGACAGGCACAAGGCCGAGATCCGGCTCGTGAATCCCGCGAACAAGCGGAAGCACACAGTGCTCGTAGTCGGCTCCGGGCTGGCGGGCGCGTCCGCGGCGGCGACGCTGAGCGAGCTCGGTTACAAGGTGAAGTGCTTCTGCTTTCAGGACTCGCCCCGTCGCGCGCATTCCATAGCCGCGCAGGGCGGGATCAACGCGGCCAAGAACTATCAGAACGACGGCGACTCCGTCTACCGGCTGTTTTACGACACCATCAAGGGCGGCGACTTCAGAGCCCGCGAGGCGAACGTGTACCGCCTCGCGCAGATCAGCGTCAACATCATCGACCAGTGCGTCGCACAGGGGGTACCCTTCGCCCGCGAGTACGGCGGCCAGCTGAGCAACAGGTCGTTCGGTGGGGCGCAGGTCTCGCGAACGTTCTATGCGCGCGGCCAGACCGGGCAGCAGCTCCTGCTCGGCGCGTACCAGGCGCTGTGCAAGGAGATCGCGCGAGGCAACGTCACGATGTATCCGCGCACCGAGATGCTCGATCTCGTCGTGATCGATGGCGCAGCGCGCGGAATAGTGACGCGCGATCTCGTGACGGGCGAAGTGGAGACGCATCTGGGCGACGCCGTAGTGCTCGGGACCGGCGGCTACGGCAACGTCTTCTATCTCTCCACCAACGCCAGGCAGGCCAACACGACGGCGATATGGCGCGCTTACAAGCGGGGCGCGTTGTTCGGCAATCCGTGCTTCACGCAGATTCACCCGACGTGCATTCCGGTCAGCGGCGAGTACCAGTCGAAGCTCACGCTGATGAGCGAATCGCTGCGTAACGATGGGCGCGTGTGGGTTCCGAAGGCACGTGGTGACAGACGTCCCGCGCGCGAGATTCCCGAGGACGAGCGGGACTACTACCTGGAGCGGAAGTATCCCAGCTACGGCAACCTCGCGCCGCGTGACATCGCCTCACGTGCGGCCAAGGAAGCATGCGACGACGGCCGCGGGGTGGGGGAGACCGGGCTGGGCGTGTACCTGGATTTCGAGGACGCGATAAGGCGGCTTGGTGAGCCCGTGATCCGCGAGCGGTACGGCAACCTCTTCGAGATGTACGAACGGATCACCGCGGAGAACCCCTATCGATTGCCGATGCGCATCTACCCGGCGGTGCACTACACGATGGGCGGACTGTGGGTGGACTACAACCTGATGAGCACGATCCCGGGACTGTTCGTCATTGGCGAGGCGAACTTCTCCGATCACGGAGCCAACCGGCTCGGTGCGAGCGCGCTGATGCAGGGGCTCGGCGACGGATACTTTGTCTTGCCGTACACCATCGGCGACTACATAGCCGGGTCGCGTCTGCCGAAGCTCGACGCGGCATCGCCAGCGGCGCGCGCGGCC
Organism: uncultured Gemmatimonadaceae bacterium; assembly: GCA_964577965.1. Taxonomy (GTDB): domain Bacteria; phylum Gemmatimonadota; class Gemmatimonadetes; order Gemmatimonadales; family Gemmatimonadaceae; genus DASUUI01. Next base: position 1,462 of record CAZOAT010000043.1, on the reverse strand, counting down.
CAGGACGAGGTCGAGAAGGGAGTTCAACGGCTGCTTTCGGTGAACGGTGGTCGGACGGTCGATTCATTCCACCGGGAGCTTGGGCGGGTGATGTGGGACCACTGCGGCATGGCCCGAAACGCCGACGGGCTCAGGCGCGCGCTCGGGGAGATACCGCGCATCCGCGAGGAGTTCTGGCGCGACGTGAACGTCACCGGCAGCGATGCGGAGTTCAACCAGGCGCTGGAGAAGGCGGGCCGCATCGCCGACTTCCTGGAGCTCGCCGAGCTGATGGTGGTGGACGCGCTCCATCGCGAGGAGTCGTGCGGCGGACACTTTCGCGAGGAGTATCAGACAGCGGACGGGGAAGCGTTGCGCCGTGATGACGAGTTCTCCTACGTCGCTGCGTGGGAGCACACAGGGGACATCGGACAGCCGCGACTGCACCGGGAAGTGCTGGAGTTCGAGAGCGTGAAGCTGGCGCAGAGAAGCTACAAATGAGCGAAGCGCACAGGTCCGGCGGTGCGATGCGCCTGACTCTTCATGTCTGGCGCCAGCAGTCAGCGTCCTCGAAGGGTGGCTTCGTTGCGTACGACGCACCAGACATCAGTCCCGAGATGTCGTTTCTCGAGATGCTGGACGTGCTCAATGAGCGACTGATCTCGAAGGGCGAGCTGCCTGTCGCCTTCGATCATGACTGCAGGGAGGGGATCTGCGGCTCGTGCGGCGTGATGATCAACGGAATCGCCCATGGCCCGTCACGGGCAACCGCCACGTGCCAGCTGCACATGCGCAGCTTCAGCGACGGCGACGAGATCTGGATCGAGCCGTGGCGCGCGCGGGCGTTTCCGGTCGTGAAGGATCTCGTGGTGGATCGCAGCGCTCTGGACAGAATCATCGAGGCCGGCGGCTTCATCGGAGCGTCAACCGGAGGCGTCCCGGACGGCAACGCCATCCCGGTACCCAAGCCGAGCGCGGAGAGCTCGATGGATGCTGCCGCGTGCATCGGGTGCGGTGCATGTGTGGCGGCCTGCCCCAATGCCTCCGCCTCGCTGTTCACGGCCGCGAAGATCACTCATCTCGGCCTATTGCCGCAGGGGCAGCCCGAGCGCCACACGCGCGCGTTGCGGATGGTGGAGCAGATGGACGAGGAGGAATTCGGCGGATGCACGCTTCACGGGGAATGCATGGACGCCTGCCCTAAGTCGATCAGCATCGATACGATCACGCGGATGAACCGCGATTATCTGCGCGCGTCGCTACAGGGAGTCCGATAGCCGCGCGAACCGGCGCGTCCGCGGTATGAGGATCAGGAGGCGGGACGTTGTGCGTCCCGCCGTTCCCGATCAGATCACACGCAGTTGCCGTTCTGTAACGCTCCGCCGTTGTACTGGCCCAGTGTTCCTCCCAGCCGCAGCACAGTCGTGCGCAGCGCTCTCATGGACGTCGCCGGCCCCAGGTAGTCTCCCATGCCGCTGAAGCC
>CAZOAT010000042.1:20079-20297 GCA_964577965.1 uncultured Gemmatimonadaceae bacterium | reverse complement strand
GCCAACAGGATGGCGCTGCGTATCGACGGTGTCGTGGATTACATGCCGAACTCGGAGCCCGATGCTACGCTCAATTTCGCGGCACGCGCCGGCCTGAGCCTGTTCCTTGGTGGTGCTGCGCGTGTCGATACCACGACGCCGCCACCGCCACCACCACCACCGCCACCGCCACCGCCGCCACCGCCGCCGCCACCGCCACCCCCAGTGGAAGTGATCGA
>CAZOAT010000042.1:0-20069 GCA_964577965.1 uncultured Gemmatimonadaceae bacterium | reverse complement strand
AGTGATGATCGACACGGCTGCGATTACGGCCCCGATCTACTTCGACTTCGACAGGTCGAACATCAGGCCGGATGCAGCGGCAACTCTGGACCGCAAGATTCCGTGGCTGCAGGCCAACCCAGGCGTGCGGATCCGGATCGAGGGTCACGCGGATAACCGCGGGTCCGACGAGTACAACCTCGCGCTCGGTCAGCGTCGTGCGGCCTCCGCGCGGCAGTACCTGGTTGACCGCGGGATCGCATCCGATCGGTTCGAGCTCGTGAGCTTCGGCGAAGAGCGCCCGGCTTGCGTGCAGACGCCGATGACTGAGGAGTGCCACCAGCTCAACCGTCGCGACGAGTTCCGTATCATCGCGTTCCCGGCGGGCGGACTGGTTCGACCTTCAGGGATGTAGCACGAAGCACCTCCCCTCAGGTCGCCGCGAGGCGGCCTGAGGCCCCCCAGCGGAGCGCTCGAAAGGGCGCTCCGCTTTTTTTTCCGCCGGGCGCGTCTGGGATTCGAGTTCGCCGGACCGCCGCCACGTACGCGAGCTGGTACCCTGAAAGGATTGCGGCCGCGCGCTGGCGGTGTCGCACCAGTGCGCAGGAAAGCGATACTGGCGCGTGCTCGCCGCGGTCTCATCGGCTGCCGTCATCGGGATAGACGCCTACGCCGTCACAGTCGAGGTTGATGCCGCGCAGGGACTACCGCAATGGACCATTGTGGGACTGCCTGCGGGAGCGGTGAAGGAGAGCCGCGACCGCGTGGGTGCAGCCCTGGTCAATGGCGGCTTCGCGCTGCCCCCGCGCCGGCTCACTGTCAATCTCGCCCCCGCAGACGTCAGGAAGGACGGCACCGCCTTCGACCTCCCGATCGCGCTTGGCGTACTTGCGGCAACCGGCCAGGTGCCCCCGGATTCCATCGAGCGCCGGCTCTTCGTTGGCGAACTCGGCCTGAATGGCTCGCTGCGCGCAGTGCGCGGTGCGCTGCCTCTCGCGCAACTCGTCGCAAACTGCGATGGGATAGAGACGCTCGTGCTGCCCCGGGCTAATCTCGCCGAAGCTGCGCGTGTGACCGGTGTGAAACTCGCTGCGCCCGCGGATCTCGGGGAGCTGGTGAGGTGGCTTCGTGACGGCGGCCTGCCGGAACCACAGCGGCCGCGACTGACACCGTTCCCGGTCAGCGACGATCCTGACTGGTCCGATGTCGCTGGCCAGACAGGGGCCAAGCACGCCCTGGAGATCGCCGCTGCCGGCGGGCACAACATTCTTCTTCTCGGACCGCCTGGTTCGGGGAAGACAATGCTCGCGAGGCGCCTCACGGGCATTTTGCCTCCGCTGAGTGAATCCGAAGCGCTGCAGATAATTGCTATTGCCTCTGTCGCAGGCATTCTCAGCAGCGAGGTGCTTGCTGACCCGCGTCGGCCGTTCCGCGCTCCGCACCACACGACATCGGCCGCCGGACTCATCGGAGGGGGGAGCCCGCCGCGGCCGGGTGAGGTGAGCCTGGCCCACCACGGCGTTCTGTTCCTCGACGAGATGCTCGAATTTCCGCGGAACATACTCGACGGATTGCGGCAGCCGATGGAGGATGGACACGTGGTCATAGCGCGCGCGGCGAGCGCCGTTCGCTTTCCCGCGAGGTTCTCACTGGTCGCGGCGACCAATCCCTGTCCCTGTGGAAACTCGGGAACCGAGCAGGCTCGCTGCACATGTACGCCCACCGATGCTCAGCGGTACCGCGGGCGCCTGTCCGGGCCACTCGCAGACAGGATCGATCTGCACGTACAGGTACCGGCATTGCCACTCGGCGAGTTGAGCGGCAACAGATCCGGAGAAAACTCAGCTGTGGTGCGCGCGCGTGTAGCCGCAGCGCACTCAAGGCAGGGCAAGCGCTACGCCGGACATCCTCGCGTGCTGCGCAACGCGCACGTCGCAGGCAGATGGCTTGACGCGCACACACCGGTTCACACCGAAGCGCGCGTTCTGCTGGAGCGCGCCAGCATCGGTCTGGGTCTGTCCGCGCGCGGCTATCATCGGGTCCTCAAAGTTGCGCGCACGATCGCCGACCTCGAAGGCGAGACTGAGGTCGGGCCGCATCAGATCTCCGAGGCACTCCAGTACCGGCCCGGCATGTCGGGGAGGGCGCCGACAGCGCACACTGTCTGACCTTCGGCGGAGCGCCCTAGGCCAGACGGTGCCTTTGCGCAACAGCTGGTCGTCCTCATCCAGCAGGGATCGGTCCTGGCCTGGGCTTCCACTACAATACAGACATGTTCGGTTGCCTCCGTCGGCTCGGCTGTCTCGTACTCCTCCTGATCGCGCTCGCCGCGGTGTGGTACTGGTACGCCCATATGCGCGGCGAACCGGCCACGACGGCGGTTGGTGCGGACCGTGTATGGGAGCCCGTCACGCCAGCCGGCGCCGAGCGTGGGAGAATGGCGCTGGAATCACTGGCCGGTACGGGCGGTCCGAATTCCGTGAGCGTTTCCGCAGGAGACGTCGCATCCTACATCTTCTTCTCGGTCTCCAACCGGCTTCCAGCATCAACACGTGATCTCCAGGCCGCAGTGATCGACGAGGAGCTCGCGGTGCGCGGCGTGTTGCCGCTGCGCGAACTCGGAGCAGCCAGGATACTGGGGCCGCTTGCGTCGCTCGTCGGTGAGAGCGACACGGTGTTCTTCAGTGGCGAGCTTTCCGTCATGCAACCGGAAGTCGGCGAATACCGCGTGACGGAGCTGCGGCTTCAGCAGTTCCGCGTACCGGCGGGCCTGATACCACGCGTGCTTCGGGGAATCGATCGGAACGACCGTCCGGCCGGAGTAGCGCCGCATGCTCTCGCACTCCCTCTGCCGCCCCACGTTGTCGATATCAGGGTCGATAACGGAGTGGTGACGCTCTACAGATCGCTTCGGTGAACTGGCGCGTACTCATCATAGATGACGAGCAGGGTATCCGAACCGCGCTCGGCCAGCTGCTGGAGTACGAAGGCTATGAGACCCGCTCCGCATCCAATGTTCCGGACGGAATAGCGGCGTACTCCGGCTGGAAGCCGAACCTGGTGTTCATGGACGTGAAGTTGCCGGGGATAGACGGGCTGGAGGGACTGCGGCGCCTGCGCGCCGAGCACGCCGACGCGGCGGTCGTGATGATCAGCGGGCATGGCAGCATCCAGACGGCTGTCGAAGCGACCCACCTCGGAGCTTACGACTTTCTGGAGAAGCCGCTCGACACCGACCGCGTGCTGCTCACAGTGCGCAACGCACTGAGTCACCTTGAGCTGCAGGAAGAGAATGCCCGCCTCAAGCAGTCGGTGGAGGGGCGTTATGAGATCGTCGGTGAGTCAGTGGCCATCCGATCGCTGCATCGCACGATCGAGAAGGTCGGCCCGACCCCGGCGCGCGTGCTCATAACCGGTGAGAACGGGAGCGGAAAGGAACTGGTGGCCCGCGCGCTGCACCGTAGCTCCCTTCGCGCGCGGCGTCCGTTCATCGAGGTGAATTGCGCTGCAATACCCGGAGAGTTGATCGAGAGTGAGCTCTTCGGCCACATGAAGGGCTCATTCACCGGCGCGATCGCGGACAGGCCGGGTCGATTCGAGCAGGCCGACACCGGGACCCTTTTTCTGGATGAGGTCGGCGACATGAGCGCTGCCGCCCAGGCGAAAGTGCTGCGCGTTCTGGAGGATGGAGTGTTGACCCGCATTGGAGGCTCCCGCCCGATTTCCGTTGATGTGCGGGTGATTGCGGCGACGAATAAGAATCTCGAAGCGGAGATTGCGGGCGGACGGTTTCGGGAGGATCTGTACTATCGACTCAACGTCGTGCCCGTCGCCGTACCGGCGTTGCGCGACCGTAGGGAGGACATTCCGCTCCTCGTGAGGTACTTCGCCGCAACCATAGCACAGCGCGAGGGCGCGGCTGGGCGACGATTCAGCGAGGAGGCGGTCCAGCGGCTCGTCGCGCACGACTGGCCCGGGAACGTGCGGGAGCTGAGGAATACCGTCGAGCGCCTCCTGATCCTCGCGCCGGGGTCGGAGATCACGGCAGCCGACGTCGATAATCTGGTTGGCAGAGCACGCCAGTCGGCGCTCGCCGGCACCGAGAGCTTAGTGTTCGCCGCAGCTACGTTCGACAGCTTCAAGGAGCAGGCGGAGCGCGCGTTTATTCAGGCAAAGCTGCGAGAGTACGACTGGAATGTGTCGGAGACCGCCCGGGCGCTCGATATGCCGAGATCCAACCTGTACAAGAAGATCGAGCGTTACGGGCTGCAGCGGGAAGGCTGACCGCCGTCTGCTTAAGTTACGGGCATGAAGACCTTCAACAACTTCATTGCGGGCAAATGGGCCCCGCCGGAGTCCGGCGAGTACTTCGAGAACCGCAATCCGGCGCGCGCGTCGGATCTCATCGGCCGGTTTCCACTGTCCAGCGCGGGTGACGTCGAGCGGGCGGTAGAGAGCGCCTGGCGCGGGTTCGCCGGGTGGCGTACGACCCCGCCACCTATCCGCGGGGACATCCTCCGGCGGGTGGGGGACATTATGACCACCCGCAAGGAGGAGATAGCCGATGCGATGACCCGGGAGATGGGGAAGCCGCTGCCGGAGACCCGCGGCGACGTTCAGGAGGGAATCGACACCGCGTATTACGCCGCAAGCGAAGGCCGACGCCTGTTCGGATACACAGTTCCGAGCGAGCTGCGTAACAAGTGGGCGATGAGCTTCCGCAGACCGATTGGTGTTGCCGGCCTCATATGTCCCTTCAATTTCCCGCTGGCAATCCCGACCTGGAAGATGTTTCCCGCGCTGCTGTGTGGAAACGCGGTGATCTTCAAGCCCGCGGAAGACGTTCCTCACAGTGGGACACTCCTCGTCGAGGTGCTTCTCGAAGCAGGCATTCCGCCTGAGGTTGTCCAGCTCGTCCATGGCTCCGGTGAGACTGTCGGTGCGGCGATGGTCGAACACCCGAGGGTCCCGGTGATCTCCTTCACTGGCTCGACGGAAACGGGACGGATCGTCGGCGAGACGTGCGGGCGGCTGCACAAGCGACTGTCTCTCGAAATGGGTGGGAAGAACGCGCAGATTGTGATGGACGACGGGAACCTCGACCTCGCTCTCGACGGTGCTCTGTGGGGTGCGTTCGGCACGACCGGGCAGCGCTGTACAGCAACCAGCCGGCTGATACTCCAGAGCGGAATTCACGACGAGTTCCTGTCGAGGCTCGTCGACCGCGCCAGGGAACTCCGTCTCGGTGATGGCCGCAGAGAAAAGACCGACGTCGGTCCCCTGATCCACGAGGACGCGCGGAAGAAGGTCGAGCGGTATGTGGACATCGGGCAGTCGGAAGGTGCGGATCTCCTGTGTGGCGGCCGACGCGCTGTGGATGATGGGCTGGAGGACGGCTTCTTCTTTGAGCCGACCATCTTTGCCCGCGTGGAGCCGCATCATCGCCTGGCGCAGGAAGAGATTTTTGGCCCGGTGCTTTCGGTCATCCGCGTTTCGAGCGCCGAGGAGGCATTCGCCGTCAACAACGGTGTGCGTTACGGCCTCTCATCGTCGATCTACACCCAGGACGTAAACATCGCGATGCGGGCCGTAAATGACCTCGATAACGGAATTACTTACGTCAATGCGCCAACGATCGGAGCCGAGGCTCACCTGCCATTTGGTGGTGTAAAAGAAACCGGCAACGGCCACCGGGAAGGCGGATGGGAGGTGTACCATTTCTATTCAGAGACCAAGGTCGGATATCTCGATTTCTCCGGCAGCCTCCAACGAGCCCAGATCGACACATACGCTGATTAACGTGTTCCTGAGCCCCGCAGTTCCTTTCCGCTAGTTGCTGGTCGCGCAATCGCTGGTGTTCGGCCTTGCCACCGTTTCCGGGCCCCAATTAATTCAATCGTATCGATGGTGATCACCGAAGAGCGTCGCCGAGCGGCATTGAGCCGCGTCAATCACACGCCCGGCCATTTCTGGATTCTTGTACGCGACCAGATCCGGACGCTTGCAATGGCGTTCGTGCTGTTCATTCTGGTGCGCGCGTTTCTCGTCGAGGCCTTCAAAATCCCCAGTGCGAGCATGGAGGGAACGCTCCTCGCCGGCGATTTCCTCCTGGTCAACAAGCTCGTTTACGGTGCGGAAGTCCCATTGGTGGGCACGAGGATTCCGAGGATACGGGACCCGAAGCGTGGCGACGTGATCGTGTTCCAGTGGCCCTCCGACCTGACCAAGAACTTCGTGAAGCGCGTAGTCGGTGTGCCCGGCGACACGCTCGCGATGCACGCCGGAACGCTGCTCATCAACGGCCGCCCGCAGCGCGAGTCTTTCGCTTACCACGTTCCCATGCTTGATCGGTTCGAGCGGGATTTCCGCTGGCAGTCGAAGTATCTGGCCGCGGCGATCGGTGATTATCGTCCGTCGCGCGATAACTGGGGACCTCTCGTGGTGCCGCGGGCCAACTATTTCGTGCTCGGTGACAACCGGGAGAACTCACTCGACAGCAGGTATTGGGGCTTTGTGCCTGATTCACTGGTGCGCGGCCAGCCGCTGGTCGTCTACTACAGCTTCAACTCCGGCGAGGTCACTCCCGACAAGTTCCTCTCGCGTGTCCGCTGGCGTCGCGTAGGGGCGCTGGTGCAGTGAGGCTGTTCATGGCGTCCGGACGCGGTAGCCGGAGTTCACGTGGCGAGTAGCCGCGGCCGTACTGCCTCGGACGAAGGGTCCCTCGACCAGTATCTTCGCGACATCAGCATTTATCCCCTGATCACGAGGGAAGAGGAAGTCGCGCTCGCGAAGCGCATACGGTTGAACGACCAGGAGGCGCTTGACACGCTGGTTCGGTCGAATCTCCGCTTCGTCGTCTCGGTCGCGAAGAAGTACCAGAACCAGGGCGTTTCGCTCTCCGATCTGATCAACGAGGGGAACCTCGGCCTCATCAGAGCAGCTCACAAGTTCGACGAGACCAAGGGCATCAAGTTCATCTCTTACGCGGTGTGGTGGATAAGACAGGCGATCCTTCAGGCGCTCGCCGAACAGTCCCGCATTGTACGCGTCCCGCTGAACCGTGCGGGAACGCTGCACCGCATAGGCAAGAGGGCGAGCACGCTTCTCCAGGAGCTCGGCCGGGAGCCGACGCACCAGGAGATCGCAGAAGGGATGGACATCAGCGAGGACGAGGTCGCCAAGACCATGTCCATCTCGCAGGCCCATCTCTCACTCGATGCGCCCCTCATCCCCGGTGAGGACAGCAGCCTGTTGGACCGGATTGCCGACAGCGAGCGACAGACGCCCGACGAGATGGCTTTCGAGAAGGCGCTCACCGAGGCGATCGAAGAGTCCCTTGCTCAACTCAAGGAGCGCGAGGCGAAGATACTGCGCCTGTACTTTGGTCTTGATGCGCAGGAGCCGATGACGCTCGAGGAGATCGGCGCCGTACTCGGCATCACCCGCGAGCGCGTCCGTCAGATCAAGGAGAAGGCGCTCTCGAGGCTGCGGCACGCCTCCCGGAAGCGCACGCTCGAATCGTTCCTGGGCTGACGGCGCGACCCGGCGCATGATGGTCGGGGTCGTGACGCTCGGCTGCGACAAGAACACTGTCGACAGCGAGCGGTACCTTGCCGAGCTCCTGGCTCATGGCGCCCAGGTGGCACCGGCTCTCGAAGATGCGGACGTCGTCGTCGTCAACACGTGCGGGTTCATCGATGCTGCCAAGCGCGAGTCCATAGACGCGATCGTGGAGGCTGGCCGCCTCAAGCAGGGTGGCGCCTGCAGAACCCTCGTGGCCATCGGCTGCATGGTGGAGCGACACCGTGCCGAGCTGCAGAATGCGCTGCCGGAAGTGGACATCCTACTGGGCACGTCGGACGCCAACCGGTTGGTCGAGGAGCTGCACGCGCGGGGCGTTATCACGAGCGAGGTGCTGGTGCATCCCGGCGTGCGTGCGTTCGCCGGCGACCTGCCTCACCTGCGCTACGTCAAGGTGAGCGAGGGGTGTGACCACGGCTGCGCGTTCTGCGCGATCCCGCTGATGCGCGGCAGGCACCGCTCCTTCGCTCCGGCGGAAATCGTCCGCGAGGCGCAGCTCCTCGAGGCTCAGGGCGCGCGCGAGATCAATCTGGTCGCGCAGGATCTGGCCCACTTCGGTCGCGATACACGGGATGGCGTCGGACTGCCGGAGCTTCTCGAGTTGCTTGCACGTGAGACTTCGATTCCGTGGATCCGTCTTCTTTACCTTTACTCCGCCGGCATCACACCAAGCCTCCTCGAAGTCGTGGCCGATGAAGACCGTGTTCTCCCGTACCTGGACATGCCGATGCAGCACGCTGCCGACACCGTGCTCGCAAGGATGAGACGGCCGGAGCGGAAGCGAACGATTCGCGACAAGGTGACCAGCTACCGCGAAGCCGTTCCTGATGTGGCGATTCGCACGACGTGCATCGTCGGATTCCCCGGGGAGACGGAGGACGACTTCGAGGAGCTGCTGGACTTCCTCGGGGAAATCCGCTTCGATCGCGTAGGTGCATTCACCTATTCGGCGCAGGAGGGCACTCGGGCGGCGGAGCTGAAGGACGACGTGCCGGAGAGCCTCAAGCGTGAGCGCCTTGAACGCCTCACCGAGCTGCAGCGCGGAATCACCGCCGAGCGTAATGAAGAGCGTATCGGGCATCGCGTGCATGCCATCGTCGACAAAGTGGCGGGTGGCTCGGCAGAGGCGCGCGTCTGGTGGCAGGCGCATGATATCGACGGCATCACCCTGCTCGATACTGCCGCTGCTCCCGGGTCGATCGTGGAGGTCGCCGTGACAGGTGTAGTGGATGATTACGACCTCTCGGCTTCGTTCGTGCGCGAGGTGACTCCTGTCCGAGTGGCGAGAAAAATGGCGCCCCTTCCAATGCTTGGCGCCAGCACGGGGAGCTTTGGCCGCTGACAGCTCTGCCCGGCTGATGGCTCGCGCCCGGGAACTGTTCCCGGGTGGAGTCAGCTCGCCGGTGCGCGCCTTCCCGGGTGTGGGTGGAGAGCCCTTCGTCGCTGCGAGCGGAAAGGGCGCAGTGCTCCGCGACGTGGACGGAAACGAGTACATCGACTTCGTGATGTCGTGGGGCGCGCTCGCGCTCGGTCACGCCGATGACTCGGTACTGGCCGCGATCGAAGAGACGGCGCGCAGAGGCACGTCTTTCGGGACGCCTACCCGGCAGGAAGTGGCGCTTGCCGAGCTCATCGTAGCTGCCATGCCTCACGTCGAGATGCTGCGATTCGTCTCCAGTGGGACCGAAGCGACGATGTCCGCCGTGCGTCTCGCCCGCGCGTTCACGGGCAGGGAGCGCATCCTCAAGTTCGAGGGATGCTATCACGGTCACGCGGATTCGTTTCTCGTGCGTGCCGGCTCCGGAGTCGCGACGCTCGGTCTTGCTGACTCACCCGGCGTTCCGGCTGCACTGGCGGCGCTGACCTCGACAGTTGCATTCAACGATTCGCGCGCAGTGGACGACGTTGTCGAGCGTCTGGGGGATGATCTCGCCGCGATCATTGTCGAGCCGGTGGTCGGCAACTCGGGCCTGATCGAGCCGCTGCCCGGGTTCCTCCCCGCGCTGCGTGCCGCCGCGGACAGATGCGGTGCGCTTCTCATCTTCGATGAGGTGATGACCGGATTCAGGGTGGCCCACGGCGGTGCCGTGGCACGATACGGCATCGTCCCCGATCTCACTACGCTCGGCAAGGTGATCGGTGGTGGTCTGCCAGCGGCTGCATACGGCGGTCGTGCGGACATCATGGCTGCAGTGGCACCCTCCGGATCCGTATACCAGGCGGGAACGCTGGCGGGCAACCCGGTGGCGATGGCAGCCGGCGTCGCGACCCTGCGGATGCTGACACCGGACGTGCATGCCTCGGTCGCGCGCTGCACACGTGCGCTCGTGGATGGACTGCGGGCGACCGCAACGCGCCTGGGAGTTCCGCTGACTGCGAGCCACGCCGGATCGATGTGGGGTTTCTTCTTCGCGGACTCACCGGTACGATCGTTCGCTGATGCCCGGGCGGCGGACATCACCATGCACAAGCGCTTTTTTCATGCGGCGTTGCGGCGGGGCGTCTATCTCGCACCGTCAGCATTCGAATCCGGGTTTGCCTCGACCGCACATACTGCGGAGGTCGTGGAAGTGGCGCTCGCGCGGCTTGACGCCGCGATGGAGGAGGCGCGTGTGTAGCCGGCACGCGGCCGCAGTCACGGTCAGTGTGCTACTGGCGATCGCGTGCGCCCCGCGAGTCGCTCCACTGCCGCCGCGCTTTCCTGAGCCGATGGTGCGACTGCCGGACACTGCGGTGGTGGCGACGACTCCGCCACCCGCTGCCGAACCGGAGGAGCCACCGACGGTCCTGCCGACCATCCGTGGTGGGGCACGCCTTGGAGCTGCCGCCGCAGGGCGCAGCGGACTGACTCCGTCGCTCTCCGGCCCGTCGGATGTAGTCGCCCGCGTCGCGGTAGCTTCGCGGCTTCCATCTGCTTCGTTCAGCGGTCACACGAACTGGCTCATTGAGTCTCCCGCCGGGCGCGAGACCGCGCGGGTGCCGGCGAACCAGTCCTGGACCATCACGAGGGTGGGATCCCAGCTGCGGGTTCAACCAGACGGCGGTACCGTTCATTCGGTGCGTGGCACCACTGTTGTCCTGCGACCCGCCTCGCGCGATGACGCGATCCTGTATGCAGGCAAGCGCTATCGCGGAGAGTTGCATGTAACGCCGACCGATACCGGTCTCCTCATCACGAACCGGATCGGTGTGGAGGACTACCTGCGCGGCGTCGTGCCGCTGGAGATCGGGAACCGTCCTGCCGCCGAGTTGGCGGCGGCCCAGGCGCAGGCGATCGCTGCCCGGAGCTACGTGTACGTGCGAATCAGGGCGCGGCGCACGGCGCAGTTCGACATTCTCTCGGACGTGCGCGAACAGGTGTATGGCGGCGTGGAGGCCGAGCAACCTGTGACCGACGATGCTGTCGCTTCGACGGCCGGGCTCGTGCTCGTGTATGGCGGCCATCTCGTGGACGCTCCGTACCATTCGACGTGCGGTGGGTCCACTGCCGCACCGTCGGAGGTGTGGCGTGGCCGCACCGATTTTCCATACCTGCGGTCGGTGAGCGATCGGATCCCGGGAAGTGACCGCTACTGGTGCGACGGCTCAGGCACGTTCCGCTGGACGCGGACGATGCAGCAGCGGGAGCTCGCCGCCACCGTTGCCCGGTACCTCCGACAGTACGCGGCTGGCGCACCCACCGATCCCGGCGCTGTGCGCGACATCGTGGAGGGGGATCGCACTCCGTCTGGACGACTCGGCTCGCTCACCCTCGTGACGCAGCGTGGGAGCTACGTCCTCCGTGGGAACGACATGCGTTTCGTGTTGCGTTCGCCCGCGGGCCAGATCCTGAACAGTACGGACGTAACGGTCTCGACCACGCGCGGCGCGGGGGGTGCGGGGGGCGCGTTGGGGAGCGTTGTCTTCCGTGGCGCCGGAAACGGGCACGGGATTGGTATGTGTCAGTGGGGGGCGATCGGACGTGCGCGTGCAGGGCACTCGGCACAGGAGATCCTCGCCGCGTATTACGTTGGTACCAGCGTGGCGCGTGTCAACGAAACGGATCTGCGGAATCCGCGATGAAGCCTGAGATACGGCTGGGACTTGTGGGCGTCGGGGCCATCACCCAGCTCGCACACCTCCCGGCGCTAACGAAACTACGCGGAGCGGAGGTGGTGGCGCTCTGTGACAACGACGGACCGAAGGCGTCGGCCATCGCCGAGCGGTTCGGCGTGTCCCATGTCTTCACGGACATAGAGGATCTGCTGGAGCTGGAGATGGATGCGGTCGTCATCGCGACGCCGAACCATCTCCATGAACCACACGTTCTCAGCGCTCTGCGCGCGGGAGTCCATGTGCTGTGTGAGCGTCCAGTCGCGCTCACGTCGCGTGGCGTCGAGCGGATACTCGCTGCCTCGGAGCGGAGTGGTCGCAAGGTAGTGGTAGGTACCAACCATCGGTTTCGCAGCGACGTGCAGCAGCTCGCTCGCTTTCTCGAGGGTGGCGAGCTGGGGCAGATGAAGGCGATCCGGGCCGGCGAGTACCGCTTCCGTAACCCGCACCGCGGCTGGCGCGGGCGGCGACCGGAGGCTGGTGGCGGTGCGTTCCTCGAGCAGGGACTCGCGCTCATCGACCTCGCCCTGTGGCTCGCGGATTTTCCGAAACTCTCGCGGGTGACGGCGTCCGCAGATGGCCCGAAGTCGGCAACGTCTGTGGAGGATTCGATGTTCGTGCATGTCGAGTGCGCATCCGGGCTCAGCATCGTCTGCGACGCCACCTGGTCGTATGTGGGACAGGAGGAGCGCTGGTGGTTCGAAGTGCTGTGCGCGCGAGGCAGCGCCCGGCTCGCGCCGCTGCGGGTGGTGAAGGAGCTCAACGGAAAGCCTGTGGACGTCTCTCCGACGGGTGCCGCCGCGCGGGAGAGCGCTTTCCTCCAGTCCTACCGTGCCGAGCTGGCCCACTTTATATCGATCGTCCACGGCGACAGCCGGTACGACCCACCTGCAGATCAGGTGCTGGTGCACAGGCTGGTCGAGGCTGTGTACAAATCGGCGGAAGACGGGAAGGAGATCCGCCTTTAGCCGCGCCCCCGCGGCCAGAGGATCAGACGGCTATGCCTCTGCCGGGTGCTCCCGGTCATTGTCGTCGGCGTGGACTGGGGCAGGTGCAGCGGGATGAGACAGACGCCACACCGCGTAGGCCGTTGCCGCGTGCAGCGGGAATGCCAGACCAATGATCGCGCCGTTCCGCTGGGCCATTATCGGAAACAGCTGCACGATGAATCCGATGAGCGAAACACCCACGATCGTGAACGCCAGCAGCGTGGCCCAGTGAGTAGCTCGTGGATCAGGCCGCGATCGCATGCTCAGCGGGATGAGGAGCGCGAGTATGAGTGACAGTGGCGTCATCTGGAGTACGTTCTCGTTCGCGTACATGAAGATGTGATGCGTGAACGCCCACATCCCGACCACTACGAGCCCCGCCGCGCCCGCCAGTATTGACCATGCACTCATCAGGACTGTGGCCGCGGTGCGCGCCAGAGGCGGCCAGCCTGCACTCCCTGCGCCCCACGCAAGCCCCGCGATCAAGAGGCCGAGCAGAAGCCCCGCAGCCGTGTATCCCGTCGTGCGATTCGGTGCCACCGCTCTCTCCGGTGGTCTGCCGGGCTCGTGGATGCGCCACTCCGCCGCCACCAGCGGTGCGCGTCCGCCTTCGCCATCCGATACCCGCACGGAGCGAAGGTGATCGCGCATCAGCATCGGGATGAACATCTCGTCCCATGCGGATATGGGACTATCGGCCGGTTGTCCGAGTACCAGCATGATGCCACCCCATGTCGGCGCGTGCTCGGCGAGGAGCCTCTGCGTGTGCGACCGGTAGGTGTTAGCGGTCAAAATGCTGTCGGTCGCCAGCTTGATCTGCCCGGAGAGCACACGGTCGATCGCGTCCCGAATCCGGGTCGAACAGTTGTCCAGGTAATAGTCGTACCTGTACATACGGTTCTCCGGAAGCGCGTTCCATTCGGCGAACTCCTGGAGATTTCGCGCCATTTCCGGCGTCAGCGCGAGCTCCTGCACGTCGATGCTGCGGTTCTCCGAGCGGTAGACCTCCAGCATATCCCATGTATCGAATCCTGCCATCCAGTAACGCGTGTTCCCCGAGAGGAAGCGGGAGAGGAATCCGGACTCGTTGAAGTCGAACAACCCCCAGTTGTAGGCGATGTCGGTTCCGCGCTGGCGGTCGCGGATCCAGAGCGCGTTGTGGCCGAAGCGAGTCCAGTACGGGTCGCCCTGCCCGATCGTGATGAGGTACACGCTGAGCGGTTCGCCCGTGGTGTCGATTACGCGGCTGGGCGCCGGTGCCGGGGCCACCAGTGGCGCTGGTTGCTGCGCGATTACGGCTGGCGCGAAGGCCAGTTGAGCAATGAGCAGGACACGGGAGGGTTGCACGCGCGCAATTTGCCACGGTGCAGGCCGCCGTGCAGCTTTTGGATCGGATCCGTCAGGAGCTGTAATGACCGTGCACGCCTGGGCCACCATCGTGGCCGCTTCGCTCGACTGGGATCAGGCCCACTCCCGCTTCAGTGACGCCGTAGCGGGGTTCCCCGCCGGGGTTCGGGGGAAGCGCCCGGCCGGAGTCCAGTACTCTGCCTGGGAGTTGCTGGAGCACATCAGAATCGCTCAGAGCGACCTGCTCGAGTTCTGCCGCAATCCTGATTACCACCACCAGATGGAGTGGCCCGCAGACTACTGGCCCGCCTCCCCCGAGCCGGCGAGCGAGGAGGCGTGGCTGGCCAGCGTTGCGCAGGTGCGGCGTGACTGCTCGGCCCTCGCCGCTTTCGCAAGAGAGCGCGCGACCACGCTCACGGAACTCATCCCCTGGGGCACAGGGCAGACGTATCTGAGGACCGTGCTCGTCGCGCTCGATCACAACGCCTACCACCTCGGTCAGTTCGTGACTGTGCGCAAGCTGCTTGGGGCCTGGCCACCTCAGGGGACCAGCGGCTGAAGGTTCCGCGAGTGGGTGTCGCCCCGCAGCAGTCACCCGAGGTGAACACCCGCTCCAGGTCGCCGGGGTACGATTTCTGTAGGACCATGGTCGGCCCCATGAGCCTCAACCACCTCAACGGCGTAGGGACATGCCGCTACCGACTCTGATCTGCACGCATCGGATCAATCCGCTTCTCCTCCTCCTGCCTGCTGCCATGGCCTGCGCCACAGCGTCCGCACCCATGACCGAGCCTGCTCCGGCGACCCCCGCGGTCAGGGGCAATCCGCTCCTGGCCGAATGGAGTGGTCCGTTTGGGGGCGTGCCGCCCTTTGACCGGGTCGAGGTCGCCCACTTCCAGCCGGCACTCGAGGCTGCCATGGCGCAACAGCTGGGGGAGATCGACAGGATCGCGAACGACCCGGCGGCGCCCACGTTCGAGAACACGCTGGTAGCATACGAGCGCGCGGGGCGGACGCTCGACAGAGTCAGGACGATCTACAATATCTGGAGCTCGACGATGAACACGCCTGACTTCCAGGCCGTCGAGCGTGAGATGGCGCCGCGACTGGCCGCCCATTCTGACCGGATCACGCAGAACGCCGCTCTGTTCAGCCGCATAGAGGCGGTATACAACGCGGCCGACAAGCCCGCGTGGATGCCGGAGCAGCAGCGGCTTGCATGGCTTCGATACACGGACTTCGTTCGCGCCGGTGCTCGGCTCGATTCCGCCGCAAAGGTGCGCGTCGCCGCGATCAACCAGCAGCTCGCCGGCCTCTTCACCCGCTTCAGTCAGAATGTGCTGGCAGACGAAACCGACCAGTTCCTCGTCATAACGAGAGAAGCGGACCTGGCGGGGCTGCCACAGTCTGTGCGTGACGCTGCCGCGGCGGCCGCCGTCGCCAAAGGCCAACCGGGAGCGTGGGTGATTACCAACACGCGCTCCGCAATGGACCCGTTCCTCACGTACGCGGAGAACCGCGCGTCGCGCGAACGGGCATGGCGGATGTTCGTCACCCGTGGCGATCTGGGTGGAGAATCCGACAACAAGGCGATCATCAGTGAAATACTGGCTCTGCGGGCCGAGCGTGCGAAGCTGCTGGGATACGAGACGCACGCACACTGGCGGCTGGAGAACGCCATGGCGCGCACGCCTGAGGGGGCCATGGAGCTCATGACGGCCGTCTGGCCAGCAGCGGTAGCACGCGTGCGCGAGGAAGTCGCGGACATGCAGGCGATCGCGGACGCGGAGGGTGCCGGCATCACCCTGGAGCCGTGGGACTACCGGTTCTATGCGGAGAAAGTGCGCAAGGCGCGGTTCGATCTCGACGAGAACGAGATCAAGCCCTACATGCAGCTCGAAAGGCTGCGCGAGGGGATGTTCTGGGTCGCAGGCGAGCTGTTCGGCTTCCGCTTCGAGCCGGTGACGGTGCCGGTCTACCATCCCGATGTCCGCGTCTGGGAGGTGACGGATCGGGAAAGCGGTCGCCATGTCGGGTTGTGGTACTTCGATCCTTACGCGCGGTCGGGCAAGCGTTCCGGGGCGTGGATGAGTGCATACCGCCGGCAGGGAAGGGTGGACGGCGAAATTACGACGATCGTCTCCAACAACTCAAACTTCGTGAAAGGAAACCCGGGTGAGCCGGTGCTGATCTCCTGGGACGATGCATCGACATTGTTCCACGAGTTCGGCCACGCGCTGCACGGTCTCTCATCAAACGTCACGTATCCCGTTCTCTCCGGGACGGCGGTGGCGCGGGACTACGTGGAGTTTCCTTCACAGCTGCTCGAGCACTGGCTGGAGACACCGGAAGTCCTGCAGCGGTTTGCGCTGCATTATCAGACGGGACAGCCGATCCCGGAGGCACTGGTCGAGCGGATCCAGCGCGCCTCGACGTTCAATCAGGGGTTCGCCACGGTGGAGTATCTCATAAGCGCGCTAATGGACATGCGGCTGCACCTCGCCGGCGCCACGCCGATCGATCCGGTTGCGTTCGAGCGGGAGACACTGGCGGAGCTCGGCATGCCGCGCGAGATCGTGATGCGACACCGCCTGCCGCATTTTCTGCATGTATTCGGAAGCGACAGCTATTCGGCTGGGTACTACAGCTACCTGTGGTCTGACGTGCTCACGGCGGACGCGGCGGAAGCCTTCCAGGAGGCTGGCGGTTTCTATGACGCGGGCGTTGCCCAGCGACTGCGGCAGTACATCTTCTCCGTCGGCAATACAGTGGATCCGACCGAGGGATACCGGACGTTCAGGGGGCGCGATCCACAGATAGCAGCGCTCATGCGCAAGCGGGGGTTCGCGCCGCCGGCGGCGGACGAATAGCGGGACGACCTGGCTGGCGTTACCGCCTCTCGACGAGGAGGAACGTCGTCGAGGTGTGTGGATCGTCCTCGATCGGCTCGACGAGAACATCAAGCTGATATCGCTCTGCGGCTGGGCAGGCGGGGACAGCGGCCCGTGAATTCACGGGCCGCTGTCCTGCCGCTGCAGTCGCGCTCTAGATGCGCACTCGCCGACTCGTTCCCCTCCGCTCACTCCACCTGATCTGTACATTTGTCCGCTCCCCCCCGGCAGCGGCGTGAGGCTCACGCTCAGCCACCGCCGGCCTGCGCCGTACCAGCTGCACGCCTACTGGAGTCGTCTTTCATGCGTATCCGTACCCTCGCAATATTCGCTGCCGGCATCGGTCTGTGCGCAGCACCCCTGCGCGCGCAGACGGTGTCACAGGAGGCGGGTGTCGCACCGGCGCGTTTTCTCTATGCCTGGACCGGCGACGCCGACGCGAAGGAGAGCGATTTTCTCGCGATCATCGACGTGCGTGAAGGCTCACCGAGCTACGGTCAGGTCCTGAAGACCGTCAGTGTCGGATTGAGCGGACTCGGCCCGCACCACACGGAGCAGATGCTTTCCGGCAGGCAGTTCGTGGCCAACGGGTTCACGCACAGGACAGTGATCTGGGACGCATCCGATCCGCTGGCTCCGCGTATCACGGGAGAGCTCGAGCACGTCCACGGGCTGCACCACGCTCACAGCTTCCTGCGACTGGCCGACGGGAACGTGCTCGCGACTCTGCAGTACGGCGATAGTACGCACCCCGGCAATCCGGGAGGCATCGCGCTCTTCGACCCGGAGGGGAAGGTCCTGCGCACGGCCAGCTCGGCGGATGCGGCTTTCCCTGGCGCGCGGATCCGGACGTATTCGCTCGACGCAAGCAGCGCGACAGACCGCGTGATCAGTGTCAGCTCTCCGATGGATAACGAGCGCACGGCCGACGTCTTTCAGTTGTGGAGGCTCTCCGACCTGCAGCTTCTCCGGACCGTGCGCCTGGACCCGGAGCCCGATTCATCGGAGGCGTATCCATTCGAGGTTCGGTTCATCCGAGACGGGCGCACGGCGGTAATGAACACGTACTATTGCGGCCTTTACTACCTGCGGGATCTCGACACTGCGGCGCCCACCGCCAGGCTGGTTCACAGGTTCGCCACGGAGCACGGCAACCGGGGATGCGGTGTGCCTCTCGTAATCGGGGACTACTGGGTCATGCCGGTGGCGTACGGGGCGGCCGTGATCGTTCTGGACATCTCCGATCCTGAAAAACCACGCGAGGTGTCCCGGCTCCAGATGGATACGGCGTTCAAGCCGCACTGGCTGTCACCCGACCCCGGCAGCGACCGGATCGTGCTCGTCGATCAGGGAGATGATCTTGCCCCGATTCTGATGCTGCGGCTCGACAGAAGCACCGGCAAGCTGCGGTTCGACGAGGGGTTTCGCGACATTGGAGGGCATGGCCCAGGGGTCAGCTTCGTTCGTGAACGCTGGCCGCATGGCGTCAGTGGGCCCGCCGTTCCGCATGGGACTTTTTTCGTGCCCTGATGGAAACCTGGCGGCGGAAACCGGCGTAAGCTTCTCATGAGGGGAATGCGAATATCCCGAGTGTATTCGCGAATCGTGGCTGCAGGCTCGGCAGCATTCGCGAGTCTCTTCGCCACCGCTTTCGTTCCCACGGTCGTGATCACAGCGTTTGCCGTCTGGCGGCGGGATCCAGTGGAGATCGAGCAATTCGCGCTCGCCGTGGCCGAGCCGCTCGCGCTCGTGGGTGCGGTCGCGGCGACCTACCTCGTGTCGAGGTGGGCCATTCGACTGTCGAAGGATGGAAGAGCCCTGGTGCCGTGGGTGGCAGGCTCTGCGGCGGCTGCCCTCGTCGTGGCGGCCGGGTGGACACGTGATTTCGATTGGTGGACCGTGCTCGCGACCTGTCTGGTCCCCGCCGCAGCGATTCTCGCTGGTCGCCGTTCCCCGGCCCCGGATCCGCTCCCGCCGCGAGAGGCAGCTCTGCTCCCGGCCGACGAGTTCGCGCGTTCGGAGGCACGCCACGCAGCCCATGCTGCGGAGCCAGCCGACCGCTGGGGAGCGCCCTGAACCTGTTCTCCCACAACGGTTTGCGCTATATTTCATAGTTACCCATCGGCCGCGGTGGACACGCCCCCGGCCGGCATTTCAACAGCTGAGGTTCCAATGAAGCCCGAGATCCATCCGGTCTATGCGACCGCCAGTGTTCGCTGCGCCTGCGGCAACACATTCGAGACGCGGTCCACCCAGGCCGAGATCCATACAGACATCTGCGCCGCCTGCCACCCGTTCTTCACCGGTAAGCAGAAGCTCATCGACACCGCTGGCCGCGTCGAGCGGTTCCGGCAGAAATACCGGAAGCAGGAAAGCTGACGCTCCGCGATCGTCTCGCCGCGGCGCTGGATCGCGCGGCCGAGGTCGAGCGCGAGCTCTCACACCCCGGCACCGTTCGTGACGCGCAGCGGATGGCAGCGCTGGGCCGCGAGCACCGTCAGCTGGCTACCGTCGTCGCGCTCGCAGAGCGTATTCGCAGGGCTGAGAACGAGCTCGAGCAGTCGCGCGAGCTCGTTCTCGCTGACGACGACGAGATGGCTGCCGAGGCGCGCGACGAAGTCGCGCGCCTCGAGCTCGAGCTGGAGCGGCTCCAAGCCGAGCTGAAGCCGGCGCTTCTCCCGCCCGACCCGCTCAACGACCGTCCCGCCATCGTCGAGATACGCGCCGGTACCGGCGGCGATGAAGCCGCTCTCTTTGCCGCCGATCTGCATCGCATGTACAGCCGCTTCGCGGAACGACGCCGCTGGACGGTCGAGCACATCTCTCACTCCGAAGGCGCACTCGGTGGTGTCAAGGAGTCGATCTTCAAGGTGCTGGGGAACGGTGCTTTCGGCGTGATGCGGTGGGAGTCAGGCGTGCACCGCGTACAGCGCGTGCCTGTGACCGAGAGCCAGGGTCGCATCCATACGTCGGCAGCGACGGTGGCGGTGCTTCCCGAGGCGGAGGAGATAGACATGAAGATCGAGGACAGGGATCTGAGGATCGACGTGTTCCGGTCGTCTGGCCCGGGCGGTCAGAGTGTCAACACGACGGACTCTGCGGTGCGCATTACGCACATTCCCACGGGCATCGTCGTGAGCCAGCAGGACCAGAAGTCACAGCTGCAGAACAAGATCAAGGCGATGGAGGT
>CAZOAT010000041.1:0-20311 GCA_964577965.1 uncultured Gemmatimonadaceae bacterium | reverse complement strand
AGTCCACGTCGATGTCCGGCATCGAGACGCGTTCCGGGTTCAGGAAGCGCTCGAACAGGAGGTCGAACCGCAGCGGACAGATATCCGTGATGCGCAACGCGTAGGCGACCAGGGAGCCGGCGGCGGAACCGCGGCCCGGTCCCACAGGGATTCCACGGTCGCGAGCCGCCTTGATGAAGTCGTACACGATCAGGAAATAGCCCGCGTACCCTGTGCGCGTTATCACGTCCAGCTCGTAGCGCAGCCGATCAGCGACTTCCGGCGGGAGTTCTTCCGTGCCTTCTGGCGTGGTCCGCAGGCCGTACCGCTCGCGGGCCCCCTCGGTCGCCAGGCGGATGAGCAGCTCGTTCTCGCTCTGTACTCCGTCCGGAAGCGGGAACGACGGAACGTGGTACCGTTTCGAGAATTCGATATCCGTCTCTTCGGCGATCTTCACCGTGTTTTCGAGGACATCCGGCCGGCCGCCGAACTGCGTGCGCATCTCGTCGACGCTCTTGAAGTACAGGCCCTCGTCGTACCGCATCCGGTCCTGGTCGGCGCGATCGCGTCCAAGTCCGATACACAGCAGGACGTCGTGCGCATCGTGGTCCTCACGCCGGAGGAAATGCGAATCGTTGGTGGCCACTACCGGCAGGCCCAGTTCGGCCGCCAGGGTGAACACCCGCTCGTTGAGCAGCGCCTGTTGGCCGGACGAGTGAGCCTGGACCTCCAGGTAATACCGGTCCCGGAAGACCTCGGCATACCAGGCGGCCGTCTCCCGCGCCTCATCCCATTGATCTGTCAGCAGATGGGTGGCGATCTCGCCCGCCATGCAGGCCGAGGAAACCACTATCCCCTCGCTGTATCTGGCCAGCAGTTCGCGGTCCACCCGGGGGCGGGCGTAAAACCCTTCCGTGAATGCAAGCGAGGAAAGCTTTACGAGGTTGCGGTACCCGGTAGTGTCGCGCGCGAGGAGAACCAGGTGGAAGTACGGCTTGGCGTTCGGGGCAGGGCGCACACGGGCCCGTCGGTCGCCGGGCGCGACGTACGCTTCCATGCCGATGATCGGTTTTATTCCACCCTTCTTCGCCAGCTCCTGAAACGCCCAGGCACCGTGCAGGTTCCCGTGATCGGTTACGGCGAGCGCCGGCTGCTCCAGCTCGACCGCCCGCCGCACGAGGTCCTCGAGCCGGTTGGCGCCATCCAGCAGCGAGTACTCGGAGTGGCAATGAAGGTGTACGAACGACACTTTCTAAGGATATGCACCCGGGCGTTGCCTCGCGACCTGCTCAGTAGCCGGCCATGAATCAGGACGGGGGCTCACCGGGCCCGGCCGGTAGTCGCGTTCGCAGAGCCGCCTTTCTAGCGTTCACTCTGCTCGCGCCGTTTGTGCTGCTGGCCGGCGTCGAGCTCGCGCTCCGCGTGCTCGTCCGGGCTCCGGGGTACCCGCTCTTCATCCCGGCACCGTACGCTCCGCAGTCCCATCTCGTCGCCAACCGCGATGTTGGGACACGCTGGTTTGTCGGCCTCGACCGACCGCCTCGACCGATGCAGGAGCCGTTCGCAGCTGGCAGCGGTGCCACGCTCCGCGTCGTGGTGCTCGGCGAATCCTCAGCGGCCGGATTTCCCTTTCCACGGAACGGTGCGTTCCCGAGATATCTGCGGGAGGCACTGCGAATGGTTCTTCCGCCGGGCGATTCCGTCGAGGTCGTGAACCTCGGAATCGCGGCCACGAACAGTTACGCGATGTGGGACATGGCGCGCGAAGTCGCGGAACAGCGGCCGCACGCGGTGCTCATTTACGCGGGTCACAACGAGTACTACGGCGCACTCGGTGCTGGATCCGCGCAGCGGCTGGCGACGTTCAGGCCGCAGATGGTCCGGATGTACCTCAGGGCGCTGCGCATCCGAACGGTCTGGCTGCTGAGGAGCGCTTTCGGGGGGGGCCTCCGCTCGCCGGACGCCACCGGTGATGATGTGCCCAGCCTGATGGAACTGCTGGCGCGCGATCAGCGTATCGCATACGGCGGTCCCGTTTTCGAGGCCGGCCTCGAGCAGTTCGAGGGCAACGTCGGTCGTCTCGTTCAGCATCTGCGTGCTCGCGACATCCAGGTTTTCATCGCCAGCGTCGCGAGCAACCTCGTCGACCAGGCACCGTTTTCCGCTGAGCCCAATGCCGCGGCAGGTGGCGCCGCAGAGGTTTTTGCGGCCGCCAGGACGGCCCTGGGCGCAGGCGACACCGCAGCGGCGCGCGAGCTCTTCGAGCGTGCCCGCGATCTCGATGTGGTGCGGTTCCGCGCTCCATCGGCGTTGAACGATGTCATTCGCCGGCTCGCCGACGAATCCCATGCCCGCTACGTACCGGTCGCCGAATCGCTGGCCGCAGCCTCGCCCGCCGGGATTCCCGGCGCCGCGCTCTTCCTCGAACACGTGCATCCGAACCGGGCAGGGTATGCAGTGATAGCCCGTGCCTTCTTTCACGAGCTTCGTGCGGCGGGGTTGCTCGATCGAGCCGGGAGCGCCGACAGTCTTCCCGACTGGCGACTGGTGGAGCAGCGATTGGCGCTTACCGAGTTCGACGAGCGCGTGGCCGCGCATATCGTTCGAACGATCACCTCCCGTTGGCCTTTCGTGCCGCTGGATCGGCAGCGGGATTACAGGGCTGAGTTCCGGCCGGTTGACGCGCTGGACAGCATCGCCTTTGAGGTGTCGCGCGGCGAGCTGTGGGAGCGGGGCAAGGTCGCGCTGGCTCAACACTATATGAGTCGGAGTCTGCCCGATTCGGCCGCCGCGGAGTATCGCGGTCTTGCACGCGATGCCCCGCTGTTCCAGGAGCCGCGCGTGCTCCTGGCCGAAGCGCTTCTCGCGGCCGGTCGTGTCGAGGAAAGCGAGGCGGAGCTGTACGCCGCGCTCGCGCTCGGCGAGTCGCCCCGGATCTTCGTTGCTCTCGGTCAGAGCGCATCGCAGCGGCGATCATTCGCCGAGGCAGTCGGGTGGTACACGCGTGCGTCGCGGATGCAGCCGCTCAACGGCGAGCTCCTGTACCGTCTGGCTGTCGCCCAGGTGATGGCGGGGAACGTCGTTGCTGCCCGGCGCAGTGCTCAGCGGCTGCGGCAGCTCGATCCCCGTAATCCCGCGCTCCCTGAGCTGCTCAGCGCGCTGGGCATGGGCCCGTGATGGTTCCGCAGCGCGGTTCGGAGCGAGCGGAGGTTGACCCCGGCCGCTTCTCTCCCCATGTATCGGGGGCGCGGCACCGCCATTCTGGCCGGTGGCGGCCTCGCGGTCTGTTGGTTGAGGAGATGATGATGATGATGATGAAGTGCGCTGGTCAGGTTGCAAAGGTGTCCTGGGGAGCTGCGGTTTTCGCCATTTTGCTCGGTCACCCGCTCTCGCCGGCGGAGGCGCAGGCGCGCGGGGCGCTCAGCGGCACCGTGACCGACTCGGCGGGCAGTCGTATCGCAGGCGCCGAGGTGTCGCTGGTCGGAACCAGCACCCGCGCCCACACTGACACCGCCGGTGCGTTCCGGTTTACGCGCCTGGCCGCGGGAGACGTCCAGGTTCAGGTACGCCGGCTGGGCTATGCCCCCCGCATGCTGGAGGTTCGGGTGGCGCCCAACGCCGCGGCGACGATGGCGGTCACGCTCGCTGCAATCCCGTACTCATTGACTCCCATCACCGTGACTGAGCGCCGGGAAGTGTTCGACAGCCGGCTGGCGGGCTTCAACAGCCGTCGGCAGCGCGGGGCCGGCTACTTCTACACCCGGGAGCAGCTGGACCAGAAGAGCCACCGGCTTGCGGACGTCCTGCGGGAGATCCCGGGGGTCCGCATCAGGCCGATCCCCGGCGCCGGCCGAACCGTGAGCATGCGGGGTAACTGTAATGCGCTCATAGTGATAGACGGTACGCCCGCAACCGCTGGGGCGTTTGATCTGGACATGCTCGACCTGGCCTCATTCGAAGCCGTCGAAGTGTATTCGAGTTCTTCCACCGTGCCGCACGAACTGGGCGCTGGCCGCGGGTCGCTGGCCTGCGGCCTCGTCGCCCTCTGGTCCCGGCCAGCCCGGCCCAGAAATGTCGCCAGGGGAGCAGCGTCCGGAGGCGATGTCCGCTCCATGGTCGAGGCGGGTTCGGTGCACTCTCCCGATGCAGTGGATGAGCCCGCACAGCTCGTGGGAGCTGTGGCACCCCTGTACCCGGAGGTTCACTGGCGGCAGGGAACCAGCGGGCGCGTCCTCCTCGAGTTTGTCGTGAACGAGCGTGGCGAAGTCGAAACGGGCACGGTTACCACGGTCTCCGCGACGGACGGGGCGTTCGCCGCCGCGGCGCGGGCGGTCCTGCCCAGTGCGCGTTTCAGTCCGGCCGTCCACCAGGGGCGGGCAGTGCGGCAGGTGGTCCATCTGCCGATCGAATTCCGGCCGTCAGCCGATTCAGTGCCCGGGGATTCCGTGTCCGTCGGGAATCCCCGCTGATTCCCTGCCTCCATTGAGCGGACAAGGCTGCGGCGACATGCTGGCCCTTGCCGCATCAGGGTCCCCGTACAAAGATTGAACACCCCCCCGGACCGTCCGAGCCAGGATCTGGCAACGGTCCAAGTCCATCTTTGTCTCAACGCGGGAGGCAACTCTGACGAAGCATGGTTCGTTCGACGCGCACGCCAGCAAGTTGGTTGTGCGGCAGCAGTTAGTGTCTGCAAACATGAGAGGCTTTATGAAGAATCGAATGTGTCAGCGAGTTGTTACTCCCCTGGCAGCCGGGCTTCTGTGCCTGCTGGTGCCAGCGGTGTCCTGGGCCCAGGCGATTGTGGCCGGCCGCGTGACGAGCACGGACGGCGCGGCCATCTCCGGCGCCACGGTTTTCATTGACGGCACGGGTCTTTTCCGCCAGACAGATGCGTCGGGCGAGTACTCGATCAGTGTCGAGGCCGAGCGGATCGGCCAGCAGATAGTCGTGCGGGCCCGCATGATCGGTTTCTCGCCGGGCCAGCGAACGATCACCCTGCAGGCCGGCACGCAGGCCGTGAACTTCTCCCTGTCTGCCGATCCGTTCCGGCTGGGCGAAGTCGTCGTGACCGGCGTTGCCACGGGCACGGAGCAGCGCAAGCTCCCGTTCACCGTGGCCAGGATCTCTGAAGAGGAAGTGCGTGAGGTACCTGCCTCCTCACCGGTCAGCGCCCTCGCCGGCAAGATCGCCGGCGTTCGTGTGACCGCCGGAACGGGCGGCCCCGGTGCGGCTCCTGCCATCCGGCTACGCGGCTCAACCAATCTTGCGATCGGGGGAAGCACGCCACTGGTGATCGTCGACGGGGTCGTGAGTCGGGCCAACATTTCGGACATCGACGCCAACGACATTGAATCCATCGAGGTCCTCAAGGGCGCGACCGCATCGGCGTTTTATGGCTCCAACGCGGCCAACGGCGTGGTCAACATCACTACCAAGCGCGGACGGAACCTCGCTGAGGGCAGTGTAGAGGTCATCTCCCGCTCGGAGTATGGCCGCACCGGCATCGAGAACTGGGTGCCGCTGAACCAGAGTCATCCGTACAGAGTCAACCCTGATGGTGAGATCTTTCTGACGGCCGGGGGGTCCCGGGTCGTGGAGAGCCAGTTTCACGACCGGCCGTACATGACGACGGGTCCGCGTGGCTGGCGCAACCAGCTACGCGAATGGATGGAGCAGGGTGATTTCTACAGCAGCAACCTGCAGGTCGGGTTGCGCCGCGGGTCCACCAACTTCAACTCGTCCTATACCACGGACCACAACGCCGGCGTCGTTCCCCTGCGGGACGGCCAGTACCGGCAGAACGCGCGCTTGAATGTCGATCAGGGGCTGGGTGAGCGGATGGATCTCTCGCTCAGCATGACCTACGGTTCAGTAAAGAACGACCACCCGATCAATGCGCTGGGTGTGGCGCCCACGGGCGACGCGTGGTTTGCCCTGTTGCAGGCGCCACCCGATATCGACCTGCGGAACCCCTGGAATGAACCGACCGGCCGGGATTCGATCGAGTTCTGGCGGCATCTGCCGCCGGTGGTCTCGCCGAGCGCACGGGGAAACCCCCTGTACGTCCTCGCCAACGAGGAGTACATGCTCAACCGCGAGCGCTTCCTCGGCTCCGCTTCCGGGCGCTTTCGTCCGACCACGTGGCTCACCTTCGACGCCAACTACGGCACCGACCGGCTGAGTTCGCGGGAGCGGCAGTACCAAGAGAAGGGTTTCCTTACCGAACAGGGGAACGCCGGCAATGGGTTCCTCCGGCGCAACTCGAACAACATCAACGCGTGGAACGGGCAGGTCGCCGCCACCGCGCTGGGAGACTTCTTCGGCCAGATCAACACCGCTACCCGTATCGGTACGGTTTACGAGCAGCGGCGCTCGGCCTTCATAACCGCGAGCACTACGCGACTCAATGTAGCGTTCGTGCCAGACCTGGCTGCGGCTGCTCGTGACCAGGTTTCTGTGGATTCCGACGATCAGCTGGAGCGGAACCTCAACTATGTCGCGTCGCAGACGTTCGACATCAGAGATCGCTACATCATCGATCTCATGTGGCGGCGTGACGGTTCCTCCCTCTTTGGCGCCGACAACCGGTGGAAGAACTTCTACCGCGTCTCCGGCGCATGGCGGGTGACGCAGGACTTCGACCTCCCGGGTATTCAGGAACTGAAGCTGCGTGGCGGCCGCGGCACCGCGGGACTCCGTCCCGGCTTCTTCGACCAATACGAGACATATAGCGTATTCGGCGGACAGATCAGCAAGCTGCAGCTGGGCAACAGGAACCTGCGTCCGGCCGTGCAGACCGAAGACGAGTTCGGCATCGAGATAACGTTCCTCAACAGGTTCAATGTCGAGCTGGTGCAGGCGAACCGGATTACGCGGGATGCGTTCCTCAACATTCCGCTGTCGCTGGCCCAGTCCGGCGGCTTCACTCACCAGGTTCAGAACGCGGCCGACGTCTCGGGCAGGACGACCGAGATCACGCTGCAGACGCAGGTCATCACGCGTCCCGCGTTCACCTACTCCATTACGCTCACTGGCGACCGTACGCGGCAACGCATCGACCGGCTTGGACGGGCTCCGTTCCTGGTCGGCGAAGGCAACACGGCTCTCGGTCAGGGCCAGGGAGTCTATTTCTACAGGGAAGGCGAACCGCTCGGCATCATCTACGGCAGCCGTTGGGTCAGGAGCTTCGAGGAACTTCGGGAGAACCCGGCGAATGCCTCGGCCGTGGCCGGCGACTACACGGTCAACGCGCTCGGCTATCTGGTGCGCGCGGCCAGCCCCGGTGCGCTGATCGAGTACGTGAATGCTGATGGCGAGAACCGTCACATCATCGGAAACTCCAACCCCGACTTCAACTGGGGCCTGTCCAACACGATGCGCTGGCGGAACTTCTCCCTGTATGCCCTGATCGACGGGCAGCGGGGCGGCGACACCTACAACTTCACCAAGCAGTGGATGTTCCAGGACCTGCGCCACGGTGACATGGACATGGCTGGGCGCCCGGACGATCAGAAGGTGCCGTTCTCGGTGTTCACCCAGAGCCTGTACGCCGGGCTCAATCCCAGTGACTACTTCGTCGAGGACGCTTCGTTCGTGAAGCTTCGCGAGCTCTCGGTCGCATACAACTTCGGTGACCGGGCACTCCGGATGTCCGGAATCGGACGCTACGCCCGGAACATGAAAGTGGCGCTCATCGGGCGGAACCTGATGACCTGGACGAACTACTCCGGCTTCGATCCGGATGTCGTCGCCGGCGGTGACTTCAACTTCCGCATCGACGGCTTCCGCTATCCGAACTTCAGAACAATTACTGGTCAGGTGGAGCTTACGTTCTGACCGCCACCCTGACATGGAGCTATCAACGATGATTCGCAATAGAAGGCTCTACGCCGTGGTCGGGGCGGCGGCGCTGTTCACCGCGACCGCCTGCCGCGAACTCGACGTAACCAACCCCAACAATCCGGACATCGAGCGCGCCCTGGCGACTCCGGACGACGTGCGGGCACTGGCTGTGTCCACGCTGAACGCCTGGTACCTCACGGCCACGTACATCGAACACACGCACATGATGTCGGTAACCGCCGACGTGACGACGTCGAACTTCGGCAACTTTGGAATGCGGTTCAATAACCTCGAGCCGCGCATCCCGTACGCAAATTCGACGACCAACAACGATCGCTTCGTGACCGAGGACGCGTGGGACGGGTTCTACGGTGCGATCGGCGCTGCGAACGACGCCTTGCGTGCGATGAAGGCCGGTGTGCTCGGTGCCGCAGACCGCGACAAGTATGCTCCTCTGGCGATGTTCACCCAGGCAGCGTCGTATACCAACATCGCCTGGATGTTCGACAAGGCTTTCGTCGTCACGGAGGATACCGATCCAACCGAGCCGCCTGATCTGGTTCCCTACTCCGAGGTAGCAGATTCCGCTGCCGCGATGTGGGAGCGCCTGATCGCCGCAACCACCGGCAAGAGCCATGTGTACAACGTGGCGGATCTGCCGATGCCGGATGGAGCTCTGACGTCCGCCCGGTTGAATCGGGTTGCGCACACTATGTATGCGATGCTGCTGGCATACATGCCGCGTGACCCCGGCCAGTCGACCAGCGTGAACTGGACGCAGGTTGCCCAGCTCGCGGACAAGGGGATCGGTACGGGTTCGGCCGGTGCACCTTTTGATCTCGAAGTTCAGGGTGACGGGCAGACCTGGTGGTCGTACATCGCCGCGTACGGCGAAGAGGAGTCCTGGATCCGCATGGATCACCGTGTGATCAACCGTATGGCGCCACACGTTCCGCCGAAGTTCGACGGAACGATCCCTCCGCAGGGAACGTCACCGGATGCGCGGTACACGACGGACATCAGCTACGTGCCGCCGCCGATCGGCGATCCGGCTCGCGGTATCTACATGCAGAGCGTCTTCGCCCACACGCGGCATGCTCACCACGCGGCGGGCTCACCGACCGCGTTTGAAACGGCGGTCCCGTACATCCTGGCCGCCGAAAGCGATCTGGTTCACGCCGAGGCCCTCATCCGCTCGGGCGGGAGCCTCGCGCTCGCGGCGAGTCTGATCAACATCACCCGCGTGAGTCGTGGAGGGCTGCCGGCGGCAACCGCCGGCGAGGGCGCGGCTGGGCTGCTCAGTAGAATCAGCTACGAGCGGGACGTGGAGCTGACGAACACGAGCGGGACGACGCTGTTCTGGCGCCGTGCGGTTACGGATCAGCCGATCCAGCCCGGCACACCGTGCCAGCTCCCGATACCTGAAAAGGAGCTGCAGACGCTAGGACTGCCGACGTACACGTTCGGAGGTAGCCTGCCGTGCTCCTGAGGACGGCGGGCTGAGTCTGGTGTTCCTCACCAGAAGCTTGCTGCGGTTGCCGTCGGGAGTGGATCCGAAAGGATCCGCTCCCGAGGGCGGTCGGATCTTCATTCCAACGATTCGCTGCGGCCGCTGGGCCGGCTCTCCCTGCCCGCTGCCACCGTCACGCTAAATTGGAGTTTCGCTCATGATTTATCGCAAAGTTATTGCCCTGTCGGCGCTGCTCGCCTTCGCATTTGCGGGGTGCGACAGCTACGACCCGTTTGAGCCGGGCCAGGCATTCGAGGTCACGCCGCTCTTCTTCGACATGGAGTTCGGCGAGACTCAGGTGCTGACCGCCACCCTCGATGGTCAGCCTGCTCAGGTGAGCTGGGCCAGCAGTGACCCAGCCATCGTCTCGGTCAACCAGACCGGACCGTCCACCGCGGAGGTGACCCCTATTGCTCCCGGTACGGCGGCTGTAACCGCGACGCTTGCATCCGATCCGTCGCGGCTCCGATCGGCCAGCATCACCGTGCTGCCGTCGTTCACCATGCTGCGAATAACGGGATTGGCCAGTTCCGCCCCGCGCTTCAGCACCGACGAGTACCAGATCGACGTGCCTGAGGGGCTCATCAACTTCACGGTCACCATCAATGGAGGCACCGGAGACGTTGATCTCATCGTGATCAGCCCCAGCGGCGCCTTCTGTGCGCCGTTCCTGGCCGGGAACAACGAGACATGCAGCTTCGACGATCCGGAGCCGGGGACATGGGACATCATCCTCGAGCTGTGGGACCCGTACACGGGCGTGACACTGGAAGCTCGCGGTACACGCTGAAGCTGACCGTTCGCAGGAAGATGGCCCTCACGCCGGGTGGTGTGAGGGCCGTTTCCTTTCCGGGACAGCGGGCGAAGGCGATGCTGCGTCGCTACCGCGTGCTGATTACGATCGCACCGCTGATCGGATCCCTGCCCACGTCGGGCAGCGTTGCAGCAGCCCGCTCCGGATTCAGGAACCGTATGGAGGTGATCCCCCCGGCGCTCACGGATCGGAGAGTCTCGCGGTTCCCCAGCTTGACGTTGTCCAGGTATACCAGAGTGCCTTGCATGACGGTGCGTCCGCCAGCGTCGGCCCTGATCGAGCCTACTGCCCCTGCGCGCAGCCACTGAGGCCGAAGCCGCTCGACCAGCTCGTAGGCGTTGCTGGCCGCCGTGGCTGCGATCTCCTGCTGCGATATGAGATTCGGATTCCGGGTCGCAGTGGAGCCGGTGGCTGGAGCCGGGCCTGAAGAAGCGCACGCGGTCAACGCCGCCAAAACGGTGAGCTGGCTGATGGTTCTGACGGACGCGAGGTGCACGGGGGACCTCCGGAGGGAGGGAGGGTGATCAGCTGCTGCTGCGCAGCTGATTCGAGGTTGAAGACGCCGGGGATGCGGTGTACCTTCAAATAGGAAACGGCTGCCTGGTAGCGCAAGACCCAGGCGGCCGGGGGGTGTTTTGCCTCAGCCGGTGGCTGGTATGCAGAATTGGTACGGCGGGGCTCCAGCATGGCGCGGCTTCGGTTGGGTCGCGTCGATCATGGCAGGATGCTGGGCGCTTTCTGGCGCCGCGGCTCAGTCCGCCACGTCCGTAGCAGGCGTCGTAAGTGACGCTGCCGGCGCGCCTATCTTCGAAGCACACGTCGGTATCGACGGGATGGCCACGACCGCTCTCACCGACAGTCTCGGGCGGTTCAGGATCTCCGGCGTCAGACTGGGTGATGCCATTGTTCGCGCCCGACGTCTCGGCTTCACCCCGGCTGCCGCATCCATCGTCGTTCCGGCCGGCGGGTTGGACGGAGTCAGTATCCGGCTACCGGCCCTCGCTACTGTGCTGGCCCCCGTCCCGGTGCGGGCCCGGGGGGGTGAATTCACCGGACGACTGGCCGGTTACTATGAGCGGCTTGCCAAGGGCGGCGGCCATTTCATAACCCGCGAACGCATCGACCGTGAGAACCCCCGGATGCTGACCCAGCTTCTGGAACGGTCCCCCGGAATAACCTCGACGCGCATCCGTGCCGGCGGTCGGGGAATCCGGATGCGGGGTCGAAACTGCTGGCCCTTGGTCTACATGGACGGCATACCGATGCCGGCGGGGGAGGTGGACCTGGATGCCTTCCCTCCCAATTCGCTGCACGGGATCGAACTGTATCTCAGCGGGACCGGGGCGCCGGCGAGGTACACCCACGTACGCGACGCTTCGAGCTGCGGGACGGTCCTCCTGTGGTCCCGCGGTCCGGATACGGATCCGATCACGCGCACTCCGCGCAGTTCGACCCACCTGGAGCAGCTGGTCGCGTCGCTAGCCGTCTTTACCGCGGACAAGGTGGACTCCCCGGCTCAACTGGCGGGGGGGCGTGACCTCGAGGTCGCCTACCCGCAAGCTCTTCTGGCATCAAAGGTTGGGGGCACCGTGATCGCGGAGTACGTGGTCGGCCGGGACGGTCGGGTCGAGCAGGGGACGTTCGGGATCGTGTCTTCGCCCCATCCGTTGTTCACCGAAGCCGTCCGGCACACGGTCAGCAGGGCATCGTACGTGCCCGCCATTCGGGGAGGAGCAGCTGTGCGGCAGCTGATCCAGCAGCCGTTTGAGTTCCTGCCGGAGCTGGCGGGCGCTTCGGGTGGAACCTCGCGCGTGGGGGCCCGGGATGGCAACTGACCGGGGCAGCCGACGATACGCGCTTCTTGCCAGCGGCGCGAACCGTACTCCATATTGTGCTCGCTGGGAGCGTTACGGGCGCACGTCGGCCTGCCGCACCGCATCGGTCCGTCCGGTTCAGAAGACAACATGATCGTTTTTCGAGATCCGCGTTCGGTGACTTGGTCACCTGACATGGCGATTTCGTTGCCGTGATTTTCCTGGAGTTAACTGTCGCAACCACGCAACCCATCAGATAAAAGGAGGCAGCTACGCAGAGTGATCGTCAGCCACGTCGGTACAGGCGGTGGCGTGTATTCCCGCCGACTCCGAACGCAGAGTTCGCATCGTGGTCTCACCAACCTTCAGAGGTAAGCATCATGAGGTTAATTCGGTCTGCGAAGTTTATCGCGCTGGCGCTGGCGTTTATCGCCCCCGCGCTGGCGCAGGCACAGCAACCCGCGACGGTCACCGGCCGCGTGGTCGGGGACCAGGGCCAGCCCCTGCCCGGCGCCAACGTGTTCATCAACGAGATGAACATCTCCGTCGGCACCAACGCCGCGGGTCAGTACACCATCACCATTCCGCAGGCGCGTCTGGCGGGCCAGAGCGTGATCCTGCGCGCGCGTGCGATCGGCTACACGCCGCAGTCGCAGCAGATCCGCGTCACTCCCGGGACACAGACCATCAACTTCGAGCTCCGTCGCGAGCTGACGCAGCTTTCTGAAGTGGTAGTGACCGGTGTGACCACGGCGACCGAGCAGCGCAAGCTGGCGTTCACCGTGACCCGCGTCGACTCGGCGATGATGCCGGTGACCGGCTCCAACCCGGTGACGCAGCTGCAGGGCAAGGTGCCCGGCGCGATCATTATGAACCCGTCGGGTCGTCCCGGCGCTGCGCCGCAGGTTATCCTGCGCGGGCCCACGTCGCTCAATGCGACCGGCCGCACGCAGCAGCCGCTGTATCTGCTTGACGGCGTTCCGCTGCAGGGCTCGCTGCCTGAGATCAACCCTGACGACATCGAGAGCGTCGAGGTCGTGAAGGGTGCGGCGGCTGCTTCGCTGTACGGCGCACGCGCCGGCGCGGGCGTCATCAACATCACCACCAAGACGGGCCGCCACGCGCAGCAGGGAATGCGCTTCGGCATCCGGACCGAAGTGGGCGCCAGCGATATCGAGGGCGAGTTCCCGCTGTCGGTCGGCAACACGCTGGTGCTGTCGCCGGACGCAACGCGCTTCTGCTCCCGCGAGGTTCTCTTCGGCGCCAGCACGGTCAACACCATCGCTGGCCAGAACCCGGGCGCCTGGTCGTCCTGCGCGCGCTACATCGACTGGGACCAGGAAGTCCAGCGCATCAACAATTCGGGCGTGGACTTCTCGCTGCCCACGCAGTCATTTATGGGCGATTTCGGTATCTCCAACACGCCCAGCTATGAGCAGCTGACCGGCACCTATCAGGCCTCGGCTCCGCCGTTCCTGCGTGACCCGGTCGGGCAGGCTGTCACCAGCAACGCATTCGCCAACACCAACATCGACCTGCGCGGCCGCCTCAACAACACGGGCGTGTACGCCAGCGTCTCCAATCTGGTGCAGGAAGGCGCGGTCGTGTTCCTCCCGGGCTTCACCCGGAATTCGGCCCGCGTGAACGTCGACCAGAGCTTCGGTGGCGGCATCAGCGGCAGCCTCAACACGTTCTACAGCTCCAGCCGCGACCACGCGGCACAGTTCGACGAGACCAGCGGTTTCGCGGGAACGTGGTTCCAACTGAGCCGCGCTCCGTGGATGTCCGACCTCCTGGCGCGCGACAACCTGGGCCGAATCGTCGTCCGGCACAACCCGCTCTTCCAGGGCGAGCAGAACGCCAATCCGCTGTACTCCACAGCGAACAACTTCCGGGTGGATCGCAGTAACCGGTTTGTCGGCGGGCTCAATGTGCGGTATCAGCCGCTGTCCTGGCTGAACTTCGACGGTATCTTCGGCTACGACCGGGCCAGCGGCCAGTTCCTGCAGATGCGTGACCGCGGCTGGCGTACCACGTCCTCCGCTCCGGCTTCCGCTTCCGGGTTTATTGGCGAAGGGAGTTTCGACAATGAGCAGTGGAACACGGCCATCAGCGGCACGGCACAGCACAACTTCTTCGGCGATCTGAACGCGGCGTTCTCGGCCCGCTATCTCTTCAGCGACCAGAACATCCGCAACAACACGCTCAGCGGCATCGGCCTCGCGCTCCCAGGTCTGATTACGGCCGACGCGGCGACGACGAATATCTTCATCGGTTCGGGCCGCGCGGCGGTGAGGGACATGGCCTTCTTCTACGGCGTGGACCTCGACTACAAGGATCGCTACATCCTCGGCGGTCTCGTTCGGCGTGACGGCAGCTCGCTGTTCGGCTCCGGCCAGCGCTGGCAGACCTTCGGTCGCGTCTCAGCCGCCTGGCTCGTTTCCAGCGAGCCGTGGTGGTTCGCGCCGCAGTCGGTGAGCCTGTTCAAGCTGCGCGCTGCGCGTGGCTCGACGGGTCAGCGTCCGCGGTTCGACGCACAGTATGAAACTTTCACCATCGGCACCGGTGGCACGCTCAATCCGAACTTCCTGGGCAACCGGGACCTCAGGCCTGAGATCAACACCGAGACCGAGATCGGCACCGACCTGGAGCTGTTTGGACGCTACGGCGTGAACTTCTCGTACTCGCGCGCTGTGATCGACCATCAGATCCTTCCGGTGCAGTTGTCCAGCGCTACCGGGTTCGCCCGGCAGTGGCTGAACGCGGGTGAGATCACCAACACCGGCTACGAGTTCACACTCACCGTGCCGATCATGACGCGCGGCGCGGTGAACTGGAGCTCACGCGTGATCTGGGACCAGATGAAGTCCGAGATCTCGCGGCTGGACATTCCGGAGTTCGTGGGCACGATCGCCCCGGGTCCGGCGAATACATTTGACATCTTCCAGTTCCGCCAGGGCGAGCGGATCGGAACCGTGTACGGTTTCGACATGGTCAGGAACTGCACCCAGCTTCCCGCGCCGTTCAACACTCAGTGCTCGATGAGCTCGAGCGATCTCGACGCTGCGTTCCGGCCGAACAACGAGGGTTACATCGTCTGGGTCGGGGCCGGCAATCAGATCCACGAAGGTATCACGCGCAACCTGTGGCGTTCACGCCTCGAGCAGGGACCGACCGGCTGCTTCAACGCCGACCCGCAGACCTGCAACGGCCCGTGGGGCATGCGCCTGAACTGGGGTATGCCGATCACCCTGCGTGACGAGACGAGTAATCCGGCGTTCGTGGCGCTTGGTAGCGGCCTGCCCAAGTACCATTGGGGCATGTCGCACAACGTCGATTGGCGGCGAGTCAGCCTGTACGGGCTGCTCGACGCCAACATCGGTCAGCGTATGTGGAACGTCGCGTACCACTGGTCGATGGGCGACCTGACGAGCTCTGCGGCTGACCAGCTTGGCAAGTCGGTTGAGGATGCCAAGCCGATCGGCTACTACTGGCGGCGTGGGCCATCGGCGAGCCCGGGTGGCAGCTCGGGCGTTGGCGGTCTGTATGACGCTCTCGCCGTACACGGCTGGTCGTTCGAAGACGCGAGCTATGTCAAGCTCCGCGAGCTGTCCGCGAACTATCGCGTCGGCGCCATCGGCGGCCGCGGCGACTGGAGAGTGGGCCTCGTCGGACGCAACCTGAAGACCTGGTCGGATTGGAGCGGGTTTGATCCGGAGTCCGGTAACACCACCGGCCCGCTGAACTCCTCGATTCTCACCCCGGTCGCCGGGTACCGCTTCCCGAACCTGCGGACGTTCACGCTCCAGCTCTCGAGCACGTTCTAACGGGGAAGTCACATATCGGATGTGAGGGAGAGCGGCGGATTTCGCCGCTCTCCCTCACAGCCCTACCCTTGAATTGAGAGGTTGTCAGTGAATAAGCGAAATCTTGTAAGAAGCATGGCCGCGTTCACGCTCGGGGCTACGGTGGTACTCTCGGCGTGCCGTGAAGACGCGCTCGTCGTGGGCAATCCGAACCAGCCCGACGTTACGCTCGCCTTCCGTGACGCGATTAACGTCGAGACCGTTATCTCGAAGATCTTCCAGCAGATGTTCAACGGGCAGTACGCTGTAGGGGGAGACGCGATCTGGGCGCAGTCGCTGGTGCTTGGGTTTGAGAGCGCCTCCCAGCTCGGCAACTTCGGCATGGGAACCCGCAGCATCATTCCGCGGCCACTGATCGGCAACACGATCGGTAACGCAGTCGCGGCGGGCAACTACCGCGACTTCGACCACCTGACACGCAATATCCGTCAGGCGTCGAACGCTGTTCGGGCGCTGGACGCGTTCATCGCGGCCCAGTCCGGCACCGGCTCGGCGGCCCGCGATGCCAAGGCGAAGTCGTTCGCGTACTTCACTCTCGGGTACGGCCTCGGCCATCTCTCGCTGATCTACGACTCAGCGGCGGTGATCACGCCACAGACGACGGACTCGATACCGCCGTTCTCGCACGGTTCCGTAGTGAATGCGGCTGCGATCTCGATGCTCGATTCGGCGATTGCCATCGCCAACAGCGCGGCCGCCACGACAGGTTCCGGTGGCTGGCCGATTCCCCTCGGCTGGTGGCTGAGCAGTGGAACGGCGAGCGCAGGCCCGGATCGCGCAACCTGGATCCGGATCCTCCATTCCTACCGCGCGAAATTCCGCGCCGGCTACGGACGCACGCCTGCCGAGCGGGCGGCGGCCAACTGGGCGGCGATTCGCGACGACGCCGAGGCTGGGATCGTCGCCGACGCGACCATTCAGGCGGACCCGGTCGCCGGCTGGTTCCAGACGACTGCCCAGCAGCTTGCTGTATCGGCCAGCTGGAGCCAGATGACACCGTTCATTCTCGGAATGGGCGACACCGCGAGCACGTATCGGGCATGGCTGGCGCAGCCGGTGCTCACGCGCTCCTGGGGCGCAGTCCCCATGCGGACGCCGGACCAGCGTTTCCCCCCAGGTGAAACGCGCGCGGCGCAGCAGGCCGCGTCAGGTGGATCCACGCGTACCGGTCCACCATCCGGCACGATCATGTATTTCCGTAACCGGCCCACCGGTGAGGACGCCAGTAACTTTGCGTGGGGCGTGTGGCAGTACGACAACCACCGCTTCTGGCTGATCCGGGCCACTGGTGGCACGGGTACCTGGGTGTTAATGGCGCGCGCGGAAAGCGACATGCTTGCCGCCGAGGCGCACATCCGGCTTGGAACTGTCGCTTCAGCCATTCCGCTGATCAACCGTTACCGGACGGCAGCCGGTCTCCCGGCCATACCGGCAACGAACGATGCTGCCACGCAGGTGCCGGGCGGCAACGCCTGTGTCCCGCAGGTGCCGGTAGCGGCCGCCGATCCGCCGACGACTGTGTGCGGCAACATCATGGAAGCGATGAAGTGGGAGAAGCGTACGGAAACCGCATTCACAGGCCACGCACAGTGGTATGTCGACGCGCGTGGATGGGGTGACCTGTACGCCGGCACGCCGCTCGAGTGGCCGGTTCCCTACCAGGAGCTGTTCGCGCGGAGCCTGCCGACCTACACGAACACACGCGTGGCGGACGTCGGAACCTACGGGTTCGGGCGCAGCTCCACGTACTAGGGGCAACTTGAACAGAGATGGCATCGATGCCCTCGCGGAAGTCAAAGCCGGGTCGAGTGGGTGCGGGCTCTCAGCGCACCCACCGTCCTGGTGGCGCGTCGCTGTTTTCCGCGTTGCTGTCCTCGCAGTGGCACTGGGGGCAGCGCAGGGCTGCTACGTCTACACTCCAGTGGTCACAGCCCGGCCGGTCGGCGCTACCCTCGCACTCGATCTCAACGACCGGGGAAGGCTGGTGCTGGGCGATCTCGTCGGACCGTCTGCTACGCGAGTCGAAGGTGTGCTTCGCGCGGAAGACGACACCGTTTACGTCGTGAACGTTTCATCAGTTACGTATCTGCACGGTCAGGTCGCTCAATGGACGGGCGAAGCCCTGGCGGTCCACAAGACCCATGTCGCGAGTGTTCGCGAACGGGAGTTCTCCCGAATGCGAACGGCGCTGGCGGCAGGAGGGGCAGCCGCTGCAGTAGTTGGCTTTATTGCTTCGCGGGACCTGCTCGGAAGCGCGCCCGGCGCGCGAGAGCCTGGCGTGACCGATCCACCTGTTGACCAGTGATTCACGCAGGCGTGGGATCGTGGTGATCTCCCGCTCAACATCCTTTACGACCTCATCTGGAGTACTGTGCTAATGCGTCTTTCTTCTGTCGTTATGCTCGGCCTCGTGGCTGTGGTGTTGACCGGGTGCGATGACGACGACATCACGGGTACGTCGCGACCGCCGCTCGCAGCCGTGCGCATCGTCAACGCCAACACGGAAGGGTGGGCGGTGGACATCCGCAGCATCACGCAAATCCAGTGGGCTCCCGTCGCCAACAACCTGGGCTACCGGGGCACCACTGTGTACTACGCGACGGAAGCTGGCAAGGAGCTCGCTTTCCGCGTCTTCCCGACGAGCACCCAAGCCGCGGAGACCTCGCGCATCCTGCTCGAGACTTCGTTTACTTTCCAGGAAGGCCAGCGCTACACGGTGGTTCTCGTGGGAAGCGTCACCGGCACGCTGCAGTTCCTCATCATCAACGATGACTTTGCGCCGCCACCCGCGGACAACATCAGCATCCGCTTCGTGAACATCACGACCGCGGCAGCGAACGGCTATATCACCAACCTTGCCGCTGATCCACAGCCAGGCGCTCCGACGTGGCCGAATGTTGGCGCCCGTACAGCGGCTTCCTACGTGAATCGTCCCGCCGGTGGCGTCGCGGTTCAGGCGACCGGCAGCGGTAACGCGGCTGCCCAGGGACCGACTGCTGGTGCGGTGATTCCCGGAACTCTGCCAGCGGCTGGGGTCAACAGCGCAGGTACCAAGTTCTCGGTTTACTACTTCCCGGCGGTGTCGGCTGTCCCCTCTGCCCAGGGGCGTCCGGCTGTAGCCGGTGTCGCGGCTACGCTGCTGTGGCTGGTGGACCGGAATCCTGCTGACTGACCCGGTACCGCTGCCCGCGGCAGACCGCGGGTAGCCGGCTGGAGAAGTGTTTCCACCGCGCATCCTCTGCAACCTGCGGAGGGTGCGCGGTGTTTCTTTTCAGGCGATGCGAATCGATCTCGTAAGACCGGTAGCGGTCGCCGGCATCATCCTCCTGACCCAGACCGGCTGCTATCTGAGCCATGCGGCCTGGGAGCAGGCCAGGATCCTTTCGGCCCGGCGGCCGATCGCCAATCTCGTCCGCGACGGAACGGTCCCCCGGCACACCCGGGACAAACTGCAACTGGTCCTTCAGGCGCGCGATTTCTCTGCGGGTGACCTGGGGCTCCGGGCCGGGGACAGCTTTACGGCGTACACGCAGCTGGACCGCGACACGCTGGTCCTGGTCGTGTCCGCCGCGCTGGCAGACCAGCTGCAGCCGCATACCTGGTGGTTCCCGATCGTCGGCCGCATACCCTACAAGGGGTACTTCGATTTCGACGCGGCCAGGCGTGAGGCCCGCGACCTGGCCGAACGCGGCCTCGACGTATACCTGCGGCCGGCGGATGCGTATAGCACCCTTGGCTGGTTCAACGATCCGCTGCTTTCCACCACGCTCGCGCGCGACAGCGTCGAGCTGGTCAAGACCGTGGTCCACGAACTCACCCACAACACGTTCTACGCGCCCGGGTCGGCTGACTTCAACGAATCGTTCGCGAGTTTCGTCGGCAGCAGAGGTGCCGCGGCGTTCTTCAGGTCACGCGACCTGCGGGACCTCGCCGAGCGGGTCGAGCTCCGATGGGAGGACGAAAAACTTCTCGGGCGCTTCTGGCGAGCTGTGGGCGCTCAGCTGGATTCAGCATTCAGACGCCACCCTGATGATCGTGCGGCGAGGATGGCTGCCCGTGACTCCATCTACTCCGCGGTCCGCACAGCGCTGCGCAGCGAGCTGGTACCTCAGCTCCGCACGATTGCGCCGGCCTATGCCGATCGGGTGCCTCTCAACAATGCCTACGTGCTCGCGCAGCAGGTTTATGGCAGCGATCTGGAGTTGTTCGATGCCGTATGGCGCGCCGAGGGTCATGATCTGCGTCGTGCGATCGAGACGACCATCCGACTGGCCCGGTCGCGACCGGAGGCGCCGTTCGAGACGCTACGGGAATGGCTCGCCGCGGCCAGTACCCCGGAACGGCGGTAAGCGTCAGTTGCCGAAGCGTCCGCGAAGAAGTGCCCGGAGATCCAGCGTCGGCGTAGCGCCGGGCTCCTCGGGCCGCTGCGCATCCTCGGCGGACAGCGTCACCCGCTGCATTTTCGCGCGCACTCCGTTGTCGAAGA
>CAZOAT010000040.1:0-20630 GCA_964577965.1 uncultured Gemmatimonadaceae bacterium | reverse complement strand
GTCCATCGCCATGGACGCCAGCACCACCTCGCTGCAGGTCGCGCGCAGCCTGCGCTCTCGCGGACTCGGCCCTCGCGGGCTTCGCGGGCGCGGTGCGGCAGGACCGCCACCCGAGCTCCTGTCCGTTGGTGTCGTGGAGATCCCACAGGCAGCGCCGCCGTCGGCGGCGAGCGAGAACGGCGAACGCGCTGGGGCTGCACCGGCACGGAAACGGACGCACTCCCGAAAGACTTCGACCGCGAAGAAGAGCGCCATGGCCGCTGCAAAGACGGGCACCGCTGTTGCGACCGGGACAAAGCCCGCAAGATCGCGTACGCGGACGCCGCGCAGAAAAAAGGGAACAGCGACCAAGACGACCGAATGACTCCGGGCGCCGCGCTCTCGGCGCGGCGTCCCGGTGCAGGACAGGTGCTCCCTCGCGCCTTCTTCGATCGCGAGACGGAGCTCGTCGCCCGGGACCTGCTCGGTTCCGTCCTCGAGTGCCGAACCGCTGACGGCACGGCCTCGGGGATGATCGTCGAGACGGAAGCCTACCTCGGCGAGCACGATCCGGCATGTCACGCCGCGGCGGGCCGCACGCAGAGAACTGCGCCGCTGTACGGTACTCCCGGCTCGGCTTACGTCTATTTCATCTACGGGATGTACTGGTGCGTCAATGCCGTCACGCGCGCCGAGGGGCTGCCCAGTGCGGTACTCATTCGGGCCCTGGAGCCGCGGGACGGCCTGGAACTGATGCGCATCCGGCGCCCACGGGCTCGGCGTGACACCGATCTCTGCAACGGGCCGGGGAAGCTGTGCCTCGCTCTCGGCATAGGAGTGGAGCACAATGGGCTGTCGCTGCAGAAGCTCCCGCTGAGAATTCGTTCAGGCATCACCGTGAACGATGCCGATGTCGCGGTGACGCCACGCATCGGGATTTCGCGAGCGGCAGACTGGCCGCTTCGCTGGGTCCTGCAGGGTAACGCGCATGCGTCGCGCCCCGCACAGCGGGGCGCAACGCAGAAGCCCTAACGACCCCGGCTGTCGCGGTCCGATGACGGGCCGAAGTTGTAGCGCGCGCCCGCTTCGAGGAAATGCAGCGAGCGCTCGTTCACCAGAAAGCGCTGAGTGCTCGGCATCATCGTGAGCTGCCCGAAAACGGCGAAGCGGCTCAGCTGCATCTGCGCGCCTACCATGCCCTGCAGGACTGACCGGCTGCGTGCGTCGTTCGCCCGCTCCACCACAGCCGCGGAAACCGTTCCGCCCAGGGTGTCAGCGACAGGCTCGGCACGCGCGATGACGTTCAGCGAGAGGCCGACGCCGCCGTAAGGTCTCACCGGCCCGAACGCCCGCGGAAACGCCAGCGCCACGAACCCGGCCCGACGCAGGTTGTTGAACCTGACCAGCCGGCGCCCGCTCGGCGACGACGGATCGGCAACGCTGCCGTGCATCTCGACGTTGGTGAAGTCAGTGGAGACGTACAGGCCCCCGACCGACCTGGTAATCAGCCAGTCCAGACCGACCGTCGGTCGCGCGGTACTTGGCGCGTCAGACGTGCCGATGCTGACGACGCCGGCCTTGGCGCCCCAGAACCACGAATTCCGGAACGTGTCGGAGGACTGCGCACCGGCCGAAGAGGCGGCGAGCAGCATGCCGACCGCTGCAACACACCCAAGCTTGTTCATTTTCCACATCCTCACGAGAGAAGCCCCACGGACCGTCCGACCGAACGGAACGCCGCAACGGCCTCGTCGAGGTCGTCACGCGTATGGGCAGCACTTATCTGGCATCGGATACGCGCCTGCCCCTGAGGGACGACTGGATACCCGAATCCGGTAACAAAGACGCCCTGATCCAGGAGCATGTCACTCATTCGGATGGCGTGGGCGGTATCGCCCACGATGATCGGGACTATGGGGGTGTCGCCCGGGAGTGGTTTGAAACCCGCCTCGATGATCGCCGCGCGGAAATACGCGGTATTGTCCCGAAGTCGCTGCACGAGCTCGGGGTGCGATTCGACGTGCCGAACCGCGGCCAGCGCGCTCCCGGCGACTGTCGGTGGAAGCGCATTTGAAAACAGCTGTGGACGCGAGCGCTGAGTCAGCACGTCGCACAACGCGGCAGAGCCCGCCACGAATCCGCCCGCGGCACCGCCAAGTGCCTTGCCGAGAGTGGAGGTTATGATGTCCACCTCACCCAGCACACCGTGATGCTCGGCAGTGCCGCGGCCGGTCACGCCGAGCACGCCCGTACCGTGAGAATCGTCAACCGCGACGATCGCGTCGTGCTCGCGAGCTATCTCCAGAATCTGCGGCAGCGGAGCGATGCTTCCTTCCATCGAGAAGACACCATCGGTCCAGATGAGCCTCCTGCGCGCGTCTTTCGCCGCGGCGAGCTTCGCCCGCAGGTCGTCCATGTCGGCATGCCGGTACACACCCGTCTGGCACTTGTTGATCGCCTTCGCGAGACGCATCGAGTCGATGATGGACGCGTGATTCAGCGCGTCAGAAACGACGTAGTCACCCTCCTCGGCTATGGTGGCGGTCAGCCCTTCGTTCGCGTTCCAGGCTGACACATAGGTGAGCGACGCTTCGGTACCGACGAACCCGGCGAGTGCCTGCTCCAGTTCGCGGTGAATCGCGAACGTGCCACATATGAACCTGACGCTGGCCGTTCCGGCTCCGAGCGTGTCGAGTGCCATCTTGCCGGCATCAACCACTTCGGGAGTGTTGCACAGCCCCAGATAGTTGTTCGACGACAGGATCAGAACGCGGCCACGTCCTTCCATCTCCACACGGGCTGCTTGCGGAGACGCGAGATGATTGAGACGCTTGTAAACGCCCTCCGCGCGGAGATCGTCGAGCCGCGTCATCAGCTGCGTT
Source organism: uncultured Gemmatimonadaceae bacterium (assembly GCA_964577965.1). GTDB lineage: Bacteria > Gemmatimonadota > Gemmatimonadetes > Gemmatimonadales > Gemmatimonadaceae > DASUUI01. The sequence goes on along the minus strand of CAZOAT010000040.1, from coordinate 17,769 downwards.
TCAAAAGTGGTGTTCATCGCTCAGGAGACCTCGAAGATGACCTTGCCTGCGTCTCCCGACTTGATCGCGGCGATCGCAGCGTCCGCCTCCTCCAGTGGAAAGCGGTGGGTGATCACCGGATTCGGGTCGAACTCGCCGGACCGCAGCAGCCTCGTCAGCAGGTGCCACGTGTCATACATCCGTCGTCCCACGACGCCATAGATGGTGATCCCCTTGAAAATGACGTCACGAGCGAAGTCCACCGGGATCTCCCGCGCGGGCAGGCCGAGCATCTGCACGCGTCCCCCGACGCGAACGAGGGCGAACGCCTGCCTGATCGCCGACGCAACGCCGGACATTTCGAGCACTACGTCAACACCGAGACCGTCGGTCACCGAGCGTACTACGGAATCGACCTCCTCCGGCGTGACGGTGGAGTGCGCTCCCATTTTTCTCGCGAGAGCCAGCCTGCCGGCGTTCACGTCGGAAGCGACTACGTGAGCCGCGCCGGCCGCGCGGCATATCCCGATCGCGAACAGCCCGATGGGACCACAACCGGTGATCAGGACGTTTGCGCCCGGAATTTCCGCCGTCAGGGTGCTGTGCACCGCATTACCCATGGGATCGTGAATTCCGCCGATGTCGTAGGAGATGGAGTCGTGCAGGTGCCAGACGTTGGTCGAGGGCATGGCTATGTACTTGGCAAAGCACCCGTCCCGGTCCACTCCGATGATCCTGGTGTAGGGGCAGACGTGCGCGTTACCGGTGCGGCACAGCAGGCAGCGGCCGTCCACTATGTGCCCCTCTGCGGTCACGCGGTCGCCCTCGCGCACGTCGGTCACCAATGCCCCCACCTGGACCACGTCACCGGCAAACTCGTGCCCGACCACGAACGGCGGCTTGCACCGATGTGCACATCGGTGCCGCACACGCCCGCCCGGCGAACTCGAATGAGAACTTCGTCGTCGCGAATGACGGGCTCCGGCACGTCGCGTAGAATGAAACCCGGTCCTGCAGTCTGCTTGATGAGTGCTTTCACGCGCGTGGTGATTGGAGGAGGCGGATGCATGTGCGCAGCCGCGCGACCGCGAAACCTGACACAGCAATACGACAGATGGTAGTCCGCGCATTGCCGGCAACACGTCGCGTCCGGGGTTGATGACGACCGCGAACCTTCGTTAAAAAACTGTTGCGTGCGTTTTTCGCTGCTCCCATATTTCCGCGCGAGCGCACAATCAGCATTGCAGCATGACGTTTGATGGTGCGATCAGTGAAGTCAAATCAGTTGCGACTGGCTGTACTCGCCGATCCACCGGGGGATCGGTGAGCCGAAACACCTCGAAATGGGGGCACAGCATGGCAGCAGCGAAGAAGAGTAGTCGAAAAAAGTCGGCCGGCCGTAAGACCGCCGGGCGTAAAAAGACGGCACGTAAGGGCTCGGCACGTAAGAGCACCGGCCGTAGGAAGACCGCGCGCAAGAGCTCGGCTCGTAAGGGCGGCGCGCGTAGGAAGACGGCGCGCAAGCGCCGGTAGCTGGTACAGCGTCACGCGGAACGCGTGACGTTTCGGGGAAAGCCGGCGCAATGCGCCGGCTTTTTCTTTTGCGCGTCACCGGGCGTAGCGCGCCTGCGCCAGCTCCAGTATGCGGACCACCAGCTGCTCGTGTGTGATACCCGAACGTGCGGCAGCGCGGGCGAATTCGCTGTCCTTCTCCAGGTAGCAGTTAGGGTTGACCTCGATGACGTACGCGGTGCCGTCTGCGCCCACCCGCATGTCCACCCGCGCGTAGTCTCTCAGTCGGAGTGCCTGGAAGGCCTGGATCGCAGTGGTCCGGATCCGGCTGGCCAGCTCCTCATCCAGGTCCTCCGGAAAGACGGAGTCGTTGCCCATGTACTCTTCACCCTGCTCGTCACCCTCATCACCCCACTTTGCCTGCCAGCTGGCAATCTGCGGACGGTCGGCGGGAAACCCGGTGAAATCGAGCTCCATGATCGGCAGCGCCTCGGGCGACTCGTTGCCCAGCACGCCGACATAGAATTCGCGTCCCTCGATGAATTCCTCCACGAGGACCGGCGACTGGCGTTCCTCCTGCAGGGAGTTCACGGCGTCGAGTAGCTCCTTCACGTCTCGCACCACCGACTTCGAGCTGATCCCGAGAGAAGCATCCTCCTGTGGCGGCTTCACGATGAGCGGGAAGCTGATGTCTCCGGCCCAGTCGATTGCTCCCCGGTACATCGTCGCAAACTTAGGTGAAGCCAGCCCGTGAAACGCGAACATCTTCTTGGCCAGGGACTTGTCTCCGGCGAGCAGCAGCCCGGCGGGACTCGAACCGGTGTAGCGAAGATCCAGAAGATTGAGAAGTCCGGCGATACTGGATTCCAGTGCGCTGCGGCCGGCAAACGATTCGGCCAGGTTGTATACGAGGTCCGGCTTGCTGCTCAGAAGCTCGCTCACCAGCGACTCTATCTCGTCACCGTAGGTCAGCCGCTGCGCGTCATGGCCGGCGGCTCGCAGTGCTGCCTCGAGCTGGCCGATGACCGGGTCCTCCGGGGGACCCGCTGCATCACTGTCGTGCAGGATCGCGATCTTCACTGGCGCCTGCCGCGCTTGCGCCGCATGCCGCTGGAGTAGCGGTAGTTCATCATGACCGCTGTACCGAACGCGGTGAGCTCTATGAGAGTGGAGGCCTCACGTCCCCAGGCCCGGAGATTGAGCGTCTCAGCCCGGGCCGCGAGCGCATCCACGAACCGCCGGACGAGGGCGGCGGATTCGCCTGTCCAGTACGTGATGCGCCGGACCAGCTCACGGCGGTGTTGCCGGATGAATGCAGCCGCCGTCGGCGCTCCGGGGCCGAGCTCGTCATGACGAGTTGTCTCCGGAAACAGCATCCGCAGATCTCCGTCGAACACCCGCTCGTCCTCCACCGGGAGAACCTCGTCCATGTCCTCGTAGTGACGCGCGACTGTGTAGCGCATCGAATCCACCGGCACGTCCTCGTCACTCAGCTCCGGAACCGGTGGCAGTTCGTTGCCGACCTGGCGCATCACGCGATCGACGTACTCAAGCTTCGCGAGCGCTCCCCATCCTCTGTATGACTCCTCCCAGTTGGAGTCCGGCGTCAGCCAGACAGCAAACGTTTCGGCAAAATCCTCGTCCGGATGTTTCTGTGCGTACCAGGCGAGTATGTGGCGAACGTGGTCCCGGGAGAAAGGATCAGCTGCGTACCGTTCTCTGTACGGTCGCGAGTACGAGCCGAATGTCTCGTGCCAGTCGCTCCGTTCGTGCAGCCTGTATGCGTAGTTGAACGCGTGCCCGGCTTCATGCCTCAGAAACCTGATGATGTCCGACTCGTCCTCGATCCCGAGTGCGAAGTCCTCCTCGATTCGCGACAGGTGTGGGCTCGCGAGATAAAAAGGGACGCCGATTAGAGGTGTCCCTTCGGGACAGCCCCACTCGTCGCTGAGATACACCGGCGGCCGGAAGCGGAGTCCCGCACCCGCCAGTTCGCCGTACAGTTGATCCGTCAGCCGTTCGACCGACGTGCCGCTCACGGACAGGCCGAGGTCCGAGATGCGCTGCCCGAGCAGTCGCTCGCGCTCTTCCTGCCAGTCTGCCGGTTCGCTCACACCCTGTGTTGGAGCAATCGCCGCACCCGCCGACTGGTCCTCCTGAACAAACAACAGCCCCGCCTGCCGGCGGGGCTGTTGTTTTCGACCCCGGGTAGCTCCAGCCGGAGCGATCCGGGAGGCCTCAGGCAGCCTTGGTCGTCGCTCGGGGCGACGGCTCCGGGGCCGGACCCCATACATAGCTGCTGAACCGCGGCACAGGCTCCTCACGGGACCCCATGGAGATGATTATGCCTATCGGTTCCTGCTCCTCTGACTTGACTCGTGCCACGGCCAGTGCCTCTATAATGAGTGATGGTGTGCTGCGCTGCGCACTGACCAAAGCACGCCCGATGCCAACTGAAGCACACAACCTAACGCCAGGAGAGATAGCGACTTAGCGATTTCACGGGCAACACTTGTGCGGCGTGATCGTGTTAAAAGGACACATGCTGGGGGGACAGCTGTGTCGATTCGTTACGCCGCGACCTTGCGTGCTACGAAGCTTCTCGTGCTCCCCGTGTCCCGGTCCACGGCGATCGACCAGCCGGTGTAGCGGATCCGCAGCTCTTCCACTGTGAGCCGGTGGTCGGCAGTCGTGGTCTCGAAGAGGTGGACTCCGCCGTCGCGCGTCGCGCTCTGCAGAACGGCGATCACACGGGCGCGTTCCTCGACGGTCAGGGACGCGAGGGATTCTGCGGCGCAAATGACGGCGCTCAGTGCGACATCCGGCTCCCACTCGCCAAGCCGCGCCACGCATGCGCGGACGCGCGAGTTGAGACCTGCCGGCGCGGCAGCAAAGACGACCCGCTCGATCGCGTCCTCGTCGGGATTGAGCGCGGTGACGGCACAGCCGTGGGCCGCCAGGTAGAGCGCCGTCCGCTCGACCTCACTTCCCGACACGAGCACGTGCGATTCGGTGGCCGGGCGTACCTCACGCAGCAGCGGGGCATCCGGACGGAATCCCCATCTCTCTGGGCGCTGGTATTCGGCGAGGACCTTTAACCGCTTTCGCCGCCACGTTTCGTAGTTCGGCAGGCCGAGCCGGCCGCGAATCAGCCGGTTCACCTCATCGCACAGCGCGAGCTCTTCCGGCTCGTATTGCGCCTGCGCATTGAGCAGTCCTACGGCCTCGTCGGCGATCTTGAGGATCACCGTGCGGGGCACTGACTCCTTGTAACGTTCGATCTCCGCTTCGAGGAACAGCTCGTACTCGTGCTTGAGCGAGCGGAGTGCTGGTCTTGTCATCTGCGCTGCCAGGGGTGACGACCGGCGAAAGGTAGGTGAACCGGCGAATCGGTCAAGAACTCATTTTCAACTCTCAGTCGAGCGCCTGCACGAGCGCTCCCTTCAGGTATCCGCTCTCCGGGATTGTCAGAATCTCCGGATGATCGGCCGGTTGACCAGTGATCGTCCGCAGCGCAATCCTCCGACCCGAGTCCGCCGCCGCGTCGGCGAGCATCCTGAAGAACAGGTCGCGTGACAGGTGGAAGCTGCAGCTCGCTGTGAACAGCATGCCACCACGGGCGAGGAGGCGCATGCCGTGAACATTGATCTCTCTGTACCCGCGTACGGCGGCCGGCAAAGCCGCTTTCGTCTTGGCAAATGCGGGCGGGTCGATGACTATGGTGTCGTACCGCATCCCCGCGGCATCCCGCTCGCGCAGGAAATCGAAGACGTCTGCTTCCACAACGTCGATGTTGCCGAAGCCGTTGAGCTGTGCATTGTGTCGCGCCCGGGCAAGAGCCGCCGCTGATGCATCGACCGCGGTGACGCGGCGTGCCCGTCCGGCAAGGTGCAGAGCGAACGATCCGTGATAGCTGAAGCAGTCGAGTGCCTCTCCGTGCGCCGCCGCTCCCACCAGTTCGCGGTTCTCCCGCTGGTCGAGGAATGCTCCCGTCTTCTGACCGTCCCACGGCGCCGCGAGATACCTGACCGCGCCCTCGCGCACCTCCACCTCGCGTGGCACTTCGCCGTGCAGCAGCTGCACACTCTGGCCCAGGCCTTCCCGGGCGCGCACCGCGACGTCGTTGCGGGCCAGTATCCCCCGCGGTTGCAGATGATGCAGCAGCCCCGCCGTTATGTCCTCGCGAAACGCTTCCAGCCCGGCGCTGAGCAACTGTACCACCAGGTAGTCGCCGTACCTGTCGCAGATGAGCGACGGGCATCCGTCCGCCTCCCCGTGGACGACGCGGTATGCATTCGTGCGGCTTGCCAGCGGCTCGCGCCCCGCGACGGCGAGGCCAATCCTCTGGCGCCACCATCCGGCACCTATGATGGCTGCAGCCTCCCGATCGAGCAGCCGCAGTGCAATCTCCGAGCGCGGGCTCCACAGTGCCCAACCGAGTGATGTTCCGCGATGCGATGCAACCTGAATGGCTCCCGCAGGCACGTCGGGTCGCTCGACGACGTCGCTTCTGTAGATCCACGGATGGCCAGCCTCCCAGCGTTTGACGCCCTTCGGGGAGACGACCGCGCGTGCATTCGGCGAACCAGGCTCGAGCGGCTTCGGATCCATTCCCGAATGCTAAGCGGCGGCGTGCGGCTGAGCCGGTTTCTTGCACCCTGGCTGTGCATGTTGCCAGCACTTGCTGCACTCGGCGCAGCCGCGATAGGGGCTGCCTTTCTCAGGGAGAAGCGCAGGCGCGCGACCGCTGAGCGATTGGGAGCCGCGGCGCTGGAAACGCTGCTCAACGCCGTCGACGCAAACGATTCGGTGACGGGCGCGCATGTGCGCCGCGTGGCCGCCGTAGCGATTGTTCTCGCCGACGCCGCGGAGCTGGATGAGCGACAGCGCCGGACGGTGGAGCGCGTCGCTCTGTTTCATGACATCGGCAAGATCCATGAGGCGCTGTTCGATATTCTCCATGACACCGATAGTCTTACGCCGGAGGAGCGATCAGCTGTCGCCACGCACCCGCAACGGGGCAGTGACGTGCTCGAGCCGCTCGAGGCATTCTATCCGGAGCTATGTGACGGCGTTCTCGCGCATCACGAGCGATGGGATGGGAGCGGTTATCCACGAGGGATGAAGGGGCGCCGAATACCGCTGGCCGCCAGAATCGTTGCACTCGCCGACGCATATGACGCCATCACGCACAGCCGGAGGTACAGCGTTGCGAAGAGCGAGGAAACGGCGGCTGATCTGATCCTGGCCGGTCGTGGGACTCAGTTCGATCCGGAGCTGGTGGACCTGTTTCTGACGCCACCGATTCTTGACGAGATCGGCCGCGCACGCGCAGCCGCGCACAAGCCACGGGAGCGGGGAGCAAGACGCAGGCAGCGGCAGGCGCATCACACGCCCGACGTCACGTTCCGATGGCGGAGCGCAGGGCGCGAGCAGCAGTCGCCGGGTCCGCGCTAACCGCGCTCAGCACGGCGATTCCGTCCGCGCCGGCTTCGATCACTTCCCGTGCGTTGTGCGGCGTGATTCCGCCGATCCCCGCGCCCGGCAGTCCCGACGCCTTGATCAGGCGGGCCGCTTCGGCGGGTCCCATCGCGCTGCCCGCACCCGGCTTGCTCGTCGTCGGAAACACCGGACCGACTCCCACGTAATCCGCGCCACGCGCGCCGGCAAGCTCGTCGTCGCTTCCGACCGAGGCTCCGATGATGAATCCATCAGGCACCAGTGCCCTGACCCGTTCGACCGGGAGGTCGTCTGCGCCGACGTGCACACCGGCGGCACCGGCGAGGATTGCGACATCGACGCGATCGTTCACGATAAGCGGCACCGATAACTCGCTCACGAGAATGCGCGCGAGACTGAGCAACGGTCCCGAGCTCAGCAGTTTCGCCCGCAGCTGTACCATTGTTGCTCCGCCACGAACCGCTGCATGCGCCCAGGCGAGCACCCGGTCGGCTGACTCGCCTGGCTCGTCGGTGATCGCGATCAGTCGCAGAACCTCGCGATTCAGATCTGCCTCAGCGGGGCGCCGCGGTCGGCGGGCGCGTCGCCGGTCGTGCAGTCTGTGCGCCTGCGGGCGACTGCGTGTCCGGTGGAGCGGAGGCCGCCTCTTGCGCTGCCGCTGCGCGGCGGACGCTGTCCCATGCGGGCCGGGACTGCCGCACCACGCGCGCGTGCTCCTCGAAGTTGCGCCTGAACTCGTGCCGCCCGTCAGGGAATGCTGCGAAGTAGAGGAAGTCCACGTCCGCTGGATTCAATGCGGCGCGCAGGCTGGCTCCGCCTGGCGAGGCAATGGGGCCGGGTGGGAGCCCGGGGTACCGGTACGTGTTGTATGGCGAGTCGATCTCCAGGTCCGGGTAGGTGATCCTGGAGGTATGCTCACCCCGGGCGTATTGCACCGTGGGATCAGCCTGCAGCGGCATGCCAATCCGCAGGCGGTTGAGGAAGACCGCCGCTATGACAGGTCGCTCGACAGCGATCCTCGCCTCCCGCTCGACGATTGATGCGAGAGTGACCAGCTCGTGCCGCGACAGCGACAACTCTGCGAGGCGCTCGGCCCACTCCGGCTGCCATTCACGCTCGAACCGCCGCACCATCTCGGCGACAGCACGCGCGGCTGTCGTTCCTTCGGGGAACGCGTAGGTGTCGGGGAACAGATAGCCTTCGAGCGTTGGAGTCGGTACCGCCAGACGCCTCAGCAGTGCTGTATCGCGTGCAGCGGCGAGCACCGAATCTGCAGGAACTTCCAGCGCACGCGACAGCGTCGCGGAAATCTGCGCGAGAGAATAGCCCTCAGGGATGGTCACAGAACGGACCAGTCCCTCGCCGCCCGTAAGGGCGGCGAGCACATCGCGCCATGGCGTGCCTCGCCGGAACAGATAGGTTCCCGGTTTCAGATCGCGGTCACCGCCGCTGAAACGAGCGAACGCACCGAAGAGGCGCGGCCTCCCTAGCACTCCTGCGCGCGCGAGCGAGTCGGCCGCTGCTCTGAAGGTTGAGCCTTCGGGTATGACCACGCGCACCGCCGGCCCGCTCGGTCGGGAGAACGCACGTGCTGCGAGCGCTGCGGAACCGAAGGCGAGCGCCAGTATGGCGGCGAGCATCAGGAGCAAACTGGTCGGCCTACCGGGCAGCATTCAGAACTCCCTGCAGGAGGACTGCGGCTGAAAGCGAATCGACGTCGCCGCGACGACCGCGGGTGTTTCCTCCCATCTCTCGAACCGCCCGCAAGGCTGTCGCCGTCGTGTACCGCTCGTCCACCAGCTGGACCGGCATTCCGGTTCTCTCGTGCAGCTGGTCCGCCAGCTGCCTTACCGCGGCGGCGCGCGGCAGCTCGTTACCCTCTCCGTCCAGCGGCAGTCCGAGAACGAAGCCGGTCGCTTCCAGCGCTGTTGCGCGGCGCACCAGCTCCGTTACCGGCACGCGCTTACCTGGCCTTCGCTCGATAGCGTCCACTGGTGAGGCGATCACGCCCAGGGGATCGCTCACGGCCAGGCCGATCCGGCGCTCGCCGAAGTCGATGGCCAGGAGCCGGCCACGCTCGCTCATCCGCCCTGTGCCATGAGCGTGAAGAACTCGCGGTTGTTCTTCGTCCTTTTCATCTGCTTGCTGAGGAACTCCATGGCTTCAGGTCCAGGCATGTCCGCGAGAAAATTTCTCAGCAGGAACACGCGGTTTATCTCCTCGGTTGTGAACAGGAGCTCTTCCTTCCGTGTTCCCGACTTCTGTATGTCCACTGCAGGGAACACGCGCCGGTCGGCGATCTTGCGGTCGAGCACCAACTCCATGTTGCCCGTTCCCTTGAACTCCTCGAAGATCACGTCGTCCATCCGCGACCCCGTTTCCACGAGCGCGGTGGCAATGATTGTGAGCGAGCCGCCTCCGTCGATGTTGCGTGCGCTGCCGAAGAACCGCTTCGGCTTCTGCAGCGCAGTCGCCTCAACCCCTCCTGAAAGAATCTTGCCGGACTGGGGTGCGACTGTGTTGTGCGCCCGCGCGAACCGTGTGATCGAGTCGAGCAGAATGACGACGTCGCGCCCCTGTTCCACCAGCCGCTTAGCCTTCTCCAGAACCATTTCCGCCACGATCACGTGGCGGTCCGCGGGCTCGTCAAAGGTGGAGCTCACCACCTCGGCGCGCGTTGTGGTCGCGATCATCTCAGTCACTTCCTCGGGGCGCTCGTCGATCAACAGCACCATGATCGTGACTTCAGGGTGATTCTCAGCGATTGCGTTGGCCATCTTCTCGAGGAGAATCGTCTTCCCCGCGCGCGGCGGTGCCACGATGAGGCCGCGCTGTCCCTTGCCGATCGGGGCGATGATATCCATCACCCGCATGCTGAGGTCGCCGTCAGCCGTCTCGAGTCGTAATCGCTGATCCGGATACTGCGGCCGGAGGTTGTCGAACGGTACGCGGTCCTTCGCCAGCTCGGGATCACCGCCGTTGACAGATTCGATCCTCAGGAGCGCGAGATACTTCTCCCAGGGCTTCGGCGGCCGCACCTGACCAACCACAGAGTCGCCCGTGCGCAGCCCGAAGCGCTTGATCTGCGACGGCGAGACGTAGATGTCATCAGGACTCGGCAGATAGTTCCAGTCCTGGCTGCGGAGGAATCCGTAGCCCTCCTGAAGCAGCTCGATCACACCATCGGCCTCGAGCGACATGTCGTGGCCAAGCAGTTGCTGCTCAATGCGAAGAATGAGCTCCTGTTTCCGGAGGTGCCCGGCGTTCTCGATGCTGAGCTCGTCTGCGAGCTGCTGGAGCTCGTTGACGGATTTGCGCTTTAACTCGGCGATGTTCACGGTCTGCGGGTGTGCTGCGCGGTGCGCGCTGTCGCCTTCCCGCGCTGGCGGGGAGATCGGGGGAGGGAAGAGAGGCCGGGTGAGCAGGGGGAAGTGGAGAGCGCGGGATCTGCGGGTGGTGCTGTGTTCCCGCACTCAGTGCTGGAGCCGTTTCAGGCGCGTACAGCCCTCGCGCGCGAACCTTAAGGAGGCCAGGCCCCCGAGTCAAGAATTCAGAACGAGAGATAGCGCAGCGGGTTTCTCTTGAGGTCCTCGATCAGGAGGTCCAGCTCCGTGCCGATCCCGCTGAATTCACGCGCCAGTGCTCGATCCTGCTGCATACGACCGGCGGCACCGCGTGCCTCCGAGAGCGCAGCGGAAACGGCTGCTGCCTCGGTTCTCGCATTCTCCAGCTCCGCAAGCAGCGTCGTGTCGCGACGGAAGCGGCCGATGTTCCCTCGGTTTGAGTCCAGCAGCACGCTCAACGTGTCGAGCGTGGCAGCGAGCCTGCTTGCCCTTGCCTCCAGTTCGCCGCTCTGCAGAGCTCCCAGCGTTCCGCGTGCAGCATCCATCCGTCGCATGAGCCGGCTGGCATGCGTCCGGAAACGGTTCACGTCCTGTGGCCCCTCGATGCGCATTGCGCCGAACGTTCCCTGCGCTGTGCGGACGTTCGCTCTCATCGAACGCCATTCCTGCGCGATCCCCGAGAACTCCTGGCCGAGTGCCGTTATACGGTTGGCGACAGTCTCCGGCGCAATCTGCGGGTTTGCGCGCAGAGTGTCGCCTTCCTCGAGCGGTGGCGCGCGGGTGCTGCCGGCCGAGAGGTCCACGACGGGGGCACCGATGATCGTTCCGGATGGACGAATGTCCGCATATGAGTCGCGGCGCAGGATCGGCAATGCATCCGCCATCAGCTCCACCTCCAGCAGCAGCCGGCTCAAGGTATCTGCATCCGGTGGGAGAAAGCTGATCTCCTTGATCCGGCCGGCTTTCTTGCCAGAGATCATTACATCAGTCCCTCTCAGCACTCCCGTCGCGCTCGCCGCCGTGACGTAGATCGCGACCTTCGGCCCCCGTATCGCGCCGATGCGCGCAAAGAGCAGCACCGAGACGCCGAGGCCGATCACGGCAGCAAATCCGATCACACCGATCGTGAGATCTTTCCAGCGGAGTGGCCTGGCCATGTGCTCCTGTGTATCGAATCGAAGTTACCGCACGGGTGCCATTCGCGCGTTCAGGCGGTAACCCGGCGTACCGCCTCGAAGACCAGCCTTGTACCGAACGCAAGGGAGCTGAGCGGCACACGCTCGTCATGCCCGTGCATTCGCTGCTCATCGCCGGGCTCCAGAGGGAAGGGAAGGAGACCGAACGCCTGAATCCCCTGGCGCCGGAGATGCGCGCTGTCAGTTGTTCCGGTGGAAAGGTACGGAACGGTAGCAATTCCGGGGATGAGTTCCTGCACGGCCGCCTCGATTGCTGCGAACAGTGGCGAGCTGAAGTCGGAGACCGGCGAGTCCTCCCCGCGGGCGGTGACTGTAATCGAGATATCGTCGGGGACCACCTCGGAGAGCCGACCGATCGTCGCATCGAGCCGCTCTCCCGGAAGAGTGCGAACGCACAGCACGGCTTCTGCTTCTCCCGGGATGACGTTCGGCGTCGCACCGCCACGCATGATTGTGGGGGATATCCCCGTACGCAGCAGCGCGTCAAACGCCGGGATGGCGGCGAGCGCGGCGCTGCCACGGGCTGAACGTTCGGGGTCGCTGGCAACCAGGTCCGTCATCGCTCGGCTTTCGGCCGGTTCCGGCCAAACCTGCGACAGCCGCTCAAAGAAGCGGCGCGTCGCGGGAAGCAGCACGAGCGGCTCACGGTGATCGCCGATGGCCGCGAGCGCTCTCCCCAGACGCACCAGAGCATTTCCGGCAAGCGGCACCGACGCGTGTCCCGCGGGACCGCGGGCAGTCACGGTCAGGAGGTGTGATACCTTTTCGCTCGTCTGCACGGCCACATACAGCGGCGCCCCATTCACGATCCGCACACGCCCGCCCTCGTTCAGCGCAAACTCGGCTTCGATCAGGCGGGGATGTGAGCTGATGAGCCACTCAATCCCGTACTCGCCTCCAGCTTCTTCATCAGAAGTGGCAACGAAGACGACATCGCGGCTCAGGCGCTCACCTCCAGCGGCCAGACGCCGTTGCAGCAGAAGCATTGTCATGAGGTTGACGGCGAGCATCCCCTTGTCGTCGATGGCTCCGCGCCCGTAGAGATATCCGTCGCGAATGATTCCGCCGAACGGGTCCACCGACCACTGCTCGCGCTCGACACCGACCACGTCCATGTGCGCCAGGAGCATCACGGGTCTCGCGGCCCCGGTGCCGGGAATCCGCGCCACGACCGCCGCGCGGTTCTCGACCGGCTCGAAAAGGCGTGTCTCGATACCATCGCTGGAGAGCACCTCCTCCAGGTAGCGGGCGAGCACCAGCTCATTGCCGGGAGGGTTGGTGGTGTCCACCTGGATGAGCCTCTGCAGGTGGCGCACGGTCTCTCCCTGCACGGCGTCCCATTCTCCATGCACCCCGGATACCGACAACGAGGGGGGCTCTGGACGGCCGGATCGAGGAGGTGAGGACGGGGCCATTGCTGCTAATTCTACGGTAAGGGCAGGGAGAGCGGCGACGAATTCGTTCGGCTCGTACCTTGCTTGTGCTGACGGGGCGCGGAGGTGCCTGCAGCCGTGCAGCGTCGACCGTCAACCCGCTTGCATATGAGCAGCACCGCAACTGAGATCACAGTATCCACCGCGTTCGACGCGTCGGAGCTCCGCGCCACGCGCATTCGCGCTCTTCGCGGTCCCAATTACTGGCGGCTCGCGCCGGTGATCGCCTGCGACCTGCAGCTCGGATCGTTCGGGGAGGTCACGTCCCGCCAGATCCCCGGGTTCAGCTCGCGGCTGCTCGACCACCTCCCATCGCTGCATGAGCACCCCTGTTCGCGCGGATCCGCCGGTGGGTTTGTCGATCGTCTGATCGAGGGGACGCACCTCCCGCACGTTCTGGAGCACGTCGCCCTGGAGCTGCAGACGCTGGCCGGCAGCGATGTGTCCTTCGGCCGCGTGGTACGGTCGGGTGACCCTGGAGTCTGGTGGGTGATCGTCGCTTACGAGGAGGAGGAGGTCGGGCTCGAGTCGATGCGCCAGGCGGTCAGCGTCGTCAGGGCTTCGGTTTCGGGTGGAGAATACGACTCGTCGAAGGTGGTAGCCGATCTCCAGGAGCTGTACGAGGAGGTCCGGCTGGGACCATCCACAGCTGCGGTCGTGGAGGAGGCCCGACGCCGTGACATACCGGTGCGGCGACTCAACTCCAGATCGCTCGTGCAACTGGGTCTCGGCCGCAACCTGCGACGCATCCAGGCAACCCTCACAGACCTCACCAGTTCCATCGCGGTCGAGATCGCACAGGACAAGGAGGACACGAAGCGCGTTCTGAGCAACATCGGACTCCCTGTACCCCGTGGCGAAGTCGCGCGAACTCTCGCGGAGGCCGCGGAGATCGCCGAAGACCTGGGCTACCCTGTCCTGCTCAAACCGGTGGACGCAAGTCATGGACGGGGCATAGCAGGAGCATTGGCGAACGTCGCGGAGCTCGAGAAGGCCTGGCCGGTCACCCGGGAGATCTCCCGGAGGGTGGTCGTGGAGAAGTTCCACGACGGCCGTGATCACCGAGTGCTGGTGGTTAACGGTCGTGTCGCGGCGTGTGCCGAGCGGGTCGCCGCAACGGTGACCGGTGACGGCCGGAGCACGATTGCAGAGCTGATTGAGCAGGCGAACCGCGATCCGCGTCGCGGAACGGGCCATCGCAAGATCCTCACGCGCCTGGCCGCAGACGCACGCACTGAAGAGCACCTTGCACGACACGGTTACGCGCTCGCCACAGTGCCGCCCCCTGGTCAGGAAGTGACCCTGCGTGCAACGGCGAATCTCTCCACCGGTGGAACGTCGATCGACCGGACCGATGAGATGCATCCGGACAACGTCACCTCCTGTGAGATGGCCGCGCGCATAGTGGGGCTGGACATCGCCGGCATCGACGTCCTGACCACCGACATCTCCAAGCCGTTTCGGGAGAACGGCGCCGTGATCGTGGAGGTGAATGCTGCACCCGGCATCCGGATGCACACTCATCCGAGCGAGGGACGCCCGCGGAACCCCGGCGCTCCCATCCTCGACATGCTCTACCCGGCCGGCACCCAGACCACGATTCCGATCATCGCAGTCACCGGGACGAATGGAAAGACCACCACCGTGCGTCTTATAGCGCACCTGTTCCGCAACACAGGTCATCAGGTCGGCTTCACAACGACCGACGGCGTGTACATACAGAACCGTCTCGTCATGGAAGGTGACATGACCGGTCCCTTCTCGGCGAACATCATTCTCTCGAACCCCACGATCGACGTTGCGATTCTGGAGACTGCGCGTGGTGGGATCCTGCGCGCTGGACTTGGCTTCGACGAGTGCGATGTCGGGGTGGTGCTCAACGTAACGGCCGACCATCTCGGGCTCAGGGGAATCCAGACGCTCGAGCAGCTTGCCGACGTCAAGGCGGTTGTCCCCTCGGTGGTGCGCAGGGAGGGGCACGCGGTCCTCAACGCCGACGACCCGCTCGTGTACGCGATGCGGGACAAGTCGCCGGCGGACGTCGTGCTGTTCACGATGGAAGACGTCACTGGCAATCATTACGTCGCCGAGCACGTGCAGCACGGCGGTATTGCGGTATGCGTCACGAACGGCGAGTTCGTGATCCGCCGTGGAAAGCTTGCGATCCCCATTGCAACTGAGCACGAAGTGCCGCTGATGCTCGGCGGCGCGGCCCGCTTCCAGAGAGAGAACGTACTTGCCGCAATTGGCAGCACTTACGTGCAGGGTATGCGGTACGACGACATCCGCGCCGGATTGCTGTCGTTCTTCCCGTCAGCTGCCCTGACGCCGGGGCGCCTCAACGTCATGCGGCTGAACAACGGTGCCCGTGTGTTAGTGGACTATGCGCACAATGCGGCCGCGATCGAGGGGCTGGTGGAGTTCGTCACTCAGTTGCCCGCTGTTCAGCGGATCGCTGCCGTGACCGTGCCCGGCGACCGGCGGGACGAAGATATCCGTCGCGCCGGCGAGCTTTGCGCGGGCTTCGACCGAGTGATTCTCAAGGAGGACGATGATCTTCGCGGGCGCGAGCCTGGGGGAATTGCCGCCCTGATGAGAGAAGGTCTTCTGGCTGGCGGCATGCCCGCAGACCGGATTGATGTGATCCTGCGGGAGGAGGAAGCGATACCGCATGGGTTCTCACTGCTGTCCGAGGGGGATCTGTTCGTGATCGTCGCGGAGTCCGTCCCGGAAACCCTCGCCACAGTTCGCGAGCAGTCGCGGAGGCTGGAGTGACCGCCACCGCGTATCCCGACCCGGCTACCGAGATACGGATAACCGCGTTGCACGCCACACGCGGGCTTAACTACTGGTCGAAGCGCCCGGTCATCAGGATGGATCTGGCTATCGGCGCGTTCGAAGAGTTTTCGTCCGCGGATGTCTCCGGTGTCGCTGATGCGCTGGTCGCCACGATGCCCGGACTCCGGGAGCACCAGTGCAGCATCGGTACGCGCGGCGGCTTCATCATCCGACTGCGGCGGGGCACGTACGTGCCGCACATCATCGAGCACGTAGCTCTCGAGCTCCAGACGATGATAGGACATGAGGTCGGCTTCGGGCGCACACGCCGCGGTGACAAACCGGATGAGTACACGCTCGTTTTCGAGCATCGTCATGAGCAGGTGGGATTGCGTGCAGCGGCCCTTGCTCTGGAGGTCGTACAGCGCGCGTTCGCCGGCACACTCGAGTCAGTCGATGCCGCCGTGCAGGAGATGGAGGCTCTCGCACAGACTCCCGACACACCGCCGCTGCATCAGCGAGTGTTCTGCGGCATCACCGGCGGCTCTGCCCGTGCCGAGGCCCAGGCGGAGCTCTCGCGCCGGGTGGCCGATCTGCGCGAGGAGCCGCTGGTGATCGACGTGTCGCCTGCCTACCTGCTCCGCGCCGGGCTGCCGTACTCGCGATCGGAGCTGGCCATCATCCTCGACACCGAGCTGAGCGATGTGCCCGAGCAGTACCGCGATTCGGAGCGCGCCCGGAAGCTCGTTTCGACCGTAGCGGATGCGGTCCGGCGCGACGGGCTGGTGGTGTGCCCCGCCCGCGACTGGAAGATCCAGGACTACGCCCGGGAGGAGCATTGCCGCGTCGCCATATTCTCCGCCGGCGACGACATCACGAGCCGTGATCAGCGGGTTGCGAGCGCACTGGGCTTTGTCCGAGACGGCCGGATACTCGTGCAGCACGAGGCGGCGGCGGAGGACCTCGGGTCGCTCAATCCGGAGATTTCTCCTGCGGCGCAGGTGGCGGCCGCTCTCGCCGCGCACGTGGTGCGCGCCGACGAGACTGGTGTGGGATGAAGCTGCGCCCCGACGGTGCGGACGTTCCTCATGTCAACGAGCCGGCGTTCCGGCACCGCCCCGCCGCCATACCCAAAGGGGTGCTCGTCCTGATCGGCGGCGCCTGCACGCCGCACGGTCATGCTCTGCGCGCGTTCCTGGACCTGGTCGGAGCCCGCGGCGGCGGCAGGATCGTCGGCTTCACCGAGGCGGCATCTGATCCCGATGAGAGCGCCCGGCAGTGGACGGCGGCGTTCCGCTCGGTGGGTGCCTTCAACGTAGAGTTCCCGTCATTCGATCGGCACGACGATGCGCTGGATTTCCGCGCTGCACGGCTCGTGCGCGAAGCCGACGGTGTCTTCCTCGGTGGCGGTGATCAGGTCAGGCTGGTGACCGCGCTCAGCGGCACGCGAGTCGGACACGCCGTCGGTGAACGGTACATCGAAGGTGGTGTTGTATGCGGAACGAGCGCGGGCGCCGCGGCGGCGAGCGAGTTGACGATGGCCGGCGGCGAGGTGGACGAAGAAGGAAACCTCGTCGAGCAGTACATCGGGCCGGGGCTCGGGCTGCTCGGCTACGACGCCATCATCGATACACACTTTTCTCAGCGGCGACGCCTGCAGCGATTGTTCCTCGTCGTCGCCTCCAACAGGCAGTTATTCGGGCTCGGCCTGGATGAAGACACCGCCCTCGTCGTTCGCGGGTCAGTGGGAGAGGTCGTGGGCGCAGGTGGTGTCACCTTCGTCGATGGACGCGACACGGTCCGGTTCGACAACGCGGATGATCTCGAGAAAGGGCGTCAGCTCACGCTTAGCCACCTGAGGGTCGGAATCGTCGGAACCAAGTATCACCTGGACCTCGGAGCGCGTGAGCTGCACGAGCTTGTTGCCGACAAGGTGGCGAGCGATTCGCGCGCGGTGCGGAGATAGTTCCGGGGGCGGTGCGACAGCGGTCAGGTGAGGGCGAGGGGAAGGGAGCGCGCGCGACAGGATTCGAACCTGTGACCTTCGGCTCCGGAGGCCGACGCTCT
>CAZOAT010000039.1:0-22125 GCA_964577965.1 uncultured Gemmatimonadaceae bacterium | reverse complement strand
GTTTTGGCTGCCTCAGCCGCCCACCTCCGCCGCTCCAGCATGACGGCTCCCCACAATCGCGAACGCATCGTCCGTCGCGTGATCGACGACGAGATCAAGGAATCGTTCATCACCTACTCGATGAGCGTTATCGTGTCGCGTGCACTGCCGGACGTGCGCGACGGTCTCAAACCTGTCCACCGTCGTGTGCTGTACGCGATGAATGAGCTGGGACTGGTTCCCGGACGTCCCTACAAGAAGTCTGCGACTGTCGTCGGTGACGTCCTCGGTAAGTATCACCCGCACGGTGACGCCTCAGTGTACGACGCGCTCGTGCGCATGGTGCAGGACTTCTCGCTGCGCTATCCGCTGGTGGACGGGCAGGGGAATTTCGGCTCGGTGGACGGCGATCCCGCGGCCGCGTACCGGTACACCGAAGCCCGGCTCACGAACTTCGCCACGCGAATGCTCGCCGACATCGACAGGAACACGGTGGATTACCAGCCGAACTTCGACGATCGGCTGCTCGAGCCGAAGGTTCTGCCGTCGGAGGTTCCGAACCTCGTCGTGAACGGCTCGTCCGGCATAGCCGTCGGAATGGCGACCAACATCCCGCCACACAACCTGAAGGAAGTCGTGAGCGCGCTGGTCGCGGTGATAGAGGACCCCGACGTCTCCCCCGCCGATCTGCGCAAGCACATCAAGGGCCCCGACTTTCCAACCGGTGGCTACATCTATGGCCGTGCCGGCATCAAGGACTACCAGGAGACGGGCCGCGGCAGAATAGTCATGCGTGCGCGCGCCGTGATCGAGGAGAAGGAGTCGAGCGGCAAGGCGCAGATCGTCGTGAATGAGCTGCCGTACCAGGTGAACAAGGCGAAGCTGATAATCGACATCGCCGACCAGGTGAAGGAAGGCAAGCTCGAGGGGATCTCCGCGTTGCGCGACGAGTCCGACAGAGACGGCATGCGGATCGTCGTCGAGCTCAAGCGTGATGCGATCCCGCGCGTGGTCCTGAATCAGCTGTTCAAGCACACGTCAATGCAGTCCACATTCGGCGTGATTATGCTGGCGCTCGTCCCCGACCCGCAGACCAGCCGGCTCGTGCCGAAGGTCATGCCGCTCAAGGACGTGCTGCAGCACTACATCGCGCACCGGCACGACGTGATCGTACGCCGCACGCAGTTCGACCTCGACCGCGCACTCGAGAGGGAGCACATCCTCGAGGGTCTCAAGATCGCGGTCGACAATATCGACGCTGTGATCAAGCTGATCCGCGCCGCCGCCGACACGCCGACCGCGAGCGCAGGGCTGCAGAAGCGGTTCAAGCTCTCGGAGAAACAGGCCGAAGCGATCCTGAACATGCGTCTGGCGAAGCTCACCGGCCTCGAGGTCGAGAAGCTGGAAGCGGAGCTCAGCGAGGTGCGCGCGTTCATCGAAGATCAGCGGTCGATCCTGGCATCGAAGCCGCGTCGCATGAAGATCATGCGCGACGAGTTGGCCAGTGTCGTCAAGGACTTCGGCGACGAGCGCCGCTCCGAGATCATCAGCGACGAGGGCGAGTTCAGCATCGAGGATCTGATCGCCGAAGAGGACATGGTGATCACGATCTCGCACACCGGTTACATCAAGCGGACCAGCGTCTCGACCTACCGCAAGCAGCGTCGCGGGGGCCGTGGCCTCACCGGGCAGGACCTCAAGGACGAGGACTTCATCGAGCGACTGTTCATCGGCTCGACGCACGACTACATCCTGTGCTTTACCGATGACGGGCGCTGCTTCTGGCTCAAGGTGCACGAGATTCCGCAGGCGGGTCGTGCCGCCAAGGGTAAGCCGATCGTCAATCTGATAAATGTGTCGCCCGACACGCGAGTAAAGTCGATGGTGCCGGTGCGCAAGTTCAGCGACACCGAGTTCCTTCTTTTCTGCACGCGGAACGGGACGGTGAAGAAGACGGCACTGTCTGCGTATTCCAACCCGCGCGCGGCCGGCATCAAGGCCATCAAGATCGAGCCGGGGGACGAGCTGATCGATGTGCAGGTCACGGGCGGCACGAACGACATCGTGCTCGCCACGAGCCGTGGCCTTTCCGTCCGTTTCCACGAGCAGAACGTCCGCGAGATGGGGCGGGATACGACCGGCGTCAAGGGAATCGACCTCCGGCAGGGTGACGCGGTGGTCAGCATGGTCGTCGTAAAGCGCACCGCTACGCTTCTGGTGGTCACCGAGCGCGGGTTGGGCAAGTGCTCGCACATCGATGACTACCGTGTACAGAAGCGGGGTGGGAAGGGCATTCTCACCGTCAACCGGACGGACAAGACGGGCGACGTCGTTGCCCTGATGGAAGTCCTGCCTGAAGACGAGATAATGCTCATCACCAGAGGCGGTGTCATCATCCGGTCTTCGGTCGCGCAGGTGCGCGTGACTGGACGGAATGCGCAGGGTGTGCGGCTGGTGAACCTGGATGAGGGAGATGTGGTCACCGCCGTGGCTCGTGTGGTTCCTGAAGACGGCAGGGAGGAGGAAGAGGCAGCTGCAGCGCTGGCCACGGCACCGGCGGAGGGGGATGTACAGGGAACGCTGGAGCTGTCCACCGAATAACCGCAACTTGTGACCCGAACCGACAGGAAGGATCATCCCGAAGTCTGTGAGCTGGTAGCGCAGCTGGACCGGGGGCAGGCTGAGATTGAACGGTTGACGGAACAGCTGGAGAGCCGCCGCCACATCGTGGACATTCTCCACGACGTGATGGGCAATCTCTCATCGGACGAGATCTTTCACATGCTGGTCCGTCGCGTCGGTCGGGCTCTGCAGCTGAGCCAGGCTTCGGTGGTGCTCGCGCGTCCGGGCAGCAGCGTGGGACGCGTGGTCGTCGCCTTCGAGCAGCCCACTCTCGATCAGATCGAGGTTCAGCTCGATCGGTATCCGGAGATTTTGCTGGCCATCGAAAATCAGAGTCCGGTTCTGATTTCCGACGTGGCTTCGAGCGTGATCTACGCGCGGCTCCGTGAGCTGTGGATGCGCGAGGGGATCAAGGTGCAGGTTCGCTCGGTCATAGCTCTCCCCTTCGAGCTCGACGAGGAACAGAGCGGGGCGTTTCTTCTGCGCCGCAGTATCGAGCAGCCAGAGCTCGTCACAGGAGACGTGGAGTTCGCGACGACGGTGGTGAACAGCGCGCTGATGGCTATTCGCCGGGCCCGGGCCGTCGAGGAGACGCTCGCTGCGAATGAGGTACTCGACGCCCTGGCGCATCTGGACCCGCTCACCGAGCTGCTCAACCGGCGCGCACTCACCGCGCGGCTTCAGGCCGAAATCGAGCGGGTACACCGGTACGATGCCCCGCTCGCACTCCTCATGCTCGACCTCGACCATTTCAAGACCGTGAACGACACGCACGGCCATCTGGTGGGCGACTCGGTGCTCGCCGAATTCGGGCGTCTGCTGCAGCGTGAAACGCGCAGCGTGGACATCGTGGCGCGTTACGGTGGCGAGGAGTTCATGATGGCGCTGCCCGAGACGACGTACGATGGCGCGATGAGATTCGCTGAGCGGCTTCGTGAGCGGATCGAAGAGCATGCTTTCCGATCCACCTCGCGGCAGCCCGTCAGGCTCACAGTCAGCATCGGTATCGCGTCGTTTCCGGCGCCGGGTGTGGACGGGCTTCAGGGACTGCTGGCGAGCGCCGACGCCGCGCTGTATCGCGCCAAGAACGACGGCCGGAACAGAGTAGCGGTTTAGCCGCGGGTGGGGCAGCTTTCGCCCCATGACCGTGCTTCGCCTTTCTGCCCTCGCCGCTGGTTTTGCCGCGCTGAACGCGTGCACCACCGAGAGAGCGCCCCAGGACGTTTCCGACACAGCGGGAGTTCTGCGACCGGTGGTGACTGTTACCGCCGTGAACGACGGGACCTACGGGATGATCGCACGGGTCCGCTGGGCGTTGTCGCCGGACAGACGTGCGCTCCTCGCTGTCGTGAACGCGGTGGGAGTCGAAGCTGAAGCCGTGCCCGACGGATTCTTCTTCGGAGTCGAGGAGCCCGCCTTCGCCGTGCAGGTGGACACGGTGTGGGACGTGGCGCCGGCGCCCGACTGGCGATCTGTCGCGTTCAGCCGCGCATATGTGATCTCTCACGGCGAGTCGGACACTGCACCGCCGGAGATGTGGGACGCTGTCGCGCGCGTGAGCGGAATCGACACTGCGACTCTCCGGGGTGCCGCGTTCGATGTGAGCGGAATGGCCTACATGAAAGGGATCGCCCAGCCGGCAGTGATCACAGTTCCCACCGACCCGCGAGCCGCGGACGCGGGCCAGGCGGCGCAACCGACATTCTTCCCTGTGCCGCGTGGCTGGCGCGTGCGCTGGACGGCGGACGGGTCGCTGCTCGCACTGGGCGCGAATCCCCTGATGGTCCAGGACGACGCACCTTCAGAGAGCTGGTCAGCGCTGAATCCGGGAAGCGGCGCCGTCAGCGTTGCGCTGCCCGCCGGCACCCAGCTCGTGGAGCCGCAGTGGGTACAGGGTCCCGAGCTCGGTATCGGCGTGCCGGTGAATGTGACCGATGCGCCGCCTATCACAGTACGGCATAACGGTCTCAACTACATCATCGAGAGCCAGCGCGGCGTGATCTCGATCAGAGACCCGGCATTCCAGACGCGGGCCGCGATTCCCGTGGGCAGCGGCGTGGCGCTCGCCGCGACGGCGAGCGGGCGGTACATCGTGGCGGTGCGGCCGCGGCAGGTGGCGCGGCAGAACGAGACGCCTGTCGAGGTCGTCGTCTATACGGTGACTCTGTAGCTCAGCCCGCCATTCGTCGCAGCTCGACCATGAGACAGTGGTCCTGCACCACGTCGATTCCCTCCTGTGCCAGCTGCTGGGCAACGGCATCGTTGCGGATGCCGAGCTGAAACCAGACCGACTGCGGCCGCTTGGTGAGAATATCGTCCACGTGCTGCGGGATCTGCTCCGGCCGGCGGAAGACGTTGACCATGTCCACCTCGCCGGGAATGTCGGTGAGCTTTCTGTACACGGGCTCGCCGAGCACCTCTTCGAGCTCCGGGTAGTACACCGGTACTGGTACGACCTCGAGCCCCCTCTTTTGCGCGTCCGCGGGGACGAAGTGCGCGGGCTGCAGCGGGTCGGGCTTGATGCCAAGAAAGGCGACCCGGTGCGTGCGCTCGAGCAGCTTCTGGATCCCTTCGCGGGTCTCAATGAGATGTTTACGCCAGGTTTCGCTCGGCGATAGCGGCATGATCCGCTGACCTGCGAGCACCGTGCCGCGGCAGCACCGGCGCTGCGGCCGTACCGTATCACGCGCTGATCGGTGCTTTCACTTCGTATGCCTTGTCGGCGCGCTCTTTCTTGTTGGCCCGTCGCTCCGCGCGAACAGGAGGCCGCGCGCAAACGGCACGCGCGCGCGTTTAGCTTTCGCCCGATATGAAAATGCTCGTACTCGGCGCGGGCCTTCAGGGCTGCGCATGCGCCTACGACCTGCTGCAGCAGAGCGACGTGGAGGAGGTCCGGCTCGCCGACCTGCGCACCGATCACCTCCCGGAATTCCTCCGCGGGTATCAGCAGCCGCGTCTCATTCCGACACCGCTCGACGTCCGCGACCGTGAAGCTGTGCGTGCGCTGATGCGCGAGGCGGACGCGGTGATGTGCGCTCTGCCGTACTACTTCAATCTCGACATGGCGCGGCACGCGATCGACTGCGACGCGCACTTCTGCGATCTCGGCGGGAATACAGAGATCGTCTTCCAGCAGAAGGAGCTCCACGACGAGGCGCGGGCGAGGAAGTTGAGTGTCGTACCCGACTGCGGACTCGCTCCGGGGATGGTCAACATCCTGGCTGAGTACGGCATCACGCGGTTCGACAAGGTCGAGAGTGTGAAGATCTTCGTCGGAGGACTGCCGCAGCACCCGGAGCCGCCGCTCAACTATCACATCGTGTACTCGCTCGAGGGAGTGCTCGACTACTACACGACTCTGTCCTGGGTCATCCGGGATGGCCGCCGCACGCAGATGAAGGCGCTGTCCGAGCGCGAGCCCGTGAAGTTCCCGAACCCGGTGGGTGAGCTGGAGGCGTTCCATACTGCAGGGGGCCTCTCCACGATGGCGTTCAGGTACGAAGGCCGGATCCCGGAGATGGAGTACAAGACTCTTCGGTATCCCGGCCATGCGGAGATCGTAGAGGCGATCCGCGATCTGGGTTTTCTCGATCTAGAACCTGTGGACGTGAAGGGTGTACATGTGGTCCCCCGCGATCTCGCCGTCACCGTGATGACGCCGCGGCTGCGTCGCCCGGAAGGGCGTGACCTCGTCGCTTTGCGAGTGGTGGTGCGCGGCATGAAGGACGGCGCAACGCAAACGCTCGCGTGGGAGCTGCTCGACTACTACGATCAGGCGCGGAAGATCAGCGCGATGATGCGGGCGACAGGGTTTTCGCTCGCGATCACGGGGTTGATGCAGGGCAGGGGGGAGATCGAAGTGGCAGGAGTGCACACGCCGGATGAAGCCGTGCCCGCGGAACCGTACATCGCGGCGCTGGCACAGCGCGGCGTGAAGATCAGGGAGATCACGGTGCCGCCCGCGGCCTGATGGCCGAGCTGATCCGGGCGAATCTCCTCTCGCCAATCGTCCTGGCGTTCGCGCTGGGGGTGGTCGCGAAGCTGATCAGGAGTGAGTTCACACTCCCGAAGGACCTGTACGTAGCGCTGTCCATCTACCTGCTGTTCGCCATCGGACTGAAGGGCGGCGTGGAGCTGTCGCAAACCCCACTCTCTGCGTTCGTGCTCCCCGCGGTCGTCACGCTTGCCGTGGGGGTGCTCACGCCGGTCCTGTCGTACCTTGCCCTCAGGCAGCTCGGGCGCTTCTCGGTGTCCGACTCAGCGGGGATCGCGGCGCACTACGGATCAGTGTCGGCGGTGACGTTCATCGCGGCCCAGGAATTCGTCGCGTCGGCTGGAACGCCTGCTGAGGGTTTCATGCCGACACTGCTGACGCTGCTCGAGGCGCCGGGGATTCACGTAGCTCTGGCGATCGGAGTCGTCGGGGCTTCACGCGTCCGCACCGCGGCCGTTGAGAGGTCACCACACGCGGAGCATGCGCACTGGAGCGAGACGCTGCGCGCAGTGCTCACGGGCCGAACCATGGTCCTCCTCGTTGGTGGACTCATCATCGGCGTGCTCATCGGCGAGCGCGGGTGGGAGCCAGTGCGCCCGTTCTTCGAGGGTGGCTTTCGCGGCGCGCTCACCATCTTCCTGCTGGAGATGGGGCTCCTCGCTGCCGAACGGCTCGGCGACCTGAAGCGCGTCGGCATGTTCCTGCTCGGTTTCGGTACGATCATGCCGCTGGTGAACGGCGCGATCGGCGTGGCGCTCGGCCATTGGGCCGGACTCTCGCCCGGCGGGGCCGCTGTTCTGGGAACGATGGCCGCGAGCGCTTCTTACATCGCGGCGCCGCCCGCGGTCCGCCTCGCGCTTCCCGAGGCGAACCCGACGTACTATCTCACCCTCGCGCTCGGCGTAACATTCCCGTTCAACCTGATCGTCGGGATCCCCGCGTACCATCAGATGGCACTCTGGCTGGCGCGATGAGAATGAAGCTCGTCACCATCGTTGTGGAGCCGGTACTCGAACCGCGGATAACCGCGGCGCTCAAGTCGCTCGGCGCCACCGGTTACACGGTCACCGAGGCGCGTGGCACTGGCTCGCGCGGCACGCGCATGGGCGAGGTTCCGGGAGAGGGCCGGCGTATTGAGGCGGTGGTCAGTCCCGCGGCCGCCGGGCGGATCCTGCGATACATCGCCGACCACTACTTCGCCGACTTCGCGATCATCGCGTTCGTCTGCGACGTCGAGGTGTTGCGCGGCGAGAAATACGGCGCGGAGGAGTAGCGGAGGCACCGTGCAGCTCTGCTGCGGATCCCCTCCGGGAGCCGGGGCCGACTCGACTTCATATGTTGCGAATAGCCGGTGCCAGCAGTCCTTCAGTACACAAGATGCGTCAGCGACCCACCCCCGCCCATCCGGCGCTGCGCGCCGCAGGACAGCAAGCGCCCGGTTCGGTGCTGGCACCTGCTTTATTGTCGCAGATCCTGGACACGATGCCGTCCGGGCTGGTGCTCGTCGATACCGATGGCGCCCCGATCTTCACCAACCGCTGTGCCCGCGATCTCCTGGGATCCGGTGTCGTCGGCGCTCGCTCGGTTGGACCGCTTGGCGGCACTTATCCGCTCCGCGTCGCGGGAACGGAGAATCCGTATCCCGGTTCGCGACTCCCGCTGTGGCGCGCACTGCGCGGCGAGCGCGCGACGATCACCGACCTCGAAGTCCTGCATCCGAAGGGACCGACAGCGCTCACGATGGAAGCTGTCCCTGTCACGACCGACCGGCAGGGTGTGGTACTCGCCGTCGCGGTGCTGCTCGAGCCGAGCGGTGAACGGGCGGCTGCTGCGGTTCAGGCCCAGCTCGCGGCGTTTGTGGAGTCGAGCGACGACGCGATAATCCAGTTCGCGCTGGACGGCACCATCGAGGCATGGAACCCGGCAGCGGAGCGATTGTACGGCTACAGCGCGCTCGAAGCAACCGGCACGTCCATGGAGATGCTGTTCCCCCGGGAGCGGAAGGACGAGCTGACGTTCATCCTCCGCCGGGTTGGCGGAGGCGAGCGCCTGCAGCAGCTGGAGACAACCCGGCTGCGAAAGGACGGCTCGATCGTCCACGTGTGCGTAAATGCGCGGCCAGTGTGGAGCGCCAGTGGCAGTGTCGTCGGTGTGGCCGCGACATCGCGCGACATGAGTGACCTGATGCGCGCCAAGCACCGGCAGCACGATCTCGAGGAGCAGCTGCGTCACGCCCACAAGATGGAGGAGGTCGGACGGCTCGCTGGTGGCGTGGCGCACGACTTCAACACGCTGCTCACCGTCATCTCGGCACACGCCCAGTTTCTGCGCGATGCTCCGGCCGATGACAGGGATTCCGTGGGCGATGTCGAGGAGATTCTGCGTGCAGTCGAACGGGGAGCGCGGCTCACCTCATCTCTCCTCGGGTACACGCGCAAGCACCCGGCGACACCCACTCCGGTCGAGATCAACGAAGTGGTGCGTGAGACCGCGGAGATGCTCCGTCGCGTGATCAGCGGGAACATCACGATGAACGTGACGCTGGACCCGTCGCTCGGCAGTGTGCTGATCGAGCGGAGTGAGCTGGAGCAGGTGATCATGAACCTCACGCTCAATGCACGCGACGCCATGCCGCGAGGGGGTGAGGTCACGATCAGTACCGCTCGCACCTGGGTGGAAGCCGATACCGAGGGCTCGCCGCACGGTGGGGCCTACGCGGAGCTTACTGTCGCCGATACCGGGGTGGGGATGAGCCCTGACACAGCCCGCCGGGTGTTCGATCCGTACTTCACGACCAAGGAACAGCACGGCACGGGGCTTGGGCTTTCGACGGTGAACCGGGTCGTCACGGAAGGCAACGGACATGTCGCGTTGCGCAGCGAGCCCGGCGCCGGTACGCGCGTCTCTCTGTTCTTCCCGCTGCTCGGCGTGCGTCGCGCAAAGCCTGGAAGGCCGGAGGTGACGCGCGAGGAACGGCCGCACGGTGCCGAGACGGTGCTGATCGTGGACGACGATCCGAGCCTGTGCGCGACGACGAGCAGGATACTGGAGGCCGACGGGTACACCGTGATGACCGCGAGCTTCGGTCACGATGCAGAAGGGATAGTGCGCCAGTACGATGGCGAGATCCATGTAGTCGTCGCCGACGTGACTTCAGATCACCGCGTCCGCGATTTCCTCGAGGAGCTGAGCGAGTCGCGCCCGTCAGCGCGGATGGTGTTCATGTCCGGCTATCTGGATGAGGCGGGTCGCGCAGCGATGGTTGGGCCGGGCGTGTCGTTCATCGCGAAGCCGTACATGCCGGAGCAGCTGGTTCGCACTGTGCGCGAGCTGCTCGACGCGCCTCTCGTGACGGTGGACTAGCAGGAGCTGACTGGGCGCAAGCGCGCCCGCGTGAAAGTCAGGGCCGCGCGAACGCGGCCAGCGTCTCACCCATCACATCGATCGTCGCCCGCGCGTTCCACCGGTCGCTCCCGTTGTACAGGAACGAGAAGGCCAGCACCTCGCCGTTCTCCGCCGTTACGTATCCTGCGAGCCCGACGACGTCGTTGGTCGTGCCTGTTTTCGCGTGCAGGTTTCCGCCGGCGGGAGTGTTCCGCATCCGGGTGCGCAGCAGCTCCGAGACGCCTGCTACCGGCAGCGAGGCGTGGAAGGTCGGACCCCACTCGGCGCTGTGTGCGTAGTGCAGCAGCTGGATCATCTGCCGGGATGTGATCCGGTCGAATGTCGAGAGCCCGCTGCCGTCTGCGGCAACCATGGTGGACGCGTCGCTCCCCATTTTCTGAGCGTAGAACTCGCGAATCGCCGCTTCTGCGAAAGCGGTCGTGCCCTGCCGCTCACGCCGCGGTCCGCGCGCCGCGTTCCTGAACAGCAGCTCGGCGAAAAGGTTGATGCTCTCGCGGTTCATGGGAGCGACTATCTGGTCGAGCGGCGGTGAGAGCAGCGCGCCGACCTTGGTCGCGCCCGAAGGGGTGGCGCCGAGCCGCACGCCGCCATCAACCGTTATACCCTGCTTGAGAAGCGCGGCATGGAATGCACCAGCGGTGAAGCTTGCAGGATCCTGGACCACGAGGCCGAAGCGGCGTACCGGAGAGCGCGCTCCGATCGAGCCGCGTACCTGCACTGCACCGTCACGCGCATTGATCGCGCGCACCGCAGTGCCGCTTCCCGCCACAGTGCGAACGCCGCCGCGGAGCGGGATCGTGGTCGTCGCCGGCTCCAGCCAGACGCGCGCCGGCTGGCCGCTGTTCCCGGGTGCGACCGTGACCCATACGACGTTCTCGTTGAGCGACAGCGACGAGACGCGAGCGGCGTAACCTGCGCCCTGGTACCGGGTGAGCCATCCGGCCGGGTACGTTTCGGCGTCGAACGCGGTCGCATCGCCTATGACGCTTCCGCTGACGCGCCTGATCCCCGCCCTCGCGATCAGCTCGGCGAGCCTGTTGACCGGAGCTGAGTAGTCGCCCGGGTGATAGCGGCGCGAGAAGGTGGGGTCGCCGTCGCCGCGGATGAACAGGTTGCCGTTGAGCGTGCCGCTGCCATCGACGCTGCCGTCGTGCAGCACGTCTGTGCTGAAGCGGAAGTCGGAACCGAACCTGTCGAGCGCGATCGCCGCGGTGATCAGCTTCATTGTGGATGCCGGGAGCAGCAGCTCCCCGGCGTTGGCCGCGAACAGCGTGTCGCCGCGCGTGACCGAGGAAACCATCACGCCCCACTGCCCACTCCGGACGCGGCGCGTGAGCAGGTTGCCGAGATCGGCGCTGAGCTGATCCGCTGAGCGTGGCGCCGTTGCGTTGAGCGGTGGCGGCGGTGGTGGCCGGCGTACGGCCGGCCGTCGGGTCTGCCTGCGCCGGCGCTGCTGCTGAAGCTCGCCGGGCGCTTCACCCACACCCATCACGATGCGCACCGGCCGCTCATGACCAGCAGCGCCGAGCAGCAGCGGAACAGCAAGTATCACAGCAGCGCGCATCGCGCGCATGGCAGAACTTCGAATCGGCTTCATTCTCCAGTGGTTGAACGCAAAGCGCGGACCGGGAAGTTTCCTACGCCTTCCCCCCACGGTGGTTCCTCGTGGCAGCTCTGCCGTTCAGACTTTCAGGAAGATCCTGCGCCTGTAAAGAATCCAGAGAATCCCGAGCCACACGATGACAAAGCTCATCGCGAACATCAACGATGCGAGTTGTGGCGTCAGCCAGCTCTCGTACATCGACCTGTAGATCGCCGTCTGCAGCGACACCGTCTCTCCCTGGTACCCGACCTGGATGACCGAGTAGATCAGCCGCGCCATCATCCCCGAGCCCACGAACGCAATGATCGGGTTGACCCCGTAGATGACGAACGGCTTCGTCCACCACGTAATTCTATGGCGGTCGATGATCCACATGCACGTCGCCAGCGTGACGGCCGCCATCCCCGCGGTGAACAGCACATAGGAGCTCGTCCACAGGCTCTTGTTGATCGGGAACGACCAGTTCCACATGAGCCCGGCGACCATCAGCAGCGAGCCGGCCGCGAACAACCCGGAGATTCGCTCGGCGAGAGCCTGCCGAGTCGCGATCCACCGCCCTGCAACGACACCGAGCATCACGGTCCCGATCGCAGGAATCGTGGAGAGGAGCCCCTCGGGATCCCAGGTGCGGGAGCCGACCCAGAGGTGCCGCTCGCCGATGACCAGCCGGTCGATCCAGGCCACCAGGTTCCGGTCCTTTGTGTCGAGGAGGGTGTAGGGGTGGGCGGTTTCTCCGGGGACCGGCACCAAGCCGAGGATAATGAAGTATCCGCCGAGTAGAGCAGCGATGATGGCTATCTGCTGTCGCAATGATGTCCTGAAAGAAAGTAGTGCGCCGCCCATGTAGGCCAGCCCGATTCGCTGCAGAACACCGGTGAATCTGAGGCTCGCGATCCGGCTGGGCTCAAAGGGGAAGGCGTTGAGGAGCAGCCCGAGGAGGATGATGACTGCCCCTCGCCGCAGAACCTGCCGCAGCAGCTCGCCCTCGTCGGCGCCCCGGGCCCGGCGGCTCTCGAGCGAGATCCAGGTCGTGATCCCGACTATGAACAGGAAGAAGGGGAAGATCAGGTCGGTCGGGGTCCAGCCGTGCCATTCGGCGTGGCGCAGCGGCGGGTAGATGTGCGACCAGCTGCCGGGGTCGTTCACCAGGAGCATGCCGGCGATCGTGAGCCCGCGGAAAACGTCGAGCGACAGCAGCCGCTCACGTCCACTCGGCGCAACCGTGGTCACGAGCGTCGGCTCGTCGGCCTGTCGAGCGGCCGTCGGCTGCATTCCCGGTACTGCTGCAGGTGGCTCAGCGTTCAGGTGGCGGCTCCGGCTTCCGTGCTGCGGTGGGCTGCATGCTGGCGTTTTACGCTCGGTTCAGGTGTGCTCAAGATGCGGCGGCGTGTGCTGGTGGAGCAATCGTTGCGTCACGGCTAGCTTGCTGGAAGGCCGGATTGAGGCCAGCGCGGTGCGGTGCTGCAGCGCGCAGTGGCCTTCCGTGGAGCAGCGACCCCGTTGTTCAACCCGGGCAGTGGAGCGCGAATGAACGGTCGGCACGGTTTGATGAAGGAAGGGATCGTGACCGGCGTGATCGGGGCAACCGTGATCGCCGTATGGTTCTTCGTAGTGGACATGGT
The DNA here is from genome assembly GCA_964577965.1 of uncultured Gemmatimonadaceae bacterium. Lineage (GTDB taxonomy): Bacteria > Gemmatimonadota > Gemmatimonadetes > Gemmatimonadales > Gemmatimonadaceae > DASUUI01. The sequence goes on along the minus strand of CAZOAT010000039.1, from coordinate 8,900 downwards.
CACGGGCAGGCCGTTCTTCACGCCGGATGTGCTGGGAACGATGCTGCTGCGGATCTTTGGCGTCCCCAGCACGCTGGACACCGCCTTCCTCCATGTTGCGCTGTACACGGTATTTCACTATGTGGTTTTCGCCATACTCGGCATGCTCGTCGTCGCGATCGTTCATCAGGGGCAGCGGACGCCGGGGATTCTCGCCGGTTTTCTGATTCTGTTCGTGGCGATGCAGCTCGGCGCGCTCGGCTTCACCGCGCTGTTTGCCGAATCGCCGCTTGGCCAGCTGGCCTGGTACCAGATTTTCATCGCCAATCTGCTGGCTGCGGCCGCAATGGGGTGGTGGGTCAGGAAGCGGCATCCGGGAGTCGGTGGCGAACTGCGTGCGGCGCTCGAGGGTACTGATGAGTATCCGGGCCGGTACGACACGAGCGAGCCGGAGAAAGCACGCGACCTCAGTGCAGGATAAGGAGTCAGCTGGATGTTCTCACTTCTGCGGATACTCGTCACGATCGCGATCGTGGCATTCGTGGTGATCCTGATCCGCAACATCAGGGGAGGCGGCGGTTGGGGTGACGGCGGCGGAGGTCGCGGCGTGCCTGAGGTTCCGCCTCAGCCCCGGGAGCGAAACAAGCCGCCACGGCAGCGGGAGCCGGCGGGTCGCTGAGAGCGGCTGGCTACCGGTTCAGGCGAGAAGCGCCAGGCTTCGCTCTGTCGAGTCTTTTCAGCGCGGGTACAGGCGATAACTGGCAGTCTGCGTCTCGAATCTGGCTGACTCTCCCCGCCATTTCTGCAGCAGGGCTTCGATCCCGCCGTTCTGCACGGCCGCGCGCAGCTCGCGGGTTCCGGACAGCCGCTCGATCCCCTGCTCGCGCCACCGCCAGTCGCTCTGATGTCGCCGGTAGATCTCCCGCAGCATGTGAGCGCCGACGTCCGCGGCGCGGACCGAATCGCGCGCGGTGACCGTGAGCTGGATCATCGGGATGGTGCGGCCGGCGTGCTTCTGACCGGGGCCGATGGTTCGTGAAACAGAGTCGAAGCGTACACCGGGGAGCCGCTTGTCGTTGAGCGCGCGCGCAATCACGCCCGCAGTCGTGAGCCACGGTGCGCCGACGAGCTTGAAGGGCGCCTCGGTGCCGCGACCTTCGCTGAGGTTGGTGGCCTCGAAGAACGAGGTGCCGGTGTACAGCACCGCCGCGTCCAGATCGCGGATGTTCGGCGATGGGTTCCGCCACTCGAGTCCCGTCTCGTCCCACCACATGGAGAGCCGATAGCCCTGCATCGGTGCAACTGTGATGTCGGCGTCGATCTGCCCGGTTCCAGCGAGATACAATGCGAGCTCGCCGGGGGTGAGGCCGTAGCGAAGCGTGACGTTGTGCAGCCCGGTGAACGAACGGTAGCGCTCCTCGATGAAGGAGCCCTCGATGATGTCGCCACGGATGGGGTTGGGCCGGTCGAGCACGATGAGCTTCCTGCCCGAGCGCTTCGCCGCCTCGGCGGCGAGCGTCATCGTCCAGACGTAGGTGTACGACCGCGCACCCACGTCCTGGATGTCGTACAGCAGCACGTCCACGGTCTCCAGCGTAGGCGGGCTGGGGACGCGGGTGTCGCCGTACAGCGAGTGGATCGGGACGCCGGTCGCGCTGTCGATGCTGGAAGCGACGCGCTCGCCGTCTTCGGCTGTGCCACGGATGCCGTGCTCGGGAGAGAACAGTGCGGTCAGCTGTACGTCTGGTGCCCGGTGCAGGAGATCGATCGTGCTCGTGCCGTGCTCGTCGCGGCCCGTGTGGTTGGTGATCAGCCCGACGCGCTTGCCACGCACCAGATGGATCGAGTCGGTGAGCAGCGTGGTGACGCCGAGCGAGACCCGCGGTGCTGATTCCGTGACCACGGGAGCGACTGACTCTGTCGCCCCTGCTTCGCCGGAAGGGGTCGCGGTGCATGCGGCGGCGGCCGCGGCTGCGATGAGTGCGGCTAGCGCGAGACGTGCAGGGGCTGAGCGGGATGTCATACCATACTTTACCCGGGGAAGCGTCAAAGTGCTCTACGCCCCCGAGGGCCCCACACATCCCGCAGAATGACAGCTACGATCGTTTTCCAGCCGCTCGCCTCTGACGTTCAGCCACCGCGAAGGCAGACAGCCGAGTCAGCGGGCTACGACGTGCACGCGTACCTGCTGGCCACGCCGGTGACGGTGATCGAGGACGGCGAGGAGGTTGCGCGTGCAGCACACCCCGCCAGCGGCACACCGCACGTCACTCTCGCTCCGAACCAGCGCGCGCTGATACCGCTCGGCTTCCGCGCGCGGATTCCGGCGGGATACCACGGCGAAGTCAGGCCGCGCAGCGGCGCGGCGTTCAGAAAGGGGCTCGAGATCCCGAACTCGCCCGGCACGGTGGACTCGGACTACAACGGTGAGTGGATGGTGGTCGTGAAGAACGGGAGCGATGTGCCGATCACGATCGAGCACGGGGAGCGGATCGCGCAGGTCGTATTCGTCCCGCACGTGGCCTTCGATTTTGTGTCCGGCGAAGTGGTCAGGTCGACGGAGCGGGATGGGGGATTTGGATCGACAGGCAGGTGATACGCTGCAACTGAGAACGGCAAAGCTGTCCGCTGGTAGCTACCGGCTGGCAGCTTTGCCGTTCTCAGCTGCAGTTCTGAATCGCCTGCCTATTGACCGGTGGCTGCCGTCATGACCTCGGTGACTTCCACGATCAGATCCGCCGGAAACGATCCGCGCCTTGCATGCTCCCGCACAGCTTCCTCGCTCGGCGCGTCGTACACGCAGTAGATCTTGTCGCCAGCGACGTAGCTGTGGTGCCAGATTACCTCCTTCCCTTCGTCGTTCATTTCCGAGAGCACGCTGTTCGACTTCTTCGCGATCTGCTTGTACTGCTCGTAGCCGACCTTGGAGATCCCGGGGATGTTCCGTTCGATGATGTACTGGGGCACGCGCGAAGCTCCTGAGCTGTGAGTCTGCCTGAAGCTATTATGTGGAAGCCGCCGGGGAAGTGGATGGACAGCCAGCCAACAGCCAATGGATACGCGATGCTGAGGAAGAGATGGCGTGCAGGCATAGTGGCCTTGTTGCTGGCTGCCGTCGCTTTCGGGGCAGCCGCGCTCAGCTCGGCCGAGCCCAGCGCGGAGCGCGACTGGATCCCACAGCAGGCAGTGCTGCCGTCGGTCGGGTTCGACGGTGACAGCGTACACATCCGTAACGTTCGCAACTTCAGCTACACAGCCGAGTCTGAGTTCACGCCCGGCTACTACGACAGGAGCTATGATCTGTCGAAGCTGGAGAGCGCGTGGTTCGTGCTGACGCCTTTCTACGGCTGGTGGCGAGGGCCCGGCCACACCCTTGTCTCGTTCGGCTTCTCCGACTCGACGTTCTTGGCCATCTCAGTCGAGGCGCGGCGGGAGAACGGCGAGGAGTACGGTCCGCTCAAGGGGATGTTCCGGAAGTACGAGCTGATGTACGTGATCGGCGACGAGCGCGATCTGATAGGGCTGCGCGGGCGGTTCGGCACGTATCCGGTGTACCTGTACCCGATCCGCGGCGAGCCAGCGCGCATGCGGCAGGTACTGGTGGAAATGCTGACTCGCGCGGAGCAGCTGCGGGAGCAACCGGAGTTCTACAACACTCTGACGAACAACTGCACGTCGAACGTGGTGATGCACGTCAACGGGGTGGCGCCAGGGCGGGTGCCCGGCGGCATCAAGACCATCCTTCCCGGCTATACAGACGAAGTGGCCCACCGGCTCGGGCTGATAGAGACGGAGCTCGAGCTCGAGACAGCGAGGGAGCGGTTCGCTGTTAACGAGCGCGCCCGACAATATCACGACGATCCGCACTTTTCCTGGCGGATCCGCCACTGATACAGGGTTGCCCCGGATCACGGCTGCAGCCGTCTGGTGAAGTGATCCGTAGCCCACATTTTCTTGTCCCGCGGCGCTTCTGTGGTCCGATCCCTGCCGCAGTGCGGGGTGTCCGCTCCAGCGGACATACAGGAGGAGACATGATGAAGCGGCTCACGATCCTGCTCGGCGCCGTCCTGGTGCTCGGCGCGTGTGAGGATCACGATGGGATCACCTCGATCATAACCGGCCCGGAGGACGCCTCGTTCGCGGGCACGTGGATGGGTGACTACACCAGCAGCAACAACCCCGGGGAAGTGTTCGTGGCCACGCTGCAGCTGACGCAGACGGGTACGAACGTGTCGGGTACGTTGACGACTTCGCCCGGACGCAGCGCCGACCTCACAGGCACCGTGAGCGGAGCGAGCCTGACGGCGAACTGGACGTGGACCGATCTGTGTGCCGGTACTGCGACGACCACGCTGAACATGGCGGCGAGCGGAACGCGCATCACTGGCAGCTACGGCTCTAACGATTGTCTGGGACTTACGAGCGGCGGACTGATACTCGACCGGCAGCCGTAGCCGGCGCATGCTCGGCGCGATCGCGGGAGACATCATTGGCTCCGTATTCGAGTGGAGTAGCGCGCAGAGCCGTGACTTCCCGCTGTTCAGCCCGCGCTCCGATTTCACCGACGACAGCGTCCTGACGTTCGCGGTCGCGCGCGCGATACTTGACGCTCGCGCGGCTGGCTCGGATTCCCCGGATTATGGCGGTCGTCTGCTCGAGTTCGGCCGCAGGTATCCGGCTCGCGGCTATGGTGAGATGTTCAACGAGTGGCTCAGGCTCGAGGAGCAGCACGCGTATGGCTCGTACGGCAACGGCTCGGCGATGCGGGTGAGCCCGGTCGGGTTCGCGTTCGACGACGAGCACGCGGTGTTGGAGCAGGCGCGCTGGTCGGCAATGCCGACACACGATCACCCTGAAGGTGTGAAGGGCGCGCAGTCCGTGGCGCTCGCCGTGTGGATGGCCCGCACCGGCGCCTCGCGCGAGCAGATCAGGTCACGGATCGAGAGCGAGTTCGGCTACGACCTGCAGCGTACTGTGGACGGGATCGAGCCTGGCTACACCTTCGACGTGACCTGCCAGGGCTCAGTGCCCGAATCGATCATCGCCTTTCTCGACGCGGACGATTTCGAGAGCGCGATCAGGAATGCGGTGTGGCTGGGCGGAGACGCGGACACGCAGGCGTGCATCGCGGGTGCGATCGGGGAGGCGGTGTGGGGCGTGCCGCCGGAGATCGAGCGGGAGATCAGGGCGCGGCTGCCGGATGAGCTGCTCGAGATCCTGGACGAGTTCAGGAGCACGTTCCCCGTTGCCTGATTGACGAGCTAGTCCGAACCCTTGCGGAACGCCAGGACAAGTGTTTCTGTTGGGCCGACCGGTCGCGGAGAATGCGCGCAGACGGCCTGAACGTCTGGCGCAGAGCCAGGCTCCGAAGGTCGACCGGTGGAGTCTGATCAGATGAAGCGGATCCTTGTCGCTCTGTCCGCGGCGCTCGTGCTGGGTGCGTGCGCCGACGCCGTCGATCCTACGGTTTCCCCGTCGGACGCTGCCTTCAAGCGCAAGCCGACACCCCCCCAGGACCCCCCTGCAGCGCAGCCGCCGACTGCGCAGGAGATCTTCGCGCGGTTCGTGTCGCTCGGTACGAGCAACAGCATGGGTGTGCAGTCGGCGGGTGTGTTCGCGTCGGCCCAGCGTGCGGCATGGCCGGCACAGCTCGCTGCCCGGGTCGGGGCATCATTCTCCCTGCCGATCGTGCAGGATCCCGGCTGCGGACCGCCGCTCCTCGCGCCGCTCGCCACCAACCTCGCGCTGCTCGGTGCGTTCGCGGCGTTCGGGGCGGGCGAGGATCTCGTGACCGCGGTCATGAACACGTGCGCGCCGCTGCAGGACGGACTCGTGCCGCCCACGAACAACGTCGCGATCTCCGGAGCGAACGTGCATGATGCGCTCCGGACGACCCCTGAGATCGAGGCGCTCACGAGCCCGAGAAAGGGCGAGCTGTACTCCAGGGTCCTCGCGCCCGGACAGACGCAGGTGTCGGCTATGCTCCTGCAGAGTCCGACGTTCGTGGCCGTCGAGCTCGCTGCGAACGAAGTGCTCCCCGCCAGCACAGGGCGCCTCTCATCCATTACTCCGTTCGAGCAGTGGGCGTCGGACTACGACGAGGTTCTCACCGCGGTGAAGTCGACCGGCGCGCGCGCGGTGCTCGTGGGACTCCCCGACAACGCGGCGAACTTCCCCAGCATCCGGCGCTCGCGCGAGTTCTTCTACGAGTGGGCGTATCTGGCAACGCTTGGCATCAGCGTGAGCATCAACTGCTACTACAGCTCGAACTATATCTTCGTCCCCGGCTACATCCTCACGCTGCTGTCGAAGGCGCCGACGACGGCCACCTGCGCAGACGTGCCGGGCGAGATCGACTACGTGCTGACCGCGAGCGACATCAACGCGATAAACACGCGCATGGCACAGATGAACGCGCGGATGGAGACGCGAGCGACCGAAAACGGTTACGCGTTCTTCAAGCTGTCAGCGGTGTATGATCTGCCGAAGGTGAGCTTCAGCATGTACGACGTGCTGTTCTCGGGCAGTCCGTTCGGTCCTTACATGAGCCTTGATGGCGTGCACCCCAACACCGCCGGGCAGAGTATCCTGGCGGACGCGGCGGTGCAGGCGATCAGTGCCCGCTACGGGGTGTCCATCCCGTAAGGGTCACGCGGCCGCGGCTACCCGGCGGAGTCGGGAGGCTGGCTCCGGCCCGCCTGAATGACGGCGAAGTCTGCGACTGTGGTCATCCGCATGGGAAAGCTGCTCGAATCGGGTGGGGGTGCCGCGCCCCAGCCTTCGGCGATGCCGAGCATCAGTGCGGAAAAGCTCTTCTGGAACGGATCCGCCGCTGACTCCCATTGCGCGCGCAGCGCTTCCTCGGGGATTTCGGTCACATCGAACGGCTTGCCGAACGCCCTGCTGAAGATCTCGACCGCTTCGCGCTGGCTGATCTGCTCCGGTCCGCCGAAAGTGATGGTCTCGCTGCGGACGATCGGCGACGTGAGTGATTGCACTGCTATCTCAGCGACGTCGGCGACTGAGACGTAGCTGATACGGTTCTCTCCTGATCCATAGATCCGAGCCGTCCCGGCGACAGTGTCGGCGAAAAGCATGGGCCCGAGCCAGGTCTCCATGAACAGCGACGGTTGCAGGATGGTATACGTCAGCCCGCTGCCCTTGACGTGATTCTCGACCTCGCTCTTCGCCGTGCGGATTGGCGAGTCGGGCATGTCTGAGGTGTTGAAGGAGACGTACACGAAATGCTTCACGGCTGCGGCCGCGGCGGCATCAATCAGGCGACAGTTTCCCTCATGGTCCACTGACTGAAAGTCTTCACCCGGCCTGGCGGTCGCGATGGTGGACACCGTGCTGACGACGCGATCGACGCCGCGGCACGCCGCGTCGAGCGATGCACGATCGCTGAGGTCGCCGCGCGCGATATCGACTCCCATCTCCACGAGAGCGGCAACCTTCTCGGGCGCGGAGGTCGGGCGCACGAGCGCACGGACCTGCTGCCTGCGGGCGATAAGTCGCCGCACGATTTCGGAGCCCAGGTGTCCTGTGGCGCCAGCTACGAGGATCATGTTGTCCGCCTCTGCTCGGTTAAACCTCCTGATAATGATCTGAAGTCACGGTGGTGGCAAACCGGGCTGCTGAGGCTGCTAACCTGCGGCAGCCGGCTACGGCGCCGGCCGGTGCCACATGTCGTACAGCATTCGCCAGTGTCCATCGCTTTCACGAAGCCAGACGATCAGGTAGCGCTCCGATGCCGTGACCGGACGATTCTCGCCGTGCTGGTCCATCGCGGTCCACGTCCCCACATCCATCGCGACGTCGCCGAAAATGGTCAGCCGCTCCGATCGCATCATGTGCGACAGACGGCGCTGGTTCGCTCCTCTGGTGAAGTAACGCTGAATGGCAGCGCGGCCTCGCACCTCGCGGTTCGGAGGAAGCAGCACGGCCGAGTCGGCGTACAGCTGGCCCAGCGAGGCGGTGTCGTCGCTTACATACGCGGCCGAAAAGGCGCGAGCGGCAGCGCCGATGGCGACGCGGTCCGAATCCGACGCAGTCGGCCAGTCGTCGGACATCAGCGGTCCTGTGACGCTTTCGATCCAGTCGACGTACCGCGAGACGCGCGTATAGTACTCGGTGACGCCGTATCGGCCCTCGTTTCCGCCAGTTGCACTGGTGCTCTGGCCGGATCCGATTCCGACGAGAATCTCGCCCTCGACACCGTCCAGGAACGCGGGGCCACCGCTGTCTCCCGGTCCGCTGATCCCCTCGAGCGGCGTCGACCGCGCGCTGTCGGGCGCATCGAACAGGAACTTGAGCCAGAAGTCTGTGGCCTCGTCGACGCGGTTCGTGGCGCCCCGTACCTGTCCGTCATTTCCCGTCGGCCCAGAGAGCCCCGTACCCATGTCACCGTAGCCGACGACGACGATCAGCTGGTCGAGCTCGGCGGATCCCCGATACAGTTGCGCGGGTCGCACGCCACGTACCGGCTGCGTGAGCCGCAGCAACGCTATGTCGTGCGGGCCGTCGTTCCAGTCGGGGTGAAGTACGATCGAGTCGACAGTGTGGGCTTCGCCACCCGCAGTGACGCGATGTCCCGGCTTGACCTCTGCGGCAACATGGGCGGCCGTGAGAACCCAGCGCGGCGCTATGACGGTGCCCTCGCCGTCGGCTGCACCGGTGGGAACCGGGAGATAGAGATGTGCCAGAGTCGAGTATTGCCGACCAAGTTCGAGGTAGAGGCTGTCCGGCCTGTCGTGCCGTCTGATGATGAATAACGCAGGCGCGGTGGGGAGGCGTGTGGCTGTCGCGAGCGGATCCGCCGACTGGGGACGTGGAGGAAGCGGGCTCCAGAACGTGGCGACTACCGGCAGCAGAACAGCGCGGTGAATCGTGCGAGGCGGGAAACGCGCGATGATCGAGAG
>CAZOAT010000038.1:0-22195 GCA_964577965.1 uncultured Gemmatimonadaceae bacterium | reverse complement strand
AGTCGGCGGGCGGCGACATCCGGGGCAAGCAGTCGGCGGCGCTCGTCGTGGTCGCTGCGATCGGGACGGGCAAGCCGTGGCAGGATCGGATATTCGACGTTCGGGTGGACGACCATGCGGAGCCGCTCGCTGAGCTGCGGCGACTGGTGGCGGTGCAGCGCGCTTACAACCATATGAACGCCGGCGATCTCGCTGTGGAGCTCGGCGACGCCGGGTCCGCGCTTCGGGAGTACGCCGCTGCGGAACGGATCGCGGCTGCGACGCCGGGAATCCCCTCGAGCCGCCATGCGGAGATGCTCTACTGGCACGCGGTCGCCCTGGTCAACATGAACCGGGTAGAGGAATCCCTCCCCCTGTTTGCCCGCGCGTTCGAGTTGCAGCCGGCCTGGCGCGAGCTCACCTCGCGGCTGCCGCGGTCCGGGCTGCTGCCCGATGATCCCCGCCTGATCGAGCGCATCACGGCGGCGCGGCCGGAAAGCAGGTAGCGGCTTCGACTACCACACCGCGCCCGAACTCGGAATCTCCGGAAGCCGACGCGCTCCTGCCAGCACTGCGTCTCCATTGCCCGTCGGGTCGGCGATCAGGATTTCCCGATCCCAGTTGAACGCGCGCGCAGTCAGCAGGGTGGGTTGGGGGGACGCTGGTGTTCGGCACCGACCCGCCCGAGAAGCGCAGTGACCGCCTCGTTCGCACGCGCGACGACCTCCCGCTCGTCGCACACCTCCACGAGCCCCGCGTGCATCAGCACGCGGCCGTCGCATATCGTCGTGTGCACACAGGACCCGTTCGCGGCATAGACAAGCTGCGATACCGGGTCGTGCAGCGGTTGCGTCGCAGGCGCGGAGAAATCCACTAGGATGAGGTCGGCGGGTGCGCCGATCTCGATCCTGCCTGAACCCTGACCGAATACTTCAGCCGCGGTCGTCGTTGCCATCGCCAGCGCGTCGGCAGCGGAGAGGGCGACGGCATCGCGCTCCCGGTGCTTCTGCACCAACGCGGCCAGCTTCATCGCCTCGATCATGCTGAGAGTATTGTTCGAGGCCGCGCCGTCGGTGCCGAGCAGTACGCGCACACCGGCCGCGCGCGCAGCCCTCAGCGGGAAGATACCTCCAGTTGCGAGCTTTAGATTCGCGGCCGGGTTGGTCACGACCGCCGCACCTCCGTTGCCGAGTAGTGCGAGTTCGTCGTCGTCCAGGAACTGGCCGTGCGCCGCGATCAGGCGGGGGCCGATCAGGCCTGCACGCTCGAGCAGAACTGTCGGCCTGCATCCGTGGTCGCGCAGGCAGCCAGCGACCTCCTCCTCGGTCTCGGAGAGATGGGTGTGCACCAGCAGGTCGTGCTTCGCCGCTACCTCTGCCACCCAGCGGAGGTCGTCCGGCGTCAGCGTGTAAACCGAGTGCGGCGCTGCACTGAGGCGCACACGGCCGCTGTCGCTTACCCGCGCCTCCACGGCCAGGCGCTCCAGGTCGCGCTTCTGCCGCGCAACCATGCCGGGCTGCCCAGCCTCTATGATCGTCTGCCCGATGAGCGCGCGAACGCCCATCTCCTCGGCCGCCCGAACGAGCGCCGGCCGGTGCCAGTACATCTCGTTGAAGAACGTCGTCCCGCCGCGGATCATCTCGAGGATGCCCAGCCGCGCGCCGGCGTAAACGTCCTCGTCAGTGAGTCGTGCCTCAGCCGGCCAGATACGGGTGCTGAGCCACTCCATGAGGGGCATGTCGTCGCCGTAGCCACGAAAGAGCACCATCGCGACGTGCGTGTGCGCGTTGCGGAAGGAGGGGAACGCGTGCAGCCCTCGCGCATCGATCACGCGCGTGTCGGCAGGGGAGGGCGTGTCAGCTGGCTGCGCGTGAGGTCGGATGGAAGCGAACCGACCGTCGCGCACGGTCATGTCCTGCACCCTGCCGTCAAGGACCGCGGCATGAATTTCGAGGTTCAGCTCTGACACCCTCACTGAGTGGGAACGGAGTCGTGCCTGACAGTACGCAAGGCCATCGTGAAACGCGCGGCCTGAAGTTCACTCACGAGTGAAGCCGTCTGCTCGCCGGTCATTTCCACGAGTGGCGGTCGCACCGTGTTCCACAAGGCGTCGTCGCCGAAGTGCGCGATCGCGGCCTTCAGTGCCGGTATCATCGGGTAACGCACAAATATCCCGCGCACATGGTTCAGCTCGAGTTGCCGTGCATCCGCGTCGGATCCCTGCCACGTGGCGAAGAGCTGTGCGATGGCTGCGGGATTTACGTTGGCAGTGGCGCTGATGCACCCCGCGCTGCCGTGACGCAACCCCTGGAGGAGGAACGCCTCGCTCCCCGGAAAGACGTCAAAATTCTGAGCGGCAAAATTGTCGAGGTATGCCTTCGTGTTCTCCCACTTTCCCGAGGAGTCCTTGGCGCCTGCTACGATGCCGGGATACGCCTTGAGCAGTCGTTCGATGAGAGGGACCGTTATCGCAACCTGGGAGACAGGCGGGATGTTGTACAGATAGATCCGCAGTCGCGTGTCCCCCACGCGCTCGATGACCTCGGCGAAGCCTCTGAACAGCCCTTCATCGCTCACACCCTTGTAATAGAAGGGCGGCAGCATCAGCACGCCCCCGCAGCCGAGCTTCACCGCGTGCGCAGTAAGCCGCGTGGTATCCGTCACCGCGCAGCAGCCGGTGCCGGGCATTATGCGAGCTGCTTCCACACCACCGCTCACCAGCTGCTCCAGGAGTTCGATCCTCTCGTCAGCGGCGAGCGAATTCGCCTCGGAGGTCGTCCCGAAAACTGCCAGTCTCACGCCCTGTGAGAGCAGCCAGTGGCAGTGCCGCAGGAGCCGATCCGGGTCGGGCGAGAAGTCCGGCCGGTAGGGTGTGACGACCGGCGCGAGTACGCCGGTGATGCGTTCCATGTTGCGTGGCGGAGGATTTCGCGTGATGACCAGCTGGGCCTTATCGGCTAAACTAACGTGCAGCTGAACTGAACGCTGACAGTAAGACAGCTTACTACGCGCGATTCGACACGCTGCTTGTCCGCCTCAGTGCATACCGCGGTTCTTCAATGCCCGGACGAACTCCTTGATTTGCTCGTACTGACTCCCGCCGTCGAGCCCGGCCTCGGCGACCACCATCGCTCCGGGACCGCTCCCGAGATAGTGTCCGTGCATGTAGGGGTGCATCGTGTGCGCGCGTCCGAGGTCTGATCTGATCCAGCGGTACATCGTCGGCAGAGTGAAGTCGGTAATCCCCATTGCGACCTGGCCATGGGAGGCCGGGAAGATTGCCTCGCGCTCTGCCTCCGGTAGCGAGTCGAACAGCTCGGCAGACGCAACCGAGTAGACGTTCAGATCGAGTCCCTCGTTGTCGATGAGCGGTAGCGCCCTCTCAACGAAAGCGTAAGTTACGGCGCTCCCTTGCAGTACCACGGCGCCCTCGCCAGAGCCGTGGGCCGCACGCAGCAGGTACATGCCCCTGGCTGCTGCGGACGCTGGTGAAAGGCCGAGCGCCACGCGGTCGAGTATGGTCTCAGGTGGGCGGGTTACGAACGGGGCGATGACGGCCGGCCGTCGCGCCATGGCCGCTCCAACGAGATACCAGATCTCCTGCGGATCCCACGGTGTGAGCGTGATCATCGTGCCGCGCGGAAAGTTCTCCTGCAGGAGCTGCAGTGGCTGAGGATCGGCGTGAGTGGGGCCGTCCTCGCCTGTGTTCAGACCGGCGTGTGCACAGATGAGAAAGAACGGCTTGTACGGTTCGCCGTCCACGGCCTGCAGTGCCTGGTTCCCGATGGCGTGCAGCCGTGAGGCGATGTGCCCGAGCGGCGCCATGAACGCGCCGTACGATGAGCCTGCACCGCTGTGGCTCCCGAAGGTTGCGATGCCGGAGAGCATGGCAGTGATAGCGTCCTCGCAGATCCCGCCGACGGATAGCGCACGGGAGCCGGGGTTTGTCCGGCGGTTGTAGAAGCCGGCTGGAAAGCCTTCCGTGATCCTGTTGACGCTGGTGGAGCCGAGGAGGTCGGCAGCGGCCACGACAAGGGCGCCATTGCTGACCTTGTTGTAGTGGTTGAGCACGCTGCCCAGCACGTCGCGCAACGTGACGCGTGTGCCCGGCTGCAGTGACATCGGCGGCACGGCTGTGTCGATAACCTGTTCGGCCGCGGTGAATGCGAGCGCTATGTCTGGTGCGTCTGCGCGGGGGCTGCGCGCCCGGATGTCCAGGCGGGCGCGCGCGTCGAGTAATCGCGAGGCGAGGGCGTCCACCACGGGGCGATGCTCCTCGAGGTAGCGGCGAACTATCCCGAGTGCTTCCCAGTAGCACTGCTCCATGATGCCCGGATCCGCACCGCCGCCGCAGCGTTGCGGATCGGCGTTGCAGTGCGGGAACGACGCCGGGCCGGTTCCGGCCAGCCCTGCCACTGCCTCGTAGAAGCCGGCCGAGCACAGTGCGTGGCCGGCTCCGTGAGATGCTCGCCCCTCGATTCCGTAGCGCCACCCCTTCACGGTGCGATACACAATCGCCGTCGGCTGGCCATTGTCCAGCTCAAGCGCGAGGCGTTGCGCTGCGCCGATCTGCTGGAAGTCGAACCCGTCGGGTACGTAGATGACGTTCCAGTCGTGCAGGTAGGCCAGCTCCATGGGTGTCCACTGCACGTAATCACCGGGCGTCTCACCCTCGCGACACACGTGGTTGGAGTCGATTGACGCCTGGTTCCAGTCGATGTGAAGAACCACGTTGTCGAGTGACGCAGTGCCCGCTGCTGCGAGTGCCTCCGCGACGCGGCCCGGCGTAAGCCCTCCCTCGCCTTCGACGATGTGCACGCGTGGTGGGTCGTCGCCGTAAGTGTCAGCGGCTGCCCAAGCCAGTCCGAGAGACGCTGGGAGTCCGACTCCTGAGGCGCCGGTGGCCAGTCGAACGAACGGCGTGGCCGGTGTCGGATGTCCATCGAGAGCCTTGGCGTGCAGCGACCTGAACAAGCTTGTGGATGTCACCGGATTCTTCCGGAAGCCGAGCAGGTCCTCCAGCCGGAGCTGTTTCGCCTCGCGGGCGGGCAGGAGCTCGGGCGCGGCGATCCGTGCGATGTCGTTGCGCAAAGCCCACAGGGCATACAGCCCGAGCGCCTTATGCCCGGCCGCGTAGGAGATGATGTCCGCGTCGCGGCGATCGGGATCAGAGAGGTCGTAGTCCAGGGTCTCGAAGAGCAGCGTCTGAACGAATCGACCCGAGGAAATGGAGCCGCCGGGGTGCCCCGACTGCGGCACGTAGTTGTACATGGCCGAGCAGAGCGAGCGGTATGCGAGATCGAGCATCTCGAGGTTCGCGAGCGTGCTCTCGTCGAAGGCCGGTTCCTGCTCCATGATCGCTTCCGCGACGTCGATGTACATCCCGCGCCGCGACCCGAACTCGAGTCGCTGGGCTGCCTGAGGCAGTACGTGTGCGACTACCACAGGTGTTGGCCCTCCGCGACGAAGCGGCGGAAGCCGTCGGCATCCGCCGATGCTCGCCGGACGATCTCGACGCCACGCTCGAGCTCCTCGAGCCCCGTGGCTATCGAGAGGCGGAGGTAATGCTGGCCCTCGGAACCGATGTGGCCGAACGAGCGGCGGTCCAGCGTCGCGACGTGATGCTGCCACAGCAGGTACATCTGGAACAGCGTCGCCGGGCTGGTAAACCCGCGGTCGTCAGGCGCCAGCCGCGCGTGCGCTTCCACGGCGCCGATCGCTTCGCATGCCCCTGCGATGTTCGGGAAGAGATAGAACGCGCCGCCCGGCGTGTTGCATGTAATTCCCGGAATCGAGTTCAGTCCGGCGACGACTGTGTCGCGTCTCGCCTGGAACGCTGCGACCATGGTCGCGATCGCGGCTCGGCTCTCCTCCGCCTCGATCGCCACCTTTGCGCCCATCTGGTTGTAGGCGGGAACACAGGAGAAATAGTTGATGTTGAGGGTCTTGAAGACAGCCGCCTCTTCCGTGGTGGGGAACACGGCCCATCCCACGCGTCCGCCAGTCCATGCATACGACTTGGAGACACCGCTGACGATGACTGTCTTCGCCGCCATTTCCGGAAGCGACGCAATGGAGATGTGCCCGTTGCCGTCGAACAGGATGTCCTCGTATACCTCGTCGGAATACACGCGAACGTTTGGCGGCGCCTTTCGCAGAATTACTTCAGCAATGCTCTGGAGCTGCTCGCGGGTCGCCACCCCGCCCGTGGGGTTTGATGGGAAGTTGAGGATGATGATGCGGGTGCGGTCGGTGATGAGTGGCTCGAGGTCCGCGCCGTTGAAACTGAATCCTGCCTCTTCACGCAGGTGCAGCGGCACAGGCTTCGCGCCTACGTACGCGGTGAACGATTCGTAGATCGGGAACCCCGGGCTCGGATAAATCACCTCGTCTCCGGGGTCGCAGTACGTCTGCTGGCAGAGGCCGATCGGTGGCTTCGCTCCGGGAAATACGACGACCCGATCCGGAGCCACCGGGATGCCTCGCGTGCTGCTCACATGTGCTGCGATCGCTTCGCGCAGCGGCAGTATTCCCTGCGGATCGACGTAGTGAGTCATGTCGCCGTCGATGCACCGCTTGACCTCGTCGCGGATGTGTTTCGGCAGCGAAAAATCCGGTTCTCCGAGATTGCACTTGATGACCCTGTGGCCGGCGTCCTCCAGCTCCCGGATATAGGGGCCGATCCTGAAGGCGTTCTCGGTCCCGATCTGGCGCGTTCTCGCGGAGAAGAGCGAAGTGCGCGTGCTCGACGGTCTGGCGGCGACCGGAGCGGGTGGAGCTGCCGTGGTAAGAACGCTCATCGGAAGTGGGGTTGCTGGTGGTTGCCGCTGTCCCCGCACAATACGGCCAATCGGCTGTCAGGGCATTCAGTGAACCTGCCCACTTTTTGTAGGAGATTCCCTGTCAGGACGGTCGGCGTGAGTCACACGCCCGATAAGGCTGTTTCCATCGACGCTGGGCCAGGACGGACCGAAGCGACGCATCGGGAGCGTGGCATGTGTATCTTGATGCGGCTCCCTTGCGCTGCTCAGCGGGTCCGCAGTCACGGGGCCCGCATTCTGGAGGCTTACACGCGATGATTGGGACGGTCACGAGCGAGAGTGCTGCCGGAGGAGAGTCGCGCACCACAGCGGACGTCGAGGTGCGCCCACAGATCTTTCTGGCACCTGGCGAGAT
The DNA here is from genome assembly GCA_964577965.1 of uncultured Gemmatimonadaceae bacterium. Taxonomy (GTDB): domain Bacteria; phylum Gemmatimonadota; class Gemmatimonadetes; order Gemmatimonadales; family Gemmatimonadaceae; genus DASUUI01. The sequence goes on along the minus strand of CAZOAT010000038.1, from coordinate 15,040 downwards.
GGCGGAGCGCTGTCGGGCGTTCGACTGGGAATCGACGCCGCTCGGATCGCTGGAAGACTGGAGCCAGAGCCTGCGCACGATGGCCGATGCGGTGCTTGCCTCCCGCAACCCGATGCTCCTCTTCTGGGGCTCCGACCTGATCCAGATTTACAACGACGCGTTCAGGCCAAGCCTCGGAACCGCTACGGGCCCGGACGCGCGTCATCCTCGTGCCCTGGGCATGTTTGCGGCAGCTTTCTGGACGGACGTCTGGAGTGTGATCGGCCCGCAGATAGAAGGCGTGATGACGCGCGGTGAGGCCGTCTGGTTCGAGGACCTGTACCTGCCAATAGAGCGCAACGGCAGGCTGGACGACGCATGGTGGACATATAGCTACAGCCCGGTGCGTGACGACGATGGCAGCATCGGCGGCACGCTCGTAGTCTGCATCGAGACGACGTCTTCGGTAATCGCGCGGCGCGAGCTCGTTGAGGAACGTGCCCGCGTCGAGAACATGCTGGAGTCGATGGCCGACGCGTACGAGTCGGCGCAGGATGCCCGCCGGAGTGCTGAGTCAGCGAACAAGGCCAAGGCGGATTTCCTTGCGGTCATGAGCCATGAGCTTCGGACCCCCTTGAACGCGATCGGTGGCTACGCCGAGCTGATCGATATCGGTGTGCACGGGCCGGTGACGGCGGAGCAGAAGGAGGCGCTGGAGAAAATCCAGCGGAGCCAGCGCCACCTGCTTGGCCTCATCAACGGCGTCCTGAACTATGCGAAAGTGGACGCGGGGGCGGTGCATTACGACATCGAGGATTTCTCCCTCTGCGACGTGCTCGCTACGTGCGAAGCCCTCGTTGCGCCGCAGATGCGCAAGGACCGATTGACCTTCCACAACGCGCCGGTCAGCGTCGGCATTCGGGTCCGCGCCGATCGCGAGAAGGTGCAGCAGGTGCTGATCAACCTCCTGACGAACGCGATCAAGTTCACGGAGGCGGGCGGGAGCGTCCGGCTGGAGTGTGACCCGATCGACGCTGAGCGTGTGGCCGTGCGCGTGACAGACACCGGTCGGGGGATCCCGCCTGATCGGCTGGACGGGATCTTTGATCCCTTCGTGCAGGTGGACGCGAACCTGACGCGTGTGCAGCAGGGTGTGGGGCTCGGCCTCGCGATTGGCCGCGACCTGGCACGTGGGATGGGTGGCGACCTCGTAGTATCGAGCACGCCGGGATCGGGCAGCACTTTCACCCTCCTGCTTCCAGCGGCCGCGCAGCAGTAGCAGTTCAGCTCGCCCCGACCGCGTGTTTTGCCACGCGCCGTGTAGGGCGAAGTCTGACGCGGTTGCGGGACAATCCCGATTACGCCGGTCGTGCGGTGAGGTAGTGTGGGGCGTAGGCCACTTTTTCACTCCCACGCGAGCCCGTCATGCCCCCCGCACGCGGCGATCTTACCGCACCTCCTGATCTGGCCCGCAAGAGCGGGACGGGTGCAGTGCGGCAGCGCCGGCCGGTTTATGCGGACCTGCTGCCGCCGTGCAATCACGCGTGTCCCGCGGGAGAAAACGTTCAGGCGTGGCTCGCGCTGGCGCAGGCCGGTCAGTTTCGCGCGGCGTGGGAGACGATCGTTCGCGATAACCCGATGCCCGCCATTCACGGGCGGGTGTGCTATCACCCGTGCGAATCCGTCTGCAACCGCGATCAGATGGACGACGCCGTCAGCGTGCACGCGGTGGAGCGGTATCTCGGCGATCTTGCAATCGCGGAGGGCTGGACGATCGGTCCCATACTGCCCCCGACGGGAAGACGCGTGCTTGTCGTCGGGGCGGGGCCGAGTGGTCTCTCTGCGGCGTATCACCTGGCCCGTGCCGGCCACTCAGTTGAGGTTCGCGACGCGGAGCCTAGCCCAGGGGGAATGATGTACTGCGGCATCCCCGCATACCGGTTGCCGCGGAACATTCTGGAGGAGGAAGTGCAGCGGATCGCTTCGCTGGGAGTGCGCTTTACGATGAACCACCGCGTTGACGACCTCATCGCAGAGATGGCGGAGGGAAGGTTCGACGCCGCCTTCATCGCCGTCGGCGCACATCTCTCGAAGCGTACCGACATCCCCGCCCGGGATGCAGGATGTATCCTCGATGCGGTCGGCTTCCTGCGTGACGTGGGAGCGGGTGAGCAACCGCAGCTTGGACGGCGCGTGGCGGTGTACGGTGGTGGGAACACCGCAATGGACGCGGCACGAGTCGCGCTTCGCCTCGGTCACGAGCCGCTCATCATCTATCGTCGCGATCGCGCTCACATGCCTGCACATGGATTCGAGGCCGACGATGCGATCGAAGAGGGTGTGCGAATCCACTGGTTGCGGACGATACGGTCGATGGAGCAGGGGAGCGTCACCGTTGAGGTTATGGAGCTCGACGGCAGCGGCCGTCCGACGCCTAGCGGTCGGCTGGAAACACTGGAGGCAGACACCGTGATCCTCGCTCTCGGTCAGGATACCGATACAGGCTTTCTGCGCTCCATCCCGGGGGTGGAGTTCCAGGACGATGGGACCGTTGTCGTATCGAAGGAAATGATGACCGGGCACGCCGGTGTGTTCGCTGGCGGCGACATGGTTCCAGCCGATCGCACGGTCACCGTGGCGGTGGGTCACGGAAAGAATGCGGCACGGCACATCGACGCATGGCTGCGGGGGTGGAGGCATGACCCCCCGGGCGTGCCCCCTATCGCCGACTTCGCGCGACTCCGCCCCTGGTATTACGCCGATGTCACCCGCCAGGCAGAACGCCGGATTCCGCCGTCGCGACGTGGCCAGTCGTTCGACGAGGTAGTGCAGGGGATGTCTGCGTCGGAGGCGTGCTTCGAGGCGGGCCGCTGCCTCTCCTGCGGCAACTGCTTCGAGTGCGACGCCTGCTTCGCGGCCTGTCCTGATGGTGCCGTGGTCAAGCTCGGCGCTGGCCTGCGTTACGAAGTGGATCTCACCCTGTGCACCGGCTGCGCCATCTGCGCCGAGCAGTGCCCCTGTCACGCCATCGACATGGTCCCCGAGCCAGCGGTCGCAAAGTGACGGCGACGGCGAGCCCCGGGGTGGTGCGCGCCGTGGCAGCACCCACGACGGCGACGATCGACGGCAACGAGGCGTGCGCCAGAGTCGCGTACGCCCTGAATGAGGTTTGCGCGATCTACCCGATCACGCCTTCGTCAACGATGTCGGAGCTCGCCGACCAGTGGTCGAGCGAAGGAGCGCCCAATCTCTGGGGCGCGATCCCCGAAGTCATCGAGATGCAGAGCGAGGGAGGTGCGGCGGGGGCGGTGCACGGCGCACTGCAGGCGGGAGCGCTGACGACGACGTTCACCTCGTCGCAGGGGCTGCTGCTCATGATCCCCAACATGTATAAGATCGCCGGAGAGCTGAGCTCGACAGTCTTTCACGTCGCAGCGCGCTCGCTTGCTGCTCAGGGACTCTCGATCTTCGGCGACCACCAGGACGTCATGGCTGTCCGTGCCACGGGTTTCGCGCTGCTCGCTTCGGGTTCCGTGCAGGAGGCTCACGACTTCGCGCTCATAGCGCAGGCTGCTTCGCTCGAGTCACGAGTCCCCTTCCTGCACTTCTTCGACGGCTTCCGCACCTCACACGAGATCAACCGCATTTCGCTGCTGTCACCCGAGGACCTGCGGGCGCTGATCGACGACGAACTGGTGCTCGCGCACCGGCGACGCGCGCTGAACCCCGATCGGCCATTCATCCGCGGCACGGCGCAGAATCCCGATGTCTACTTCCAGGCGCGCGAGTCGGTAAACCCATTCTACGCCCGCACACCCTCCATAGTGGAACGGGTGATGGCCGACTTCGCAAGACGCACCGGTCGGAAGTACGGGGTGGTCGAGTACTCCGGCGACCCGAACGCCGAGCGCGTCGTAGTGCTGATGGGGTCGGGCGCGGGAACCGTGGAGGAGACGGTCGAGTACCTTGCCGCGCGAGGGGAAGCGGTCGGCATGATTCGGGTCCGGCTGTTCCGCCCATTTCCAGGCGCGGCTCTGGCCGCGGCGATCCCCCCGACCGCGAGGTCTGTCGCGGTGCTCGATCGCACGAAGGAGCCCGGCTCGGCGGGCGAGCCCCTCTATCTGGATGTGGTCGCCGCGCTCGCGGAGTTCGTCGCCCGCTCCGGAGTACCGCGCGTGAGGCAGACACCACGCGTCGCGGGCGGCCGGTACGGCCTCTCGTCGAAGGAGTTCACGCCGGCGATGGTGCTGGCCGTGTTCGACGAGCTCCGCCGGACCAATCCAAAATCGCATTTCACTGTTGGCATCCGGGATGACGTATCGGGAACGAGCCTCGACTATGACGATCACTTCGAGCTGGAACAGGCCGATGTGGTTCGCGCGGTGTTCCATGGTCTTGGTGCCGACGGCACCGTGAGCGCAAACAAGAACACGATCAAGATCATTGGCGAGGATCCCGCCGTGCACGTGCAGGGTTACTTCGTGTACGACTCCAAGAAGTCCGGTTCCCGCACGATCTCACATCTCCGCTTCGGCCCGCGGTCGATCCGGTCCACGTATCTGATCCGTTCGGCGAGCTTCGTTGCCTGTCATCAGTTCCAGCTACTCGAACGGGTCAACGTTCTCGAGAGCGCTGCTCCGGGTGCGACCTTCCTGCTGGACAGCCCGTTCGGCCCGGATGAGGTCTGGGATCGTCTTCCTCGCGAGGTGCAGCAGCAGATCGTGGAGAAGCGCCTGCGCTTTCACGTCATCGATGCCTCCGAAGTGGCGCGCGAGACGGGGATGGGTGGGCTCACGAACACGATCATGCAGACGTGTTTCTTCGCTCTCTCGGGTGTACTGCCTCGTGACGCAGCGATAGCAAAGATCAAGGAATCGATCCGCAGGACGTACGGCCGGAAGGGCGAAGAGGTCGTGAGGAGGAACTTCGGCGCGGTGGACAAAGCGCTGGCGGCATTGAAGGAGGTAACGGTGCCCGGCATGGTCACCGCAACGCGCGGAATGGCACCGGTGGTACCGTCGCATGCACCTGCGTTCGTGCGCGAGGTAACCGCGGCCATGATCGCGGGCACCGGTGACACGCTCCCGGTAAGCGCGCTTCCGATCGATGGCACTTACCCGAGCGGGACGACGCGCTGGGAAAAGCGCGACATCGCCGACTTCGTGCCGGTCTGGGATCCGGTTCAGTGCGTGCAGTGCGGGAACTGCAGTTTTGTATGTCCGCACGCGGTCATTCGGACGCGACTGTTCCATCGCGACATGCTGGCGAGTGCGCCGGAGGGCTTTCTCTCGGCCCCCATCGCGACCCGCGGTTATCCCGAGACCCTGTACACCCTTCAGGTACACGCGCAGGACTGCACCGGTTGCGGCTTGTGCGTCGAGGCGTGTCCGGCGGGGGGCGATGAATCCGGGGCCCCGAAGGCCATCAACCTCGTAGCGAAATCCAACGATGTCGTGACGCATGCCCGCTCGCAGATGACCTTCCTTGAAACGCTTCCGGTCACTGACCGCGCGCGCGTGGACTTCGGTACCGTGCGTGGCGTGCAGTTCCTCGAGCCGCTGATGGAGTTCTCCGGCGCATGTGCGGGGTGCGGCGAGACGCCGTACCTGCAGCTGATCACCCAGCTGTTCGGCGACCGGATGCTGGTCGCGAACGCCACCGGCTGCTCGTCGATCTTCGGCGGCAACCTGCCCACGACGCCGTGGTCGGTGAACGTCGAGGGTCGCGGGCCAGCGTGGTCCAATTCGCTGTTCGAGGACAATGCCGAGTTCGGGCTGGGAATGCGTCTCGCCACGGACCGGCACATGACACAGGCACGGCACCTCGTGGAGACGCTGCGTGCCGTGATAGGCGAGGAGCTCGCGGACGCGGTGCTCGCCTCGCCGCAGCTCACCGAGTCAGAGATCCGCGCGCAGCGCGAGCGGGTGGCTCTTCTCCGGTCCCGCATAGCGGACCTGGACGGAGATGCCGCGCGCCACCTGCGTGTGGTGGCCGATCACCTGGTGCGGCGCAGCGTCTGGATCGTGGGCGGGGACGGCTGGGCGTACGACATCGGATCGGGCGGGCTGGATCACGTTCTCGCTGCCGGACGCGACGTGAACGTGCTCGTTCTCGATACGGAGGTCTACTCGAACACGGGCGGTCAGGCGTCCAAGGCCACGCCGCTCGGCGCAGTTGCGAAGTTCGCCAACGCCGGCAAGCACTCCGAAAAGAAGGATCTGGCGCTGCAGGCGATTGCTTACGGGAACGTGTACGTTGCGCGCGTCGCAATGGGGGCCAATCCGCAGCAGACGCTGCTGGCGCTGCGCGAAGCGGAGGCGTATCCGGGCCCGAGTCTCGTGCTGGCGTACGCGCACTGTATTGCGCACGGCATCGACATGCGTAAGGGACTGGACCAGCAGCAGCGGATCGTGCGGAGTGGGGCATGGCCATTGATCCGGTACAATCCCGCGTTGCGCGCGAGCGGCGAGCGGGCGTTCTCACTCGACTCCACGCGGGCCACGCTACCACTTCCTGCCTACGCCGACCGCGAGTTGCGGTTCCGCATGCTCGCAACGACGAATCCAGCCGAGGTGGATGAGCTCACGCGGTTGGCCCAGGAGGCGGTCGACCGCCGCTGGAGGACCTACGAGGAGATGGCGGGGGGCGCATGAGAACCCCGGAGTGATTGTCAACTGACCGTCGCGTGCGCATCGTATCACCCCTTGGGTAGCTGAGCGCACCGTGCCGACCATACCCGAGCTGACAGTGGCGAACGTCCTTCATGAGAAGGAATTTTCTGAAGAAGGAATTTTCTGACGAGGTCCAAACATAGCGAGAGTCGCGGTTCGTTATTGCGCATACTGAGTCTCCGGGCTTCACGCCGCCCGTGTGGCGGCGGATGCGCCGTGAGCTCGGCATCGACGTGGACATGATCCGCGGCCATTACGGCGAGTACAAGGTGCTCGTGGACGGAGAAACCCTGGTCAATGGCGGCGCATGGGTCATCGTTGGCGTCATGCCACCTGCGCGGAAAATCATCAATGCAGTGCGGGAGCGGCCTTCCAGCTGAGCCTGCAGCCGCGCCCCACGCACTCGCCATCGAGTGATTGATGATTCCCCGGCGACTTCGTCCGTGCGACCGGTTACGGCAGCGGCTCGAAGCGCGCTGTGAAATGGCGGAGCGCCGCGGGCTCCTGAACTATCCGCAGCCCACGAAGCTCCGCGGCGTGCTCGGCAACCGAGCACACAACCTCGATCACGTAGTCCACGTGTGACTGCGTGTACGTTCTGCGGGGGATGGCCAGCCTGACCAGGTCCATCGCCGCGGGTGCCTCGGATCCGTCGGGCCGGCGGCCGAACATGACCGTGCCGATCTCACAGCCACGGATTCCACCCTCGAGGTAGAGCGCAGCGGCCAGCGCCTGGCCCGGATATTCGAGTGGTGCTATCTGCGGGAGCAGCGCCCGTGCATCGATGTACACCGCATGTCCACCGATCGGCAGTACGACCGGCACCCCTGAAGCGTTGAGCGCTTCGCCGAGGTAGGCCGTCGAGGTGATGCGGTAGCGCAGGTAGTCCTCATCGACGACCTCGCGCAGCCCTTGCGCGATGGCCTCGAGATCCCTGCCGGCCAGGCCTCCGTACGTCGGGAAGCCTTCTGTCAGGATCAGCATGTTGCGGCATGCGTCGGCCAGCGAATCATCGTTCATCGCGAGCCAGCCGCCGATGTTGGCCAGACCATCCTTCTTGGCCGACATGGTCATCCCGTCCGCGAGCGACGCCATCTCTCGCACGATGTCCGCCACCGCACGGTCCGCGTGGCCCCGTTCGCGCTGCTTGACGAACCACGCGTTCTCGGCAAAACGACATGCATCGAGAAACAGCGGCAGGCCATGGCGGTCACACACTTTGCGAACAGCGCGCAGATTGGCGAGGCTCACCGGCTGGCCGCCCATCGAGTTGTTCGTCACCGTCATGAACACGACGGGGATATTGTCCGCGCCGCGCCGGCGGATCAGCTGCTTGAGCGCCTCGATGTCGGCGTCGCCCTTGAAAGGCAGCATCTCGCGCGGGTCTCGCACCGGTGAGACGTCGACCGCCTCGGCGCCGGTGAACTCGACGTTGGCCCGGGTCGTGTCGAAATGGGTGTTGTTCGGCACGACCTTGCCTGGCCCACCTATCACGGAGAAGAGGATCTTCTCCGCCGCCCGACCCTGGTGCGTGGGGATCACGTGCCTGAACGGGAAGAGCTCGTGGACCGATTCGAGGAACAGGTACCATGAGGGTGAGCCGGCGTAACTCTCGTCGCCGTGCTGCACTGCCGCCCACTGGTCCCGGCTCATCGCGCCTGTGCCGGAGTCGGTGAGCAGGTCGATGATGACGTCCTCGGCGTGCAGGTTGAACAGGTTGTGACCGGCAGTCTCGAGCGCCACACGGCGCTCTCGCATGCTGGTCATCCGGATCGGCTCGACCGAATGAATCCGGAATGGCTCGATTATCGTTTGCCGGCGTGCCATAATGACGGGAACGGGGACGTGAGCGGCGCTGAGAGAGTATGGTGCGCCTTCACGCAAGCCGCTACGGCCGCCGTTCAGTTAGGGCGCCATTGTGCCCGGCCACCCGTAGGACGACGTTCACCGTCGTGATCAGCATCATTTGAGTGAGATCCCCGCGCGTCGGGCATTCGCCCAACCGAACGTCCTGCAAGGCGAGTGAAGATGGGCCTCTACCGCCGTCTGGTTCTCCCTCGACTCGTGCACTTCACGTGTGGCCTCAAGCCGGCCAGGCTGCAGCGCAGGAAGATCGTACCCCTCGCTTCCGGCGATGTACTCGAGATTGGCTTCGGCTCCGGCCTGAACCTCCCTCACTACGACCCCACCGCCGTTCGCAAACTGTGGGCGCTCGAGCCATCCGCAGAGATGTGGAGTCTGGCCCAGGACGCGATCAGAGCCTCGGCGATGCCAGTCGAGCTCGTCGATGCTGACGCCGAAGAGATTCCATTCGCAGATGCCAGCGTGGACACTGTACTCGTGACCTACGCTCTCTGCACGATTCCCGACGCCCCGGCGGCGATCAGTGAAATGCGCCGCGTACTCAAGCCTGGTGGAAGGCTCCTCTTCTGTGAACACGGCGAAGCACCCGATGAGAACGTGCGACGCTGGCAGAGGAGGCTGAACCCATTGTGGCACCGCATCGCAGGTGGCTGCAATCTGAATCGCCCCATCTCGTCACTGATCGAAGCGGGCGGGTTTCGAATGAAGACACTTGAGACCATGTACCTCCCCGGGTGGAAGCCGGCAGCCTTCAATTACTGGGGAGCCGCGGCCCCGCCATCACGGGACGCATCTTAGTGGGCTGCTGCGCTTGAGCCGGGTCCGTCCCGCTGCCGCGGAACGGACCCGATCTGTTTCAATCCCGGCCTCTCAGGTGCCGGCCTCTCGTGCCGGGAATGAATCCATCGGATAGAGTCTTGAGGAATGCAACACGGGACGCTTCCCGGGATCGGCAGGTTACGGTCAAACACTTGCTGGCCGTGCCGCAGGCGCGGAGAATGCGGATGAGAATCAAGTGGGGATGCGGCGGGCCGGAAGAAGTCCTGCTCTCACACTCAACGGAGGCCGAATAATGTCCGTGGCAAAGGTTTCAGAGCTCAGCTCCACATCGACCAAGAGTTTTGAGGACGCTATCGAGCAGGGGATAGCGCGCGCGGTGAAGACGCTGCGCAACGTCCGCAGCGCATGGATCAAGGAGCAGCACGTCCGTGTCGAAAACGGCCGGGCCGCTGAATACCAGGTGAACATGATGGTGACATTCGTGCTCGACGACTGAGACAGGCTGTCTCACGCTGCTTTGCCGCACATCGAGCTGTTGCCAGGCTCCGCATCCCAACCCAGGGTACCTGATCATGCAAAGGAAGTCCATCTTCTGCCTGGTGGCAGCACTGCTATGCACGGCCGCTCCCGTCCAGGCGCAGGGTCGGCAGGCTCAACAGGTGGAATTGCCTGAGGGTGAAGGCAGGGAAATCGCCCAGGTCATGTGCTCCCAGTGCCACTCGCTGAACCTGGTGGCCAACTCCGGCGGTTATACGGGGGAGGGATGGAAGCACGTGATCGGCTCGATGGTGAAGCTGCGCAGCGAGCACGAGGAGACCGTGACTGCGTATCTCGCACAGCATTATCCGGTGAGACCGAGGCCGGAAGCCGTGGTCGTTCCCGGTAGTGCGACTGTCTCGATCAGAGAGTGGATGCTTCCCACGCTCGGCCAGCGACCGCACGATCCTGCGCCGGCGCCCGATGGCTCGGTGTGGTGGACGGGGCAGTGGGCGAACCTCCTGGGCAGGCTCGATCCGGGCACGGGCGCGATGCGGGAGTACGCGCTCAAGACGCCGGACTCGAATCCGCACGGCCTGATTGCTGACACCGCGGGCAATATCTGGTACACCGGAATCTCCCAACGCCATGTCGGTAAGCTCGATCCGATAAGCGGGGAGATTACGGAGTACTATCTGGCCGATAGCGCGGCCCGGGGGCCTCATACACCCATCATCGACCAGAAGGGCACCGTCTGGTTCACGCTGCAATCGGGGATGGTCGGGAGAATAGTACCTGCGACCGGCGAGGTCCGTGTCGTGAGAACACCCACCGCCAATACCTATCCGTACGGCATCGCCGTGAACTCGGCGGGCGTGCCATGGTATGTGGATTTTCGGGGGAACCGGGTGGGCAGTGTCGATCCGGTTACCATGGAGATTCGCGAGTACACGCTGCCGGACTCCGCCGCGCGTCCGAGGCGGATAGCGATCACTCCCGACGACGCGATCTGGTACTCCGATCATGCGCGTGGATACCTGGGCCGATTCGACCCGGCGACCGGCACGGTTCGCGAATGGCTCTCGCCCGGCGGTGCGCAGTCGCGGCCATATGGGATAGCGGCGACCGGATCCATTGTGTGGTACAGCGAATCGGGAGTGAGACCGAACACTCTGGTGCGATTCGACCCGACGACCGAGCAGTTTCAGACGTGGACGATTCCGTCGGGCGGCGGGATCGTGCGTCACATGATGGCAACTCCGGACGGTAATCTCGTACTGGCCCTCAGCGGGGTGAACCGCGTCGCTCTGGTTGAAGTCGGAGGCGGCGCCGGGACGCGTTAGTCATCTTCCGGTGGACCACTTCCGTGCGGCGCATGTCGTACCTCGTAATGAAGCTCGGCGAAGCCGGTACCGACTCGCGTTGCTGACACGAGGCGAAGCGGAGGATTCGTTATCGAGCGCGGCAGCAGCGGCTTTCCCGCGCCCAGCGTGACGGAACCGATCTGCACGAAGATTTCATCGAGCAGGCCCGCGTCGTAGAACTGTCCGGCGAGCTCCCCGCCGCCGACGATCCACACGTTGCGGCCGCCGGCCGCCTTCACCAGTGCCGCGTGAACAGGTCGTACGTCGCCGTGGGCGAACCGGATGTCCGCTCCAGTCACGGGTTCGAGCATGCGTGAGGTGAAGACCCACGTCGGCTGATGGTACGGCCAGGGCTGCGGTCGCTCGGCAGTCGGGCCGATTACGTGGCGCAGCATCCACTCATATGTAGCGGCGCCCATGGCGAGCGCGCCAACCTCCCGGATGAAGCCCGGGTAGCTGGTCTCCGCGATGTCACCGAGGGGGAAAAGCCACTCGAGCGAATCATTCGGATCGGCGATGAATCCGTCCAGGCTGGAGGCTGTGTAGTACTGGGTCTTCATCTGGGTATCTTCTTTCCGGGGGGCATTGTCGGAGACCCACCAGCAGTCCGTCGCTGGCAGGACGGCAAAATTGTTCGCGAGCGTTTCTACGACAAGTGATCGTCAGCCGAACTGTCACGCAGTACGTCAGGACCATCAACATCGAGGTGATCACGCATGAAATCGCTACTGCTTCCGGTCGTGTCCGCGGTTCTGCTTCTCAGCCTCCCTGCAGCGGTTGCGGCCCAGCAACCGCAGCAACCGATGAGCTTTTTCGTTACGAGTACCGGTGTCGGCGACGGTGCCAACCTCGGCGGCCTCGAGGGCGCTGACCGACACTGTCAGGCGCTCGCCACAGCTGTAGGCGCTGGGGATCGGACCTGGCATGCATATCTCAGCACCGGCGCGGGAGGGGGGCAGGGACCCGTGAACGCCCGCGACCGAATCGGCACTGGACCGTGGTTCAACGCGGCCGGCGCTGTCATCGCCTGGAGTCTCGCGGATCTTCACGGCGACTTCGAGCGCGATCGCAACAACATACGAAAGCCGACGGCTCTCAACGAACGGGGGGAGCAGGTGAAGGGAGTCGGAGACCAGCCGAACGAGCACGACATTTTAACAGGCTCGGACTCACACGGGAGGGCGATGCTCGGTCCGCCGGCTGTCACAACGTGCAACAACTGGACGAGTAGCGGTGAAGGTCGCGCGATGGTGGGTCATCACGACCGGCTGGGCGGCGCCAATGCATCATGGAACGCCGTGCACCTCTCCAGGTCATGCAGCCAGGAGAGTCTCGTCGCCACCGGGGGAGCCGGTTTGTTCTATTGCTTCGCTGAAAGGTGATGAAAGGCGTACCTGGACGCCTGCTGACTCTCGGGGCAGTCGCAACGGTTGCATGCAGCTCCTTCGCCGGCGGGTCACTGGATAGAGAGCCGCACAGTCTGTTCAATGGAGCTGACCTCACGGGCTGGCATGCCGACGTCCCGGCTGTAGATACCAACGCGCAGCTCGCGACTCCGTTCATCGTTCGAGATGGTCTTCTGGTGAGCCTGGGTGAGCCGCGCGGTCATCTGATCACCGATTCGAGCTATCGCGATTACCGGCTGGAAATCGAGTATCGATTCGCGGCCGCGCCGGGCAATGCCGGGGTTCTCGTGCATGCATCGACCCCTCGCGCTCTGTATGGCATGTTCCCGCGATCGATCGAGGTGCAGATGGAGCATGGCAATGCCGGTGACTTCTGGTGCATCGTGGAGGACATCCAGGTACCTGACATGGAGAGGCGTCGGGGACCTCGAGACGACTGGGGCACAACTGAGGGAAAAGAGCGGCGCATCCGCAAACTGGTGGATGGATCCGAGAAAGCTGCAGGCGAGTGGAACACGATGGTTATCGAGGCCGCAGGTCGCTCGGTCAGAGTGTGGGTCAATGACGTTCTGGTCAACGAAGGCTCCAACGCGACCGCAGACCGCGGCCGTATCGCGCTTCAGTCGGAGGGCTCGGAAGTCGAATTCCGGAGGCTCATGCTGACCCCGATCGGCTGACAGTTTCGACTATTCATTGTGTCGTGCTTCAGAAGCTGTTACGTCGCTCTGCTTTCCTGATCCTGCAGAGCTGACGCGTCCGGAGCGAGCCTGCAGATGACACCGGGCGGGTAAGCGCCCTGTATGCCCTGGTTTCTCGGGAGTGTTCTTGGCCTGGCCGGTCTGGGGATCGCGCTCTGGACGGGCCCGCGATGGCTCGTGCCCCGGCTTGCAGGACGCTCGCCCCGGTGCCTCTTCTGCGTACCTGCGGGGCGACGCGTGATTGCGCTCACATTCGACGACGGGCCCGACGCAGAGAGCACACCGGCAATTCTTCGGACGCTGCGTGCGCACGGCGCGCGCGCGACGTTTTTTCTGATTGCCGAGCGCGTGTGTGGTTGCGAGCCGCTTGTCGCCACCCTCGTGGCCGAGGGCCATGAGCTCGGCAACCACCTGATACACGATGAGCCGAGCATCCTGCTGACTCCGGAGCGGTTTACCGCGGCGGTACGTGAGGCGGGCGCCGTACTCGCGCGTTTTTCCCCGGTCCGCTGGCTGCGCCCGGGTTCAGGATGGTACAACGCTGCGATGCTCGACACCATCGAGCGGGAGGGCTACCGCTGTGCCCTTGGCTCCATTTACCCGTACGACGCCCACCTCCCGACGGTGGCGCTTGCGGCGGCTTACATCCTGGCTAACGCGCGACCAGGCGCGGTGATCGTACTTCATGAGGGCGGAGCCCGTGGACGACGGACAGTCGAGGTGCTGCGCCGGGTGCTTCCTGCGCTTCATGCGCGGGGTTACCGGGTGGGCACCCTCTCGGAGCTCGAGGCAGCGGCACCACGAGGTTGAGACGCCTCTTTCCGCTCCCCCTCAGTCAACGATCCAGTAGTCCCGGGCGTGCAGCCGGTGAAGCTGAGTCGATGGGCCTTCGGCCGTTTGCAGGTACTCTTCGTAGAGGCGCAGCTGATTCTCCGGACCGATCGCAAAGAAGATCCCTCCGGGTACGGCATGGGACAGCGGCCCGTAGCCCGGCAGCACCTGACCGTACACTGCCTCCATGCGTCCGTAGAGCTGCTCCGAAAGTGCCGGTTCGCCGCGGAGCGCCAGGATGCTGCTCAGGAAACCACGTACCACCTCAGGCTCGAGCCCATCAGCGATGTTGTTCGCCATCGCCTCTCCGCGGGATTCGTACAGGTGCGCGGATCGGATGCCGCGGAACGCCATCGCGACCGCGTATTCGGTGAGTCCTGGATTGCGCGGTGATGCGCGCAGCTCGTCAATCACGAAGCGCATCGTCTGCGGCAGTTCCGGCACGCGTTCCGCGTAATAGATGAGCAGCCCCGTTGCGGGGGAGTTGCGCAGGCCGTTGCTGTAGGCGAGTCCCGCGGCCCACGTCTTCATGAACATGCTGTGCGCGCCGCCGCCCGAATACAGCTGAGCCGCGAGAAAGTTGATCAGTGCCTCCCGGTCGCGGTCGCGATAGCTTGCGAGCGGGGCTGAATTCAGGAACACACCACCCTGTGTGTTCGGGTTTACGAGTCCTGCAAAGACTACTTCGCCGGCGGACGGACTCCGGGCACGAAGCCGATCGAGTACGACAGGGCGTGAAGCGCGATGCACCACCGGCGCGACATCGGTGCGAAGTCCCGCGATTAATGCTGTGAATGCCGGCTGGATTTGCTCTCCATTCTCCGGCGATGCGATGAGGAAGCCGCGGGCCGACGACGCCGTGAGGATGCGCTCACGAACACGGTTCAGTGCCGCCAGCGCGTCCGCGGGTGGCGTCCGCAGGTCACGGCGGATCTGCTCCACGAGATATGCGAAGTCCGTCTGCAACGCGG
>CAZOAT010000037.1:0-22220 GCA_964577965.1 uncultured Gemmatimonadaceae bacterium | reverse complement strand
CCGCAAAGCCGTGGATCTCCGGCGAGGAGACTGCCTGGTTGCCATAGAGGGCCGTCCCGGTACGAATACCGGGGTTCATCCACGCACCTCTGGACGCCCGCGGCAGCAAGTCGCCACCGCAGAAAGGCTGGACTTTCTGCAACTTCAGCGGCGAACTCCTCATGCTGCCTCAGCCACGTAACATCTGCACTGGCAGTCCACTTTGAAACGCAGCTGCACGTTCCGAGGTCGATGCCCCCAGGTTTGCATGGGCACGGTCCAACAGAGGCCGGCCGCTACCTGACGCATCTTGCAAGGAGCACGAGACCCGCATGGGCGAGGGTCATCCCCGCCACGGGTCTCGTCGCTTTTTCAAATCCCCCCGCCCCCACACTTCACGCGCAGGGATCCCCCAAAAAAAGCCGCGAGTCTGAAAGACTCGCGGCTGAGATCACAGTAAGCTGCCACGGACACCGTCATTGGAACTCTCCGTCCTACCGAACGGCGCCGGGCATGCCTACTGTTTTTCTCTTCTCTATACGACGCATCAGCGTCGGAATCGTCAAATGGAGCTGAGGGGAATCGAACCCCTGACCTCTGCAGTGCGATTGCAGCGCTCTCCCAACTGAGCTACAGCCCCGCAAGAACCGCGCGCGACTGAATCCCGCCCCCAACAGAGAGAGCACCGTCCGTCGCACTCGGCCGGTTCCTGCCAAAGCCGCCCGCGAACGGGCGCTGAATGGAAGGTAAGGCGCTGGCCTCTGAAAGTCAATTAAGTGATGTAGGCTAAGTTCCTGCGCGGCAGTGGCTTGCCTCGAATCACGACTGCCTCCCCTATTGGCCAGTGTCGGGTGGTACGGGAACGGGGCGTAGGGGACCGATGAAAGCTGAGTCCCGGCCGATGATCGAATCCGGATCAATGCTGTCCGGGCGAGAAGGCGATATCGGAGCAGGCGGAATCGTGACAACGGGGGGAGCCGGATCGGAAGCCATTGGACCGGGGGTCGTATCGGCGGCATCCGTGACGATGGGGAGCTCACGTTCGACGACTGGACCTGCCGGATCCGACTGCAAGGGCACGCTGCCGGGTGACACGAGTGGTATGGATCCCTCTATCGGCGTGACGCCCAAAGTATCGACTGGCGGAGCCGGCTGGCTTCGATTGCAGCCGAACACCACCGCGACAACGCCTGCGATCAGCGGAAACGATCTCAATTGGGACCCTGCAGGCGAGTGGTTCGCCCGCCTGGATCGACGGTGCCCACGGGTGTGATCAATGTCTCCCAGTGTTCACTGGGGCCCGTGCCCGGAATCAGGTTGCCGCTGAAGCCGCCACTCGGAACTACATAGGGATCGCGCGCCGCATGGTTGACCTGATAACCAAGGTCGGCGAGCCCGCCTATTGTCACGGAGCTGAAGAGGTTCGCACCCGCGTTCAGGAAGCCGGTCATCAGCTCATTTCCGAATGTGCTCTCGCGCCAGTGAAGGTTTGCCGTGCCGCCGGGGCACTGCAGTGCCGTCTCACCTGCGTTGGGCGGGCTGCAGCTGTGAACAGGAACGTTGCTCGCGCAGATGCCTGCACCGCCTGACTGCTGGCACCCCTGCACTGCCAGAGGCCCATTGTACCGCACGTCGAGGCTGCTTGGCGACTGAAGCAGGCCGAGAGGTAGCCAGTACGTACCTACGCCCAGCACATGAAGCATCTCGTGCAGAATCACGTCTTCGAGCCTGCCGATGATTTCGAGATTGGCGACATCGTCTTTGTCGAAGATCATGACGCCAGCCACAGGTAATCCCGGGAGCGGACCACGGATCCAACATGGTCCGGCCCGGCCAAGGACTCCCGCGGGCCCGTCTATCGAATCGATGGCGGCGTAGATGACAACGTCGTCGATCGGACCGACATAAGTCTCTCCATCGAGGCCGCAATCTCCTCCCATGTCGAGTGATACCGACGGCACGTCAGGAAGATCTCCAGTGATCACGGACCGAATGCGCTGCGCAGCTCTCTCGAAGACAGCCATGCGGCTGGGTGTCATACCAGCGCCGACGAAGCGAAGCGTGATGTCGAACTG
This sequence comes from uncultured Gemmatimonadaceae bacterium, assembly GCA_964577965.1. Classification (GTDB taxonomy): domain Bacteria; phylum Gemmatimonadota; class Gemmatimonadetes; order Gemmatimonadales; family Gemmatimonadaceae; genus DASUUI01. Next base: position 20,166 of record CAZOAT010000037.1, on the reverse strand, counting down.
CGTCTCGATCTGGAAAGTGACGTTCAGCGTAACTGTACCCACCGCTACGCGCAGCGTCTGGGGTACGGCACTCCTGCCCATCGTCCATACCGGTGCATCAACCAGACCCTCCGCGTTGGTAGTCGCGCTGTTTGTCGCCAGGGTGCCACCGCCTGCGACAACGGTGAAGCCAACATTCTCGAAATCCACATCGGTGCCGAATTCATCCACCACCCTGAGCCGCACCGGGTCGGTAACCGGCGTCCCGGCGAGCAGCGTCTGGCCTCCGCCAGAGACGAGCGATATCGATGCGGCAGGTCCGGAGTTGGCCGTGGCTGTGAACTGCGCGGTGAGCTCGCCCGTCGAGAATGTCAGCGTGTATTCGCCGGCGGCGTCGCCCAGCACCCACGAAGACACGAGTACTTCTCCATTCGCCGCTGACACGACCTCCGAGGCCTCGACCGTCGAGCCGGCACTCGGCTCGATCGTCACCGTCGCACCGGCGATACGGTTATCGAACTCATCGGTCGTGAAGATCCTTGGCCCGGGCGTCAGTGTCCCGCCGATCCTCCCGACACGCGAAACGCTACCCGCGGGGGTGAGCCGGGCCAGCGGTCCGACCTCGCCCTGAGCAGTGATTGTCACGGATGCAAGGTCAGCTGCCGTGACCCTGACCGTGTTCGCTCCAACGGTCTGCCCCAGCGTCCACTGCCCTATGGCAGTGGGACCAGCCGACGACTGCGTCGGGGCGTTGGTGATGGTTCCCCCACCGGCAACCACAACCACCGTTACAGGAACCCCGGCCATCGCCGTGCCGTTCTGATCCTTCACGAGAAAGGCGGGAGTTTGCAGAACAACCTTGCCGGCTGTTCCCGCCTGGGTAGCCGCAGCCACAACCTCGAGAGAGGTCGCTACCGACGGCGCGGTCGAATCCCCGCAAGCCACCAACACCAGACACGATGCGATCGCGGTCAGAGCTTGGCGCATCTGAACCCTGGGAATGAGCAGATTTCGAGCGGAGTGCCCGGAATCCTTGAAGATCATATGTTTCAGCGGCCGTCGCAACACGTCACTGAAGCGTGAAGCCCGCCCCTCAGTCCAGCTCGACCACCAATAGCGCCCGCGCTCTCCGGTCAGACACCGACCGGCCGGGGTCCCGCTCTACCCGGCAGTAGTCTCGCCACCCAGCAGTGTCAGCACTTCGCCTGTTATGTAGCTCGAATCGGCGTTCGACGCAAAGAAGACGTACGCGGGCGCAACCTCCTCAGGCTGCGCCGGCCTCTCGTACGGCGTATCTGCCCCGAACTCGGCCACGTCTTTCGCCGGCTTCGCGGATGGATTGAGCGGCGTCCACACAGGGCCGGGCGCCACGCAGTTCACCCGGATCTGTTTCTCGACCAACAGCTGCGCGAGCGACTTGGTGAAAGCATGGATGGCGCCCTTCGTCGAGGAGTAGTCGACGAGCTCCTTCGAGCCCTCCAGCCCGGTGATCGATCCGGTGTTGATGATCACCGACCCTGGCTTCAGGTGCTGGAGCGCGGACTTCACCATGTGGAAGTAGCCGTAGATGTTCACCCTGAAGGTGTAGTCCCACTGCTCCTCGCTCACGTCATCCAGCGATTTTCGGTTCTGCTGCACGGCCGCGTTGTTCACAAGGATGTCGAGCCGGCCGAGCTCCTTCACCGTCCGCGTCACTGCCTGCGCGCAGAAATTCGCGTCGCTCACATCGCCGGCAATGAGCAGCGCTTCGCGCCCCTCCGCCTCGACAGCTGCGCCGGTCTCCTCGGCGTCGGGTTGCTCCTCGGGGAGATACACGATCGCGACATCGGCTCCTTCGCGGGCGTACAGCACTGCCACCGCACGTCCGATCCCTGAGTCGCCCCCTGTGATGAGTGCGACCTTCCCCTCGAGCTTGCCGGCGGCGCGGTACGCGGGCGCCTCGTAATCGGGACGCGGCCTCACCTTCTTCTCCAGCCCCGGCGGGTCCTGCGACTGCTTCGGCATGGGCGCTTTCGGATACTGCTTCTGCCGCTTGAGTCCGGGGTCGCGCGCAGGAGCACGCTTGCGTTTCGTCTTCGATCTTGGCATCGGAGGAGCGCCTGGCTGTATGTGGGGCGGGAGGAGCGATGACCGGTGTCCACACTCATCGGCAAGCCGCGTTCCCTGCGCCGATATATTGCGCCCATGTCGCTCGCCATTCGCTTCCTCGGCACGTCAGCGTCGCGCCCGACCGTCGAGCGCAACGTGTCTTCCATCGCCCTGATCCGCGAAGGCGAGACGATCCTGTTCGACTGCGGCGAAGGCACCCAGCGGCAGATGATGCGCTACGGGATCACGTTCGCGCTGGATGAGATCTTCTTCACCCACCTGCACGCCGATCACATCCTGGGCGTGATCGGGCTGTGCCGCACGCTGGCACTGCAGGGACGCACCGAGCCAATGCGGATGTACGGCCCTCGCGGCTGCGAAAGGGTGCTCCGGCGCGCACTGGTGCTGGGGAGCGACCGGGAGGAATTCCCCGTGACCATTACCGAATGCACGCCCGGGGAGCCGCTCAAGCGAGGCGCGTACTCTCTCGTTCCGTTCGCCGTGCAGCACGCCGGGCCGTCGCTCGGCTACGCGCTCATTGAGGACGACCGGCTAGGCAGGTTCAACCCCGACAGGGCACGTGAGCTGGAGGTGCCGGAGGGGCGGATGTGGGGCGACCTCCACAGAGGGCGCACCGTGCAGCTGGCAGACGGACGCACGGTCACCCCGGAGGAGCTCGTCGGTCCCGCACGCCCCGGCCGCCGCGTCGTCATAACAGGCGACTGCCTCCCGTCGGCGAGCACTGTCGAGATCGCGCAGGGTGCCGATCTTCTGGTGCACGAAGCGACTTTCGGAGAGGAAGAGGCGGCGCGGGCAGCTGAAACGGGGCACTCCACGGCGAAGCAGGCGGCGGAGGTCGCTGCGCAGGCAGCCGTGGGACAGCTTGCACTCACACATCTCTCCGCGCGCTACTCACGCGAAGCGGTGGAGCTGGAGCGTGAAGCCCGCGCGGTTTTTCCGCACACGGTCATCGCTCGCGACGGTATGACCATCGAGATCCCGTTCAGGGATGCAGCTGAGGATCTCCGTTCAGACTGAAGATCGCCTCGACGGGCACACGCAGCACGCGGGAGAGCTTCAAAGCAAGCAGTATTGAAGGCACCATGCGCCCCGCCTCGATCGCGTTTACGGACTTCCGCGTGACGCCTGCCAGCTCCGCCAGCTCCGCCTGGGTGAGATCGCGAACTGCACGCTGCACCTTGAGCGTGTTGTGGAGAGCCTCACCGCTCATAGCCGTCCCTGTCGAAGTAGAGGAACAGTGCGAGGAGCAGCGAAATCCCGATAGTCATGGTGGACACAGCCAGCGCCATGAGCGCCTGCAGTGTGGGCAGATGTGAGAACAGCAGCGCAATCGGTACCTGGACGATGAGAATCGCCGCGAACGCGATCCGTCTCGCACGATCCATGTTCGCTTGACGCCACTCGTCCTGCATGATCGCCTGCGCCTCGGGCGCCCGCGGGTTCCAGCGGTCGCTCCGGAGCGTCCCAACGAGCGCCGCTGCGACGACCGCTATCACAATGGGCAGCATCCGCAGCACCGATGGCCACATGTCGGACTCCGGCTGAAGAGCCATCGCGATTGACACGCCGCCCAGTGTGAGCACGAGCCCGAGCAGGACGGCTAACCCGCGGCGGCTGTAACGGAGGAATTTCTCAGAGCGCGACATCACAGTTGCAGGCATGCGTAGGGTCTCTCAGGCAGGTGTTCACAGGGATTGGGCATTGCCATATGTAACCTATACGACTCTTTTTGGCAATGATAGGTTACGCAGCATCTGGCGCCGAAGAACCCGAGGGGCGGCGCATGCGTGCTGATGCCGCCGCTTGAGGAGGCGACGGACGCTGTCCCCGCTTCAGCCGCTGACGGCGAGGTTCAGCGGAGCGCGTGGCGTCGAGATCGGGGCCGATTTCCGGAAGAGCAGCGCGATCTCATCGTTATTGAGCGACTCGAGCACCCGGAGGGCCGGGACCCGCGAGGTTACGCTGCGAGCTTCGGGGCCGCGCCAGATATGCCAAGCGTAGCGTGAGGGTTCGTCGCCGCTCTCATCGTGAAATACGACCATGGCGTTACTCGCCCCGGGCAACCGGACCTCGGCAAACCACGTTGTGCCGGCGGCATCGACGAAACGGCGTCCGCGACGCGCGCTCATTCGCTCCCCGCCCCGTCACCCTGGTCTCCACCACCAGCCACGGCGTGCAGTCGTTGGCGGCCCGCGAAGCCGGACTCCATGTCGTGCCAGTATTCCACCTGAGCCTCACCGAGACGCCAGCAGAGATACACAGGGCGTCCGTCCACCTCGCCCGGGAAATCCACCAGACCCACGTCGAACCCCTTGAACTCCACCCCGAGCTCTGCGAGCTCGCCCACGCACCGCTCGATCTCCTCGGCAAGCGACTGCGCCTCCTGCTCGAAGCGCAGCGCGTCAGCCCCCGCTTCAGCGCCCTCGGAGCGGGCGACCTCCACCTCGAAAGCATCCACCTTCTCACGCCACCGGGCATAGTCGCGCACGATGTCCTCGACGATCCTGCTCACGAGTGGAAGCGTCCTGTTCGCTTCTTCGACTGTGAAGACCCGGGTCACTCCTGCCCCACCCCGGCCGGCGTGTCGTGGCGAGCCTCCGCAGTACGCTCCTCCAGCCGGCGACGCCGGCGGTCCTGTGCGGCCGCATGCCTCCGCTTCTCCTGCGCCGACTCTGGAATCAGTCCCGGCACCCTCACCGGCCGGCCGGCCGCGTCCACTGCAACGAAGGTGAGGTAGCAGGAGTTGGTATGCTTGCGCGTGCCGGTGAGCAGATGCTCGGTCTCGACCCGAACACCGACTTCCATCGACGTATTCCCCGCGTAGTTGACGCTCGCCTTCATCACGACGAGCTCGCCGATGTGAATCGGCTCTTTGAAATCGACGCGATCGATCGAGACGGTGACGCATGGGTTGCGGGCGTGGCGCATGGCCGCGACAGCCGCAGTCGTGTCCATCATGGAAAGAATCACCCCGCCGAAAACGTGCCCGAGCACGTTGGAATGCTGAGGCATCATTATCTGCGACGTCTCATGCTGAGACTCTGATGCAGGCCGCGACGCTGGGTCGCGCCCGGTTTGACTAGATTCATTCATCGCGGCGCGCCTGAAGCGTCTGCGGGGCGGGAGCCCGGATGGCCGGCGAAACGTGAGCCGCCGACTGGGGTAAGCATGGCGGGCAATATACAGTGACTCACCGATTATCCGGCGCAAAGCCGGCACACAGACGAGCCGAATGAATCATCCTCTGCATCACACGCGACGACTTCTGCCGGTCGCCGCCAGCCTCCTGCTGGCATCCTGCGCCGGACGCGAAGCGGTCGCCGCACGCGGCGAACACGTGGCCCCCGATCCCAGCACCGCTGCCGCAGACTCGGTCGCGGCAGCCGAAAGCCTGGCCATCGCGGTCTCCGCACTGGCGCCGTCGTTTCCGAACAGTGGCGGATACCAGCACACGATGGAGTTGCAGCGCGCCAAGGCACCGACGATCCGCGCGCTGTACCTGAACAGGTTCGCGATCCAGAACCCGGCGAAGATGCGCCGGCTGCTTGCGCTCGCCGACTCCACCGAGATCAACGGCTTTGTCGTGGACATCAAGGACGAGTTCGGGCTCAACTTCCACTCGGAAGACCCGCTCCTCCAGAAGAACGCGGGCACTGCCACCAAGTCGCGGTCCATGGCCGCGTGGGTTGACTCGATGCGTGCTCGCGGGATCCTTCCGATCGCGCGCATAGTCGTGTTCAAGGACTCAGTGGCCGCGCGGAACAACCCTGAGTACGTGATCCGCACTGCGGAAGGCTCGCCGTGGCGCGACGAGAAGGGGCTCACCTGGGTGAATCCCTACGCCAACACGATCTGGGAATACAACTTCCGCGTGGGCGACGAAGCGATCCGCATGGGCTTCGGTGAGATCCAGTTCGATTACATCCGCTTCCCCGAGCCGTACAGGCGACTGGCTCCGCAGGTATTCCCCGAGCATCGCGACCGCGGCAAGACAGAGGCACTGGCAGAATTCCTCCGGACTGCACGCGAGCGATACGCCAAGCACGGGATCCGTACGACCGCAGACGTCTTCGGGCTCACGACTACAGTTCAGGGTGCGCTGGAGATCGGGCAGCGATGGGAACCGCTGGCGCAAGCGGTGGACGTGATGCTGCCGATGGTGTATCCGTCGCACTACCCGCGTGGCTCCTTCGGGATCGCGCGGCCGAACGCAGAGCCACAGCAGATCGTTCACATCGCGATCGCGCGTGCCCGCGTACGCAACGAGGCGATCGGGCTCACCGACGGCGAGTATGTGCGGCCCTGGCTGCAGGCATTCACTCTGGGCCAGCCGCGGTACGAGGCCGAGCATCTGCGGGCGCAGAAGCAGGGAGTCTACGATGCTGGATACGATGGCTGGGTGTGGTGGCACCCCGGCTCGAACTACGACCTGTTCCGTGACGCGCTCGAGCCAACCTTGCAGACGAGAAAGAAGAATCCGCCGGTTCCGGCGGCGAGAACGACATTCAATTGATTGGGCTGTCTACGCTGGCTATCTCGACCCCTGCTTCCCGCTCGATCAGCCGGACCGCCTCGACGTGATCCGCCTCCTCGCCTAGTTCGGAGCGGGCGTCCTCGAACAGGCGCGATGCAAGCTCTGTGAAGGGTGCCGCTGTTCCGGTTTCCCGGGCCAGCTCCAGGGCGATCCTCACATCCTTGTCCAGCAGCGCAAGCCGGAATGTCCGCGGGAACTCCCGCGAAAGCACGCGCTCCGGGATCAGGTTCTGTGACGCATTCGACCGTCCGCTCGACGCGTTGATCACTTCCAGCGCCAGCGCGGGATCCACCCCCGCTTTCTTCAGCGTGGCGAGTACCTCACCTGTGGCCCAGATGTGAACCGCGAGGAGCGCCTGGTTCGCGGCCTTCACCGCGTGCCCCGCGCCGACTCCTCCGCAGTGCACGATCTTCGACGCGAATGCCTCGAGCACGGGCTTCGCCCGCTGTACGTCGCTGTCGGTGCCACCGCACATCACGGTCAGCTCCCCCGCCTCGGCGCCCACGACGCCGCCGCTCACCGGAGCGTCGATGAATCCGATTTCGTGCTCGAGCAGTCGCGCCGCGATCGAGCGGCTCGTAGCCGGATCGCCCGAGGTGCAGTCGATCACCAGCGCGGCGTGGTCCAGCTTCCCGGCCGCTCCGGCCTCGAACAGGACCTCCTCGACTTCCGCTGACGTCGGCAGACAGGTCACGAGCACATGCGCGCCAGCCGCCGCTTCCGCGGCCGAGGAAGCCGCGACGGCGCTGCGCAACTGAACGAACGCTTCGGCCCTCGCCGCCGTGCGGTTCCAGACGCTGAGCTCAAAGCGGGTGGCCAGGTGCCCGGCCATCGGTCTGCCGATATCTCCCAGCCCTATGAAGGCCACGCGCATCAGGATCTTCCTCCTGCGGGCAGCAGTGTTACGGGGGTCGCTTCACGGCCGGGCTCAACAGCCGGGGAGCCATACCCGCGGGGCATCACTGACAGCCGCGCGCCGCCCGATATAGAATGAGCGACTGACGCAAACCTCAGAGAGCAGAATGTCCGCGACACAATACCTCGTACCGGAGTTCGAGCTGGAGATGCAGAGCACGCGCCGCGTCCTGGAGCGCGTGCCGGAGGACAAGCTCGCCTGGCAACCGCACCCCAAATCTTACACTCTGGGGCAGCTTGCATCCCACGTGGCTCAGCTGCCTGACTGGGTCGCGCACATCTTCGCGGGCGATGGATTCAACTTCAGGCCGGAGGGCGGACCGGCGTACCAGGCGGCGAAGTGCGGGAGCAGTCGCGAGCTGCTCGACCTCTTCGACCGAAGTGTCGCAAAGGCGAAAGCGGTCATCGGACAGGCGCGCGACGAGATGCTGGACGTGCCCTGGACTCTCATGGCCGGAGACAACGTGTTCTTCTCGCTCCCCCGCTGGCAGGTATACCGGAGCTGGGGGATGAATCACATGGTGCACCACCGGGCTCAACTGGGCGTGTATCTCCGGCTGCTCGACATCCCGGTGCCCGGCACTTACGGCCCCTCCGCCGACGCACCGCAGGGCTGACGTACTGTGCTCACCAGGCTCACGATCGCGGGAATGAGCTGCGTGCACTGCAGGCGGGCGGTATTCACCGCGCTCGCGGGTGTGCCCGGCGTGGTCCGCGCTGATGTAAGACTGGGGAGCGCCGACGTCGAGCACGACGGGAGCGCCAGCGAGAGTGCGCTGCGTGAGGCGGTCGCAGTCGCAGGCTACGAGCTGACGGACGCCATCGAGGACCGGCGCACGCTCCCGCAGCTGCGGTGATGATGGAGCGGAGCCGGGAGCGCGTGGTGGCGGCGTTGATAGCGCCGGACATCCTCGACCTCCTGGACAGTGCGCCGCAGGCGATTGCGGCGGAGACGGAGGAGATGCACGCGGCCGACCTGGCGGACGTGGCGGAGTTGCTGCCGCACGACCGGGTTCGCGACCTGCTTGCGGCGCTGCCGCCCGCGCGCGCAGCTGACGTGCTGGAATATCTGGACGACGAGCTGCGCACCGAGCTGCTGGAGGAGATGAGCGCTCCGGAAGCTGCGCGAATCGTCGCCGAGATGAATCCCGACGAGCGCGCCGACGCTATGGAGGAGCTCGAGGAGGAGACGTACGACGAGATCCTCTCCGAGATCCCCCTTGAGGCGAGAGAGGAGACCGAGCGGCTGCTCGCCTACGAGCCGGACACCGCTGGCGGTCTGATGACCACCGAGTTCGTCTCCGTCCCGGGGGAAACGACGGTGGAGGATGCGCTGACGGCGGTCCGCCGTATTGCCCGCTCGGGGAGAACTGAGGGGATGCACGCCATATACGCGACCGATCCGCAGGGTCGCGTGATGGGCGTGCTGTCGTTGCGCGAGCTGCTGGCGGCTCCCGAGGGAGCCAGGATCAGCGATGTCGCCTGGGAGGAGGTGGTGACCATTTCGCCCACCGCCGACCGGGAAGAGGCTGCACAGCTCACCTCCAATTACGACCTGGTGGCGCTACCCGTCGTGGACGACCAGGGCAGGATGATCGGCATCGTGACCGTGGACGACGTCATCGACGCACTGGTGGAAGAGCATACCGAGGACGTGCAGAAGTTCGGTGGGATGGAAGCCATCGAGCATCCGTACATGCAGACCGGTGTGCTGATGATGCTGAAGAAGCGCGCGGGCTGGCTCGCCGCGCTGTTCGTCGGCGAGATGCTGACAATGTCGGCGATGCAGTACTACGAGCACGAGCTGCAGCAGGCTATCGTGCTGTCGCTGTTCATCCCGCTCATCATCAGCTCCGGCGGGAACTCCGGGTCGCAGGCGACGTCGCTGATCGTGCGGGCGATGGCGCTGCGGGAGGTACGGCTGCGTGACTGGTGGCGCGTAGCGGGGCGGGAAGCGCTCACCGGCATGTCGCTCGGCGTGATCCTCGGAATCATCGGATTTTTCAGGATTCTGCTGTGGCAGGAGCTTGGCCTCTGGGACTACGGCCCACACAGCATACTGATCGCGCTGACCGTCGGGTTGACGCTGCTGTTCATAGTCTTCTTCGGCACGATAGCGGGCTCGATGCTGCCCTTCATTCTTCGCCGGCTCGGGTTCGACCCCGCTAGTGCGTCAGCACCGTTCGTGGCGACGCTCGTGGATGTGACCGGGATCGGCATCTACTTCTCGATCGCGGTGCTCCTGTTGCGGGGAACGCTGCTGTAGTCGCACCTTTTCATCGGCTGCACTCACCGCTAATCCGGAGAGGACGCATGACGACCGTTCAGAGAGTCGCGCAGATTTTCGGAGTCATTTTCCTCATCATCGGGATCGCCGGCTTCTTCTTCAGCGTGACGATGGAGGAGGCGATGCTGCTGGGGCTGTTCCCGGTCAACGTCGCGCACAACGTGGTTCATCTGCTGTTCGGCATCTGGGGCCTCGCTGCGGCGCGCTCATTCGCCGGCGCGAGGAGCTTTGCCCAGATCGCGGGGGTCATCTACCTGGTGCTGGCAGTACTCGGCTTCGTGGACCCCACGGGTTTCGGTATCGTGCCTATCGGCGGCAACGACATCTGGCTGCACGCCGCGATCGGAATCGTCCTCACCTACTTCGGATTCACCGCCAGGATCGACACGCAGCCTGCCGTTACGCCCTGACCAGTTCCTCCACGGATTCGGACGGCGTCTCCTTCGCGGGGGCGCCGTTCTGCATCCGGTTCAGGCGTGGGTAGCGCGCAATGCCGTCCTCCAGCCATGCGTGCTCGCCGGCCAGCACGCGCTGCGCGAGGCGGTAGAGGGCAGGATCGTTCCTCCCGAAGAGATCGTCGAAGGATCGCTCGATCCGCTGCCGTGCCTCGCGGCAGAATACGTCCGCCAGATCGATCGCGCGCCGCTCTCCCTTACTCGCCAGCATCTTCGCGCGGACGCACGCTGCCGAGATGGCGAACAGCTCCGCGCCTATGTCCACCGCGCGGAAGAGGATCATCTGCCGCTTCTCCAGCTTCGGCCCGAACCGCGCCATCGCATGGAAGATTGACCGCCCCAGTCGCCGCGTAGTGCGCTCGGCGTAGCGCAGGTGCCGGGCGAGCCGCCCGAAATCGCTGTAGCGGTTCAGTCGCGACTTGTTCACCCAGCGTGAGGGATACCACGTGGCGTAGAACGGCACCGCGCGTTTCAGCGCGGCCAGCTTCTCCTTGCGCGATGTGCGCGGGTTAACGATGTCGAAGGCGAGCGTGAAGTGGTGGTCCACGGCCTCGCGCGCGATGAACAGCCGCATGATCTCCGAAGTCCCCTCGAAGATCAGGTTGATCCGGAAGTCGCGCATCGCCCGCTCGAGCGGGATCGCATCCTCGCCACGGCGCGCGAGAGACTCCGCAGTCTCATAGCCGCGGCCACCACGGATCTGCACGGCATCGTCCACTATCCGCCAGCCAGCCTCGGTGTTGTACATCTTGGCCACGGCCGCCTCGAGCCGGATGTCGTAGTTGCCGCGCTCGTACAGAAGCGTCGCGAGCTCGGCCACCGCTTCCATCGCGAAGGTGTTGGCCGCCATGCGCGCGAGCTTCTGCGCGATCGCCTCGTGCTTCCCGATCGGCTGGCCCCACTGAATCCTGCGCGCCGCCCACTCGCGCGAGACCGAGAGCATAGCCTTCCCTACCCCCGCGGCGCCCGCCGGGAGCGTCAGACGGCCCGTGTTCAACGTCACCAGCGCGAGCTTGAGACCGCGCCCCTCGCCCCAGAGGATGTTCTCCCGCGGCACCTTCACGTTGGTGAAGCGCAGCAGCGCGTTCTCCATGGCGCTGAGTCCCATGAAACGCAGCCGCTCGACGATCTCCACGCCGGGACTGTTCGCTTCCACGATGAAAGCGGTGATCTGTTTCCTCGGTTTCCCGTCCACCATTCGATCCGGTGTGCGGGCCATCACCACCAGCAGCTCCGCCCTGCTTCCGTTGGTGCACCACAGCTTCTCGCCATTGATGATGAAATGGCTGCCATCCTCGGTCGGCGTGGCCGTCGTCTGAAGGTTGGCCGGGTCCGAGCCTGCTTCCACCTCGGTGAGCGCGAAGGCGGAGATCGCGCCCTTCGCCAGACGCGGGAAGTACCGCTGCTTCTGCTCCTCGTTCCCGAACAGCGCCAGGGGCTGCGGCAGCCCGATCGACTGGTGTGCTGAGAGGAGCGCGGTGAGCGAGCCGTCCTTGGATGTCACCGTCGCTATCGCGCGAACGTAGCTCAGAGGCGAGAGTCCGAGACCACCGTACTCCTGCGGGATCTTGATTCCGAACGCCCCGATGTCGCGCAGCCGCTGCACAATCTCCTCGGGAAGCTCTCCAGTGCGATCGAATTCCTCCGAATCGGCTTGCTCCACGATCAGCCTGAGCTGAGTGAGGAACGGCCGCGCCCGTATCTCTTCTTCCGGGTCGGGCTGCGGGTGGGGATGGATCAGATCGAGACGGAAGCGCCCCAGAAACAGCTCCCGCACGAAACTCGGATGCGACCACTCCGTCTCGCGGGCGGACTCGGCGACTTCTCTCGCTTCGCTCTCGCTCACGGCTGCTTCGGTTGCTTCGATCTCGCCTGGCGCGCCTGTCGTTTCTTCTGTCATCGTGGCTCGAACCGTTCGGTGTGCGCCGCACGCGGGCGGCGCGAGTGACGCAGGAAGACGAGCGTGCCGGCGACCGCGATCGTGGCGAACGCGAACCACTGGAATGCGTAGCTCATGTGATTGCCCTCTCCCAGCGACGGAGATTCAAGGCGTGGTGGTGCACCCGCCACGCTGTCGGCCCCGTCATTCAATACCACAAGATATCGTTCGAGCGGGAACGGGACCGCAGCCGCAGCAGCGTCATAGCTCAGTCGCCGCAGAATGCGTCCCTCCAGCACCGCCGGACCGTCAACTCCCGACGTGTCGAACAGCTGTACATACCCCGGCTGAGCGCGGGCTGAGTCCTCCCGCCAGCGACCGAGCTCGGCATGCGTTGCGTCTGGCGCATAAACCCAGCCGCGGAGCACCAGCACTGCGGTATCGGTGCCGGCGCGCCGCAACGGCGTGAGGATATGCACGCCGGGGGAGCCCCGCCGCGGCCTGTTGGCGAGCACCAGCTCGTGCCCGGGCTCGTACGCCCCATCCACGATCGTGCGACGATACTGGTTTCCGGTGGCGTCGCCACGCAGGGAATCGAGCGGCACTGCCGGCCGGTTCAGCCCTGATAGGACTACCGAGTTCCAGGCACGACGCTCCGACAGCCGCTCCAGCTGCCAGAGACCGAGACGAACGCAGGCTGCAGCGACGACCAGCGCGACCACCAGCACGACCCTGTCGCGAACCCTCACCGGAACAGCTGCAGCTGCTCGCCCAGCATGTCCGGCTCGATGACCGGTGCTCCGAGCATCCGCTGTAGCTGTCGCACCGTGGCAGGAGAGTGGCCGGAGTAGTGATTGTTCACGTAGCCGACGATGGTGTCCACCTTTGCGGCGAGTGAGTCCATGGCCCCGCGCCAGGTTTCCAGCTCGCGCGTGCGATCCACCTGCACCCGTGAGAAATCGACGAGGTCACGGTCCGGGCCTATCCACCGGATGTAGCTGAAGTCAGCAGTCGGCTGGCCCGCGAGCGTCAGCATCGCGCGGCGCTGGAGCCAGCGGCCTTCCACCAGCGCGAGAGCAACGTTGTGCTCCCGCAGGAGCGCATACACGCCCGCATGCATCCAGCTGCGGTGACGGAACTCTATGGCGACCTGCATTCCCCCTGGAAGCCGCTGGAGAAAAGTGACGAGAGCCGGCAGTTCTGACGCCTCGAACGAAGGCGGCAACTGTACCAGGGTGGGACCGAGCTTGTCTCCCAGTTCACGCACTCGCTGAAAGAAGAGCTCGGTAGTGCCGGCTTCATCGCGCAGACGATTCTCGTGGGTGACCTCCTGGGGAAGCTTGAGGGAAAAGAGAAACCCCGGCGGCGTGCGTGCGGCCCAGCTCTTTATGGTCGAGCTCGCGGGAACCGCATAAAAGGTGGAATCCACCTCCACGGTATCGAAGGCCCGCGCGTATATCGACAGAAAATCGGCCGGCCTCGTTCCAGGCGGATAGAACGATCCGACCCAGTCCTGGTAGTTCCACCCCTGTGTGCCGATCCTCACGGACGCCGCCATCGTTGAAACGGGCGTGCGCGCCGCGTCGCTGTCAAGCGGCCGCAGTGGTCCCTGAATTGCGCGTAATCGCTCTGCGATCCACCAGACGCATCCACGCAGAGTGAGAATGGGCCCAAGCAAAGGTCAACCGGCATCACGCGCCTCTTCGGGCGCCGGCGGAGCGCCGCGCCTGCCCATCACGTCCCCACCCGCGCTCGTTGGCGCCATGAGGGAGTCCGCCGGAGGATGGTGGCTGCAGCGCAGCGTCTCCGACGTGCTGGCGCTCTTCTCGGTGCAGGACGACACCTATTACCAGGCCCACTTCGATCACGCCTGTGCCGGTTCACGCGACATCGAGTACGATGACGTGCGACCCGCCTACGTGCTCGGCCACCTCGCAGGAATGGATCCGGATTATCTGGGCCTGGCGTGGGACGAGGTGGCGCCGGAGCTGGAGCGCAGCTGGGCACTTGGCGCGCACGGCGACTGGCGGAGCGTGTGCGGGTTCGCCCGTACCGCGTTCAGGCGTGCCTCGTCGCTGGAGCAGGTGGCGTGGAGATCGCGCCTCGCCGACCCCGGCGATGCGTGGAACGCCGCCTAGTGAGCCGGCGCCGTAACGTCTGAAACCAGATCCACCATCACGCGGCCCGCGAGCCCTGTGCCCAGCGACAGGCGCTCCCCCCCGATCGCGATCGTGATCGGCCCGTCGTACTCGCGGGCGAGGACCGCGAGTGAGGCCCCCGGTCGTATGCCGAGCTCCGCGAAGTAGCGCAGCACCTCAGGCTCATCGTCAGTCACGCGCACGACACGCACCCGGTGCCCGGGTCCGAGATCAGCGAGCGTGCAGTACTGCGTTTCATCTACCGCACCATCGCGGGTTGGAATCGGAGCTCCGTGCGGGTCCACGGCCGGCTCCCCTATCGCCGCGGCCATTCTGTCGATGAGCGCGTCGGAGGCGGCGTGCTCCAGCCGCTCCGCCTCCTCGTGCACGCCGTCCCAGTCGTAGCCCAGCGCGTGAACGAGATACGACTCGATCACGCGGTGACGGCGCAGTGTACGCAGCGCTGCAGAACGGCCCGCGGCCGTGAGACGCACGCCGTGATACCGCTCGTAAGTCAGCAGCCCCAGATCGGCGAGCCTTCGCATCATGCCGGTGACTGAGCCGGGGGCGAACGACAACCGCGCCGCGATATCATTCGTCGATGCGGACCCTCCCTGCAACTCGATGTCGTAGATCGCCTTGAGATAATCCTCGATGGGGCCGGTGATGCTACTATCGTCACCCCCGGGGCCCGGAGCTCGCGCGGGCATCATTTGTCGGGCGGCGCGCCGCGCAGCAGCAGCACCGGGATGGTCGTCGCGTGACGTACCGCGTTTGCCACGCTCCCGCGCACGAGATCGTTCAGAAAACGATGGCCGTGCGTCGACATCGCTATGAGATCGCATCCTTCACGCTCCGCCGCTGCAAGTATCTCGTTGCCGGGATCTCCGCCGGCAAGTATCGCCTCGGCGGTGAGTCCGTCGGCGGCAAGCCCGGCGGCCACGCGCTCGATGTACTCCAGGTCGTCGCGCATCTCCTCCGACTCCCGCAGATCCAGCTGCTTCATGTTTCGCGCCACCCAGCCGTCGGCCACATGAATGAGCACGACAGAGGCGCCGCAGAACCGCGCCAGCTCGCGGACGTGTGCGATGATGGCGTCGTCGTATGACGAATTTTCCAGAGGGACGAGAATCCTGTTGTACATCAGCGATCAGCAGCTGCTCTCACGCTGCGACCT
The DNA here is from genome assembly GCA_964577965.1 of uncultured Gemmatimonadaceae bacterium. Taxonomy (GTDB): domain Bacteria; phylum Gemmatimonadota; class Gemmatimonadetes; order Gemmatimonadales; family Gemmatimonadaceae; genus DASUUI01. The sequence goes on along the minus strand of CAZOAT010000037.1, from coordinate 4,693 downwards.
CCCCGAATATCTGCAGGAGCAGCCAAATATTGAGAGTCGCGATGGTCGCAGCAACCGACCACGCGGCAATCCGAAGCCACGCCGGATTCACGAACTCGCCCATTTTCACGCGATCGGAGGTGAACTGCACGAGCGGGAACACCGCGAACGACAGCTGCATGCTGAGAATCACCTGGCTGAAGACGAGCAGTCTCGCCGTGCCGCTCTCGCCGTAAATAATCGCGACTGTCGCTGCGGGTATGATCGCGATCATACGGGTGATCAGGCGCCGCAGCCAGGGACGAATGCGGAGGTTGAGGAAGCCCTCCATCACGATCTGGCCCGCGAGCGTGCCCGTCAGCGTCGAGCTCTGACCGGAAGCCAGCAGCGCGAGCGCGAAGACCGTGCTGGCGCCCGCGCCAAGCAGCGGAGTGAGCAGCTGATACGCGTCCTGGATCTCGGCCACTTCACTGTGGCCGGTCGTGTGGAACGTCGCCGCCGCCACGATGAGAATGGCGGCGTTGATGAACAGCGCGAACGACAGCGCGATCGTTGAATCGATGAACGCGTAGCGGACCGCCTCCCGCTTGCCAGTCGCAGTAGCCTCGTACTTCCGCGTCTGCACGATGGAGGAGTGCAGATACAGGTTGTGCGGCATCACCGTCGCACCGAGAATGCCCATCGCGATGTACAGCATCTCAGGGTTGGTGATGACCTGCGGCGTCGGGATGAAGCCGCGCGCCACACCTCCGATGTCCGGCCGTGACAGCATGAGCTCGAACGCGAATGAGGCTCCAATCGTCAGCAGGAGTGCGATGATCAACGCTTCCACCCAGCGAAATCCCTTGTTCTGCAGATACAGAATGAGGAGCACGTCGAGCGCAGTGATGGCGATTCCCCACGGCAGCGGGATCCCGAAGAGAAGGTTCAGCGCGATCGCCGAGCCGATCACCTCCGCGAGGTCGCAGGCAGCGATGGCCAGTTCGCACAGCGCCCAGAGGGCAAAGGCTACCGGAGTCGAATAGTGGTCGCGGCACGCCTGAGCGAGATCGCGCCCCGTAACGATCCCCAGCTTGGACGAGAGTCCCTGCAGCAGGACTGCCATCACGTTGGCAAGGAGAATCACACTGAGCAGCGTGTATCCGAACCGCGACCCACCCGCGAGGTCCGTGGCCCAGTTCCCCGGGTCGATGTATCCAACCGCTACGAGGTAGCCAGGGCCCGCGAATGCGAGGATCTTCCGCCACCAGGTGGCCCCGGTTACCGGGATGGAGCGGTAGACCTCCGCGAGCGACGGCGTGAGCCGCGCGCGCCGCCACCCCGCCGCTGGTGCGAACTCCGCCGGGAGCGGCTCGGCCGAGGGAACAGGAGTGGGCGGGGGCTCCGGAGCCGGTAGCTCGTCCTTCTCTTTTTCAGCCGCTTCTTCAGGAGACATGCAGCTAATATTTAGGATGCCCTAAACTTGTGCAACCCCTGGGGCTGGCGGCCAGCCAGGGCCGCGAGTGCCCGGCGCAGCTGAAAGAATCCGCCCTCACTCGCTCACCGCTTCATCCCGGTCACTCGTCGCCGAGCCTCTCCAGAACCTGCAGGACAATCCTGTGCGTCATTCCCCAGATCGTGTGCTCACCGTACGTGATCGCCGGGACCGTCAGCGAAACACCGCCGGCATCGACCTGAGTGTCCGCCCATCGGCTCTGGTCGCGCAGATGATCCAGCGGGACCCAGAAGATCTCAGCGACCTCGACCCCCGCAACGGTGGCCACCTGCGGCGGGACCGCGAAGACGTATGGCCGCACCGCGATCGGTGGCAGCACGGGTGTACGCGGCGCGACATCGTTGAGCACACCGAGCGTCTCACCCAGGGTGCCAAGCTGGAGTCCGATCTCCTCCCATGTTTCCCGGACAGCCGTGCTCAGCAGCGACTCGTCGTCGGGATCGTGGCGTCCGCCGGGGAGTGCGATCTGACCGCTCCAGCTGTCGTTCTCGCGCTCCACGCGCTTGATGAACAGGAGCTCCGCCGAGTCGTTAACGGCGCGGAAGATCAGCGCGACCGCCGCCCAGGCGCCGATGCCCTCAGGGGATGTTGGCGTGCCCACGTTTTCCTGCAATGAATCGGCGAGCCGTCGAACGTACGGCTGGTTGAGGGTTCGCTCGAGCGACACCGACGGTTCCGCTCAGCGAAGATGCGTGGCGAAGAAGTCCGCTGTTCTCGCCACCAGTCTGCGCAGCACTTCCGGCGGATCGCCAAGGGGGTGCGCACCCCCGAAGACGTGATTGGCGCCCTCGAGGATCGCGAGCTGCACGTGAGGCGCGCTGCCGCCGCCGGCAGCCGCGTACAGCCGGTGCGCGTCCTCGACGGGAACGCTCTCGTCGGCGGTACCATGGACGAGCAGCCAGGGAACTGTGATGCCCGCGGCTGCGCGTTCGATGTTCAGCTCAGTGTCGCTGAGCCGCTCGCATTCGTCGAGCAGCGACACGTTCAGGCGCATGACGTCGCCGGTACGGGCGTTCACGATTTCGGTGAAGCCGCGGCTGCGCCACTCTTCAGCCTGTGCGGGGAGCCAGCGCAGCACGTGCGAGACCGCCGCCCAGGTAACGATCGCTGCCACGTCCGGCGAGCGGGCAGCGTGCAGAATCGCGTCGCCGCCGCCGCGCGAATGCCCGAACACCCCGTAGCGCGCGCCGATCCAGCCGCGACTCCGTGCCTCCGCCGCGACTGCAGCGAGGTCCTCCAGTTCCCGGGTGTAGGTGTTGTGCGCGAACGCGTCCGGCTCGGTGTACGTCTCCCTGTCCGTGCCGATGCCGCTCCCTGAATAATCGAACGTCACCGCGTTCAGCCCTGCGGCGGCGACGTACGGCGCGAGATACGGATAGAACCCCCAGCGGCCGAATCCCTTGAAGCCGTGAGAGAACACGACGCCTGTCGTCGCGCCCGGCGCCAGGTAGACATCGCCCCGGATGACGAACTCCCGTTGATCGGGCGTACTGGTCAGCTCGAACTGCTGCGTTTGAACGCGCGGTGCTGCTGGATGGATCGCGACCGGCGGCGCCTCCGCCGGTTGAGTCGTACGCCTGCTCAAGCCTCGACCTCGCCGCCCGCGTCCGTCCACCCACCGAAGCCCCGCGCCAGGGAGTACACGTCGCTGTAGCCCATCTGCTGCATCGTGTCCGCAGCGAGCGCCGAGCGATTGGCGCGCGCGCAGTACACCACGACCTTGCTGTCGCGGCGAATGGCACCTTCGACGTGGCTTTCCAGCTGGCCCCTCGGGATGAAGACCGCGCCCTTGACGTGTGCCATCATCCACTCGTTCGGCTCGCGCACGTCCAGGAACACGACGTCGGGGTCGGCGGCGCGCAGTTTCACGGCGTCTTCGGGGCTGATCTCGCGGATGCGCTCCTTCGCCTCGGCGATCAGATCGGCGCCAGTCTTCTGTGGCATGTTTTCTCCGTCACTTCAGGTATCAAGCACCTCCAGCACGCAGCTGTCGGCGTCGAGTCTGGCCGCTGCACCCAGCGGCAGCGTCCACTGCTCTGCAATGTGACCTATTGGCGCACCGGCAACGCACGGAATGCCCAGCAGCTCCGCCATCTCCGCGAGCACCGTGTCCAGCGACCGCGTCCCACTCTCCGTCTGCTCGCTGCAGTCGATGCACTCCCCGAACAGTATCGCACGGCACCCTTCCAGCAATCCGGCCTGGTACAGCTGCCGAAGCATGCGGTCGAGGCGATAGGTGCGCTCGCCGATGTCCTCGAGGATGAGGATCGCGCCGTCGAGATCCGGCGCGTACGGCGTTCCGACGAGCGAGGTGAGGACGGCCAGATTGCCGCCGGCGAGCACGCCCTCCGCGCTGCCCCCGCGGATCGTACGGGCCTGCTCGGCGCGCCCGGCTGGATTTCCCTGTGCGGTCACGGCGCGGACGAGCGACGAGCGGGAAAACTCACTGAGCTCGGCCCGTGCCACCGGACCGTGGAACGCGACGATACCGCACTCACGCTGGATTGCCGAATGGAGTGCGGTGACATCGGAGAATCCGATCACGGTCTTCGGTGCACGCCGCAGTGCGTCGAGGTCGATCTCCGGCAGCAGTCGCGCGGTGCCGTAGCCGCCACGCAGGCACCAGACCGCGTCCGTCGCCGGATCGCGCAGTGCCGCGTTGAGATCGGCGAGCCGCTGTGAGTCATTCCCGGCGAAATAGCCGTCGTGCTCCAGCGCGTACCTGCCGACGACCGGCTCCCACCCTAGCGAGCGGACATTGACGATCGCCCGCGCGAGATCTTCTTCACCGCGCAGCCCTCCAGCGGGCGCAACGAGAGCGATGCGCGCTCCGGCGGTAAGAGACTCAGGACGCAGATGAGGCTTCAGTGGCACGAATTTCTTTTCAGACGCATAGGGTCACAGAACGCGTTCTGGACGGGTGAATGTGGATGGCACGTGCGTTGCGACTTTCAGTCTGAACACTGAGCACGGGAAATCAACCTCGCAGACGGAGGATGCAGCAATGACTGGTCGCAATCGCAACAGCGGCTCCACGGGCCGCCCGGAGAATGAGAAAGGGATGAAGGACCGTCCAGAGTCGCAGCCTGAGCCCATGGGCGGAGGCTCCGGAAGCACGGGATCAGGCTCCGACAGGAGCAGCTCGAATATCGGAAACAACCGGCATTCAGGAAGCGGCACATCGGGAAGCCGCGAGGAGTCGATGGAAGGCTCGGCGCG
>CAZOAT010000036.1:0-22829 GCA_964577965.1 uncultured Gemmatimonadaceae bacterium | reverse complement strand
GGAGCTCCGGGGTAATTCGGGTCGCACTCCGGCCGACCAGAGCGTCGTACTCTCCAATCCTCGACAGAAGGACGTCCGACGACAGAGTCGGGGACTCGTCCACTTGCAGCGCGGGTTCGGCTGAGAGGAGGGCGACGCCCTCTGGGTCTATTTCGTCGGTTACGAGAACTCGGAATGACACCTGATTACGATGCGGGGTGGATGAAGGCAATTTCGGCGAGACATCGGAGGCGCGTAAGCTGCGTGTGAAAGCTGAGTGATGAGCGGAAACGAGTTCATGCCGGCCCGCTGGCTCCCGGGTCCACACCTACAGACGCTGTGGGGTCGGTTCTTCCGGAAGATCCCCCGCCTGAAGCTGCGGCCCGAGCGCTGGGAGACCCCCGACTCGGATATCGTGGACGTGTACCGCCTCGCCGGCGAGGGCGATGCCCCGCACCTCCTCCTGCTGCACGGTCTCGAGGGCGGCCTGCACTCGCACTACGCACGAGGGATGCTCGCGGAGGCGCAGCGGCGCGGCTGGCACGCGACACTGCTCATCTGGCGGTCGTGCGGGCCGGAGCTCAACCTCCTCCCGCGCTTCTACCACTCGGGCGACACGATGGACGCCCGCATGGCGCTGGAGTGGATCCTCAGGGAGGAGCCCGACCGCCTGGTGGTGATGGCCGGGGTGTCGCTCGGCGGTAACGTACTCCTCCGGCTTCTGTCGGAAGAGGGCGCGGACGCTCCGGCACGGCTGGCCGGCGCCGCTGCGATCTCTGTTCCTTTCGACCTCGCGCGCTCGGCGCGGCACATTCAGCGCGGGTTCGCGAGAGTGTACCAGCGGCACTTCGTACGGTCGCTCAAGCGGAAGGCGCTCGCGAAGGGCAAACTGTTCGAGAGCCATTTCAACCCTGACGCCATCGCGCGAACTGCCACACTGTACGACTTCGACAACCAGGTCACCGCCCCGTTGCACGGCTTCGCCGGAGCGGAGGACTACTACACGCGGTCGAGTTCACTGCCGGTGCTCGAGAGCATTCGCACGCCAACTATTCTCATCAGCGCCGTGGACGATCCCTTCCTGCCCCCGGATGTCCTGGAGGAGGTTCGGGAATCTGCGCGTGGGAACTCTCACCTGGAGCTCGTTTTCGTGCCAAAAGGCGGGCACGTAGGTTTCGTCTCCGGGATGCCGTGGCGTCAGACGTACTGGGCCGAAGATCGCGCATTCGAGTTCCTCGCCGCCCGCGTCGCTGAGTGCCGGACAACCACACCCCTGCCGACTGTTTCCGGAGGTGCTGCATGAAGAGAGGTACGCTGTTGACGCTGACGATGCTCGCGACACCGGTCGCCTGCTCGACCGGGGTGAACCAGTCTGAGGTTCAGGGGTCAACGGCGCAGGCAGCCGTCGCGCCGCTGCCGGCAACCGGCGCCCCTGTCGACTCACCGCGACACGGTGAGTGGATGATGATTCGCACGCCGCAGGGCGATTCGGTGCGCACCTGGGTTGTGTTTCCTGAGCGTTCGACACAGGCGCCGGTCGTGCTGGTGGTGCATGAGATCTTCGGATTGAGTCCATGGATCCGAGGCGTCGCAGACCAGCTCGCGGCTGCCGGGTTCATCGCCGTCGCCCCGGACCTTCTTACAGGACACGCGATCCCAGGCTCTCCCCTGAACCCGGATGGTCGGGCGGCTACAGCGGCAATTCGAACACTGAACGTGGACGACGTCCACCGCCAGCTGAGCGCCGTTGCAGCGCACGTGATGCAGCACCCCGCCGCGCTGCCGCGATACGGAATCGTCGGCTTCTGCTGGGGCGGACAGCGGGCGTTCGAGCATGCGGTGCGAGTCCCCGATCTTGGCGCCGCGGTCGTGTACTACGGCTCTTCGCCGCCGCCGGAAGCGGCGGCGACCATCAGGGCACCGATCCTCGGACTGTACGGCGGCCGTGACGCCCGCGTGAACACGACCGTTCCGGCGATCGATTCGGCGATGCAGGCACTGGGGAAGACATTTCGCCCGATCACGTATGAGGGTGCCGGGCACGGATTCCTCCGTCAGCTCGACGGCCAGGAAGGAGCCAATCGAGCCGCAGCCGATGCGGCCTGGCCCGAAACAATCGCATGGTTCAGAACGCACCTGGCGCAGCGGTAGCACTGTGGGGGCACGATGATGATTCTGCGGGTGATTGCCGCGCTCCTGCTCATCGCAGGGATCGCGATTGGTGTCATGGTCTCGTTCTTCGGGGTCGAGCGGCGCCGGGGGAAGGAGATCCGCAGGCCACACCCTGCGATCAACCTGCCGGCGGTCGCGGCAGCGATGACAGCGTGGGGGGCTGTTGGTTACCTGCTCGCCGGTGGTGGGCTCGGACTGCTCTGGACGATCCTTGTCGCGTCCACCGCCGCGGTAGCGGCCTGGGTGGGCATCGGGGCGCTCCTCGCCATGTGGGCTCTCCGTGCGCCGCTGGAAGACCCGCACGAGATCGCCGAGGCGATTCAGGGGCACGTGGCAGTCGTGACGTCAGGTATCGGAGGCGAGCCCGGCCGGATCACCTACCATCTGCACGGCGAGACCTACGTTATGTCGGCGCTGAGCCTGGATGGACAGCCGATCGAAGCGGGCACAGACGTAGTCATCGAGCGCATTGAAGGGAACGTTGCCTGGGTCGAGCCCTGGTCGCTCGTCGAGAGGCGGCTCTGAGATGTGCCGCGCAGGAGCGGCCCGGTGAGCGACGGTGTGCTGTTCGCCGTCGTGTTCGTGGGGTTTTTCATCCTGCGAGCAGTAATCGCGACCGTCTTCTTCTTCTGGATCCTGCCGGATGATGGCCGCTGCCCGAACTGCGACTCCCCTACGCTGCGGCTCGAGTCACGCGGGCTGATGCGTCTTGTTCCGTGGCTGCGTCCCAGCTGGTGCTACGAATGCGAGTGGGACGGCCTGCTCCGCACTAACGGTCGGCAACCATCACATACAGGCGAAGCCACTCCGGCCAGTTTCCACTCAGCTCGAAGAAATCCTCGAAGTATGTAAGTCCTGCCGACTCGAGAGCGGTGATCAGGTCGGTAAGCAGATCGTCGTTCGCCAGCGGGCCAATCACTATGAGCGCAGCCTCGACGGTGAACTCGTCGGGGGTGAGGTTGAATCTCTCATCGAGGGCGACGCGCGTGAGACCCGCCTCTTCGAACGCTGCGCGGCGGATGCATACCACGGGTTGGCCCGCGGCGACGGTTATCGGCATCGGTCACTCGGAGACAGGCGCACCGGCGGCAATATACATTGGATCGTGAGCTCTCAATCGCAGGGTGCGCGCAGCACCGCGGAGCAGGAATTCGACGTCATCATCGTCGGCGCGGGACACGCCGGAACTGAAGCGGCGGTTGCTGCCGCGCGCGTCGGGGCACGTGTCGGGCTCATAACAACCGCACTCGAGACGATCGGTCAGATGTCGTGCAACCCGGCGATCGGCGGCGTTGCAAAGGGTACAGTCGTACGCGAAGTCGATGCTCTGGGTGGCGTGATGGCCCGCGCGACGGACCTGGCGACGGTGCAGTTCCGGATGCTGAACCGCGGGAAGGGACCCGCCGTGTGGGCGCCCCGCGCCCAGTGCGATCGAGGATTGTACAGGCGAGCCGTGCGCTCGCTGATCGAGGCCCAGCCGCGTGTGCAGACCATCCAGGGCACCGTCGCGCGGCTCATTCTTTCAGGCGGTCGCGCGCGCGGCGTCGAAACTCTTGAGGGACGCCGCTTCGAAGCACGCGCGGTGATCATCACAACCGGCACGTTCCTGCGCGGCCGAATTCACATCGGGACGACGACGCAGATATCAGGAGGTCGCGCCGGAGACGCCGCCGCAACTCATCTCGCGGAACAGCTGGAAGAAGCGGGTCTCGCTGTCGCGCGCTTCAAGACAGGCACGCCCCCGAGAATCGATGGGCGATCGGTGAACCGCGATGTGCTCGCTGCGCAGGAAAGCGAGATCGAGCAGTTCGACTACTCGTGGTCGCACTTCTGGAATGCGCCGCGTCGCACGGGCGATGACGTCCGGCATCCTGCACAGCTACCGTGCTGGATCACCTTCCTCGAGCGCGAGGGGCAGGAGATCATACGGGAGCATATCTCGCTGTCGGCGATGTACGGCGGCGCAATCGCGTCGCAGGGGCCGCGCTACTGCCCCTCGGTCGAAGACAAGGTTGTGAAATTCGCGAGCGCCGAGCGGCACCAGATATTTCTGGAGCCGGAGGGGCACGACACGTCAGAGCTGTACGTGAACGGTCTGTCCACGTCGCTCCCGGCCCCCGTGCAGCTGCGCGCACTGAGAAGCATTCGCGGGCTGGAGAACGTGCACATGACGCGCGCTGGCTACGCAATCGAATACGACTACTACGAGCCGAGGCAGCTCGACCGCACTCTCCAGGTACGAAGTATCCCTGGCCTGTACTTCGCCGGCCAGATCAACGGCACGACGGGCTACGAGGAAGCGGCGGGGCAGGGCGTGTTCGCTGGGCTGAACGCCGGCCTCGCGCTGACCGGCCGCGAGCCACTCGTGCTCGGCAGAGAGAGCTCCTACGTCGGCGTCCTGGTGGACGACCTCACCACAAAGGGCGTCGACGAGCCCTACAGACTTTTTACGTCACGCTCGGAGTTCAGACTCACGGTTCGGCAGGACAACGCCCTGCAGCGGCTCGCACCGATCATGATGGAGCTCGGTGCGTACGAACCTGAGGAAGAGAGGATCGCGACGCGTCGGTTGCAGAGCGTGGAACACGCGCTGGGGCTGGCTGCACGCACCAGCATCACGCCTGCGAGCGCATCGGAGTTCCTCGAGCGCGCGGCGAGCACGCAACTTCGGCATTCGATGAAAATCGCCGACGTAGCAAGGCGCGCGCGCGTCTCGCTGAGTGACGCGTTCGCCGCGGCTGGCGTCGGAGGTGATCTGGATGCGGAAGCTGTGCTGAGCGCAGAACTCGAGCTGAAGTACGAGGGCTATTTCGCACGCGAGCGGCAGGAAGCCGACAAGCTGCGTCGCATGCAGGAGATGGCGCTCGACCCCGACGCGCCGTACGAGGCGATGACGATGCTGTCCTACGAGGCGCGACAGAAGCTCGCGCGCATCCGACCGCAGTCGATCGCGCACGCCGCGCGAATTCCGGGGGTTAGCCCGAGCGACCTGCAGAACCTTGCCATTGAGATCGTGAAGCGCCGCCGGCAGCCGCCTCGCAGCGGACGGCCGCCGACAGAGGAATAAGCCGCCCAGTCGCGGACAGTTGGGAACGGTGCATGCGCAGCAGCACTGATCTAGACGGCCGCTGAGCCTTGAAGGAAAACGACCGGTGTTCTCGGCCGTCTAATTCGATCAAGCAACCGGTAGTGAACTGCGTGATGAGACGAGCGCCAAGTGCGTAACTATTGTATCGGAGGGTGTCATGAGGTTGTTATACGCTGGGATCTTCGCTGTTTCGACGCCAGTATTGGCGCAGGATGTTGCCAGTATACCGCCAGTTATGCCGCCTTCGATCAATGTTGGGGCTCGAGGGGAGGTCATGGTAACCCCGGATCGCGCGACAGTTCATGTGGCCGTTGAGACGCGGGCGGAGAACGCGGCCACCGCCGCCGCCCAGAATGCGACCATTCAGCAGCGCGTGATCGCCGCGATCCGCGCCCTGGGCGTTCCGCAGGACAGAATCTCCACCGCGCAGTTCAATGTTTTTCCCGAGTACCGGCACGATCCCAACCAGGAGGCGCGGCTGGTAGGCTACCGGGTGACGAACACCGTCGTCGTCGAGCTGCATCAGCTGGATCGCGTCGGGCCGGTGCTGGACGCCGCGCTCGCCGCAGGGTCGAACAGGATTACGGGCCTCAACTTCTACGCGTCGAATACCGAGATCGCTCGCCGGGAGGCGATCGCGAGGGCTATCCAGACTGCCCGGGGAGACGCTGAGGCGATGGCACGGGCCGCAGGTGGATCAGTGGGTCAGCTGATAGAAGCGCACGTGGGCGCCCATTACGCCCCTCCACCGCCCATGCCCATGAGGATGGAGGCCCAGGTTGCCGGAATGGCAGACACGCCGATCAATCCTGGACAGCAGACTGTAGCGGTGGACGTCCAGACCCGGTGGCGCTTCCTGCCGCCCCAATAGCAGCCGATATTTGGGGGGGTGTTTCGCGTGAAACAGCGTGAGCCGCTGCCTCGTTTCACGTGAAACACCCATTTGGCCCCGTGACCTGCACGGGCGACTCGCGATTCGTATATTGCGCGCTCCTCACAATCGCAGAGCCGGGTGGCCAGAATCATCGCTGTCGCCAACCAGAAGGGAGGCGTAGGTAAGACAACCACGGCCGTCAATCTCGCAGCGAGTCTGGCTGCGGCTGAGCAGCATACACTGCTCATCGACGGCGACCCCCAGGCTAACGCCACCAGCGGCGTCGGGATCGAGCGTGCCGATATAGGCTCCTCCGTGTACGATGTCCTGCTCGGCCATGCATCGCTCGCCAGGGCCCGCCACAAGGGAGTTCAGCTCAAGCTGCTGGACGTCCTCCCGGCAACGGCCGACCTCGCCGGTGCCGAGGTCGAGCTCATCGATCGCCCCGACAGAGAGCACGCTCTCCGAGTGGCGGTCGAGCCCGTTCGGGACGAATACGAGTTCATCCTCATTGACTGCCCACCCTCGCTCGGGCTCCTCACGGTCAACATGTTGGCAGCAGCGGACGCGCTGGTGATCCCGGTCCAATGCGAGTACTACGCCCTCGAAGGGCTGTCGCAGCTGCTGAATACCGTGCACCGGGTCCAGCACGGGATCAACGAAAAACTCAGCATCGACGGAGTCCTGCTCACCATGTATGACGCCCGTCTCAATCTCTCCCGCCAGGTGGCTGCCGACGCCCGGGAGTATTTCGGAGCCCAGGTGTTTCAGACAATCGTCCCACGGAATGTGCGCCTGGCAGAGGCACCAGGTTTTGGAAAGCCGATCCTTCTGTACGACATCGCATCGGCCGGTGCTCAGGCCTACCTGGCAGTGGCTGAGGAACTCATACAGCGTACGAGAGGGCAGGGCAATGGCCGCTGATCGCACGCCGCAGCGCCGGCTTGGCAGAGGGCTGGATGCGCTTCTGGGATCCGCTCCTCACGGCGACCGACCTCGAGCCGCGGACGCGGCGGCCCTGCAGCAGCTCCCTGTCGCCGACATCGGGCCGAATCCACTCCAACCGCGCCGGGAGTTTCCGCCTGAGGAACTGGAAGAGCTGAGACAAAGCCTCAAGTCCAGTGGACTGCTGCAGCCGATCACCGTCCGACCCCACCCCTCAGGCAGCGGTTACCAGCTGATAGCCGGTGAGCGCCGCTGGCGGGCTGCGCAATCGCTGGGATGGGACCGCATCTCAGCCGTGGTGCGCCAGGCCGACGATTCGACGCTGCTCGCACTGGCTCTGGTAGAGAACCTCCAGCGCTCCGACCTGAATCCGCTGGAGGAAGCAGAGGGCTACCAGAGACTCGCTACAGAATTTGGCCTTTCTCACGCTAAAGTCGCAGAACTGACGGGAAAGAGTCGCTCAACTGTCGCTAATTTGGTGCGCCTGCTCGAACTTCCGAGCAGCGTGCAGGCCTTGGTGCGTAGCGGGGAGCTGACAGCCGGGCAGGTACGGCCGCTACTCGTACTGGGCGACCCGGGAGCGATCGCTGCTCTGGCCGAAGAGGTGAGGAGAGCCAAGCTTCCGGCCCGGGCGGTCGAGGCACGCACCGGGGCCAGGAAGCGTCGTCACAGGGGCGCTGCCAAGCCAGGAACGGCGCCGGATAAGGGCGCCAGGGCGGTCGAGAGCGACCTTCGGCGGCACCTGCAGACGGACGTGAAGGTGAGCGCTCGACGGGGCGGAGGAGGCGACATCGCCATCCGCTTCTACTCGAACGAAGATCTCGAACGTCTGCTCGAGCGAATGGGAGTGAAGCGTGAGGAATAAGCTTCCGGGGAAAATTTCCCGCCGAGGAATATCTGCGATGACGTACAGGCCTTTTGTGATCAAGGCGTACATGTGGACAAAGGGATGGCCTTTCTCAACATCGCTTAACCGCTGTGCGACACACAGTTTGGCTGTCGGGCAGCCGCTCTCGACCTCTGCGACATCACACTTCTCCGAAACACACGAGCGCACACCGTGAGCGGTCGGGCACCACTCCCAGACATTGTCTCATACCTCGACACATTGCTCGAGGTCGCGATTACCCCGGACTATCCGCAGGCTATGAACGGGTTGCAACTGGGCAATGCGGGCGAGGTCAGTTCCGTTGCAGCCGCGGTGGACTTCTCATCGGCTGCGGTTGATGCCGCGATCGGCGCTGGAGCCGATCTCCTCCTCGTTCATCACGGAATGTTCTGGGGTGGACTTGAGCCGATAACCGGGCGCAAGTTCGATCGCCTGCGTCGGCTGATCACCTCAGGGTTGGCCGTCTACTCCGCACACCTGCCACTCGACCGCCATGCACAGCTGGGTAACGCCGTCCTGCTCGCGGGCGAGCTCGGCTTGCAGCCGTCCGGCGAATTCGCGCAATTCAAGACGATCTATGCCGGCGTGCGAGGCGATGCCGACATTCCTACAGCGCAGCTGCTGGAGCGTGCCCGGCGGTTCGCGGCGCAACACGGTGGCACCGCGCGCATCTCACCCAGCGCACCGGATCACCACACGCGAAGCTGGGCGATCTGCACCGGCGGGGGAGCCAGCGCCGAAACCCTGAGCGAAGCGGCGGAACTCGGCCTCGACACGCTGATAGTTGGCGAGGGCCCTCACTGGACAGCCGTGGCAGCCGCTGAGTCGACCACGGCGATCATCTACGCAGGCCATTACGCCACCGAGACTTTGGGCGTTCGCGCGCTCGCGGCACACGTGGCGCAACGATTCGGTCTCGACTCCACGTTCCTCCCACTGCCCACAGGGTTGTGATCCGATCGATCCCGCTCGACATAACCCCGACTGCGCGCGAAGCGCAGGGGATTCTCACGCATCTCGAGGAGGAGCTTCGCGCGCTGGGAGCCGAAGTTCAGCGAACTCCGTACGGCGCAGTGCACTTCCGGCTTCCCTCGCCCTGGCGCGCGCGTCACCTCGGGATCCTTCACGTAATCACTTCCGGGCGCGCCACGATCGGAGCTGCGGCAGGCTCGCCGTGGCGCATGCGTTACGAGCTCAAGTTCACGGGGCTGCAGTGGTCTGCTGTGGCGTTGAGCGCGCTCACGATTCTGCTCGGACTGCAGGTGAGCCGCTTCGTGATCCTCTATGCCGTGTTTGCAGTGTGGCTCGCTTTCTACGTGCTGCCGTACGCGGTCGCCACCATCGCATTCCGCCGCCTGGTGAAGTCCATGATCGGTGGTCTTCAGCGCCGCGGACAGTCTGCCGGCAGAGACGAAGAGCCTACATAGTTCGTACGAGCCGCAAGGTTCGGCTGGCCCACGGATACGGGGCAGGCAAGCGGACTGGCCAAAGAGACCCGGCTCTCAGTCTTCCTTCGTCTCCATCCAGTTGCTGCCCGTTCCGACGTCAACGACGAGCGGCACGGACAACTCGGCGGCGTGCTCCATCTCTTCACGCACCAGTTCCTGCGCCAACTCGATCTCCTCAGGTGGCGCCTCGAACACGAGCTCATCGTGCACCTGCAGAAGCATGACCGTGCTCATTCCGCTGTCGCGCAGGCGCCGATGGATGCGGATCATGGCGATCTTGATCAGATCCGCGGCCGAGCCCTGGATCGGCGAGTTGGCCGCCGTGCGCTCGCCGAACGCGCGGATGTTGAAGTTGCGGTCGCGCATCTCCGGTATGTAGCGCCGTCGCCCGAACAACGTCTGCACATAGCCGTGCTCACGCGCGAACTCTACCTGCGCGTCGAGGTAGTCTCGGATCCCGACAAAGCGCTCGAAATATCGAGCGATGAACTCACGGGCTTCGGACACCTCGATCTTGAGCTGGCGCGAGAGCGCGACGGGTCCCTGCCCGTAGATCGTCGCGAAGTTGATCGTCTTCGCCCGCGCGCGCATCTCCGAAGTCACAGATTCCATCGGCAGGTCGAAGATGATCGCCGCAGTCTGCCGGTGGATGTCCCCTCCGGCGTGAAACGCTTCCACAAAAGCCGGATCTCCCGAGAGGTGGGCGAGCAGCCGCAGCTCGATCTGCGAGTAGTCCGCAGCGAGAAACGACCAGCCCGCCCGCGGCACGAAGCCCCGGCGGATGTCGCGGCCAAGCTCCCGGCGGATCGGGATGTTCTGCAGGTTCGGGTCGCTGGAGGAAAGCCGACCCGTGGCCGCGACTGTCTGGTTGAACGAAGTGTGCAGCCGGCCGGTACGCGGATTCACCAGCCCTGGCAGGGTGTCGAGGTACGTGCTTTCCAGCTTAGAGAGCTCGCGGTACTCCATGAGCATCTGCGGAATCGCGTGCCCCTCGTCCGCCAGCTCCTGGAGAACGGTGGCATCCGTTGAGGGTCCGGTCGCAGTCCGCTTGCGTGACGGCAGGCCCAGCCGCTCGAAGAGCACCTCGCGGAGCTGCTGGTTGGAGTTGATGTTGAACTCCGTCCCCGCCGTCTCGTAGATCTTTCGCTCGACAGACTCGCGCTCGCGGGTGAAACGCTCCTTGAGCTCGGCGAACCAGAGGCGATCTATCGCCACGCCGTGCCATTCCATCTCTGCCAGCACGGCGACGAGCGGCATCTCGACGTCATGAAACAGCGGGGTTAGCGCGTACGTCTCGAGCTGCGGCTCGAAGATCGACCGCAGCCGCAACGCCATGTCGGCGTCCTCGCACGAGTAGTCACGCGCGGCGTCCACCGGACACTGATCGAACGGAATTGCGCTCTTTCCCTTGCCGCACAGCTCGTCGTACGACGTCATCGTATGGTCGAGAAACTCGAGAGAGAGTACGTCGAGCCCGTGCGAGCGCCTCCCCGGATCGAGCACGTAGCTGGCGAGCATCGGATCGAACTCGATGCCATCCAGCACCATTCCCGCATGGCGCAGAGCGAGCAGATCGAACTTCGCGTTCTGCGCGGTCTTCTTCACCGAGGGATCGGCCAGCAGTGCGCGGAGCGTCGCCATCTGCGCACTGTCCAGCGGCGGGAGATTGCGCACGGGCATCCCCTGCGAGTCCGCGAGGGCACGCGCGGCGATGCTGTCGGTCTGCGCTGAACGCGCGGCTGTCGCGGCTTTGGGACGCTTCCTTCTGGCGCGCGGCGCCGACCCGCCGTCGGAGCTCTCTGCCTCGTCGGTACCCATCGTCCGGCGATCTTCCGGCGCGTCGGAGGGCGCGCGATCGCCGGACATGTCCAGAAGAAAATCTCCCTGTGCAGCAGCACGCTCGCGGTGCTGCAGTGGGAGGTAGTAGGCCTCGCCAGGCGCGATTGCTATGGCGAGAGACACTAGTCGCGAGCGGAGGGGGTCGCCCTTCTGCGGGCTGTCCGGCTCCACGATCGTCTCTGTGTCGAGCGCGAAGGTGCCGGCAACTCGCGCGCGCTCCACGACGGCGTGCATCTGGCTGATCGTGTCCACTGTCACGTAATTCGTGGAAGCCTTCGCGGCGGTGCGCGGCAGAAGATCGCGCGCCAGCGAGTGGAATTCGAGCTCGACCCACAGCTCCCGCAGCATGTCGGAGTCAGGCTCCCGCACCTTCAGTTGCTCGAGATCGAGCGCTACAGGCAGGTCCTCGCGGATAGTGACGAGCTCCTTCGACAGTCGCGCTTCCGCAGCGTGCGCGAGCAGCGCTTCGCGCGGTCGCTTCTGGGTGAGCTCCGGCGCCCGCTCTATTATCTCCTCCAGGGTTCCGTACCTGGTCACCAGATCGCGAGCTGTCTTGTCGCCGATCCCGCGCACACCGGGAATGTTGTCGGAGGAATCGCCGACCAGCGCCAGGTAGTCGGTGACACGATCCGGCGGCACGCCGAGCCGCTCGCCCGCATTCTCCACTCCCACCCAGTGCTCCTCCACCGCCGCGGCCCCGCCCCGCCCCGGATTCAGCAGCCACACCCCCGGACGCACGAGCTGCTGGAAGTCCTTGTCGCCGGAAACCACCACGACGTTGAGGCCCCCGCCGGTGGCGACGCGCGCCAGCGTGCCGATCACGTCATCGGCTTCGTATCCAGGGAGAACGACGATTGGAATCCGGTAGCCCTCGAGAACCTGCGCTATCCGCTGCATGCCACGGTCGAAGTCGGCCTGCAGCTCCTCGCCGAGTTTCTCGCGCGTGGCCTTGTATGCCGGATACGTCTCGTGCCGGAAAGAGAGACCGGAGTCATGCACCCACGCCACGTATTCGGGCCGGTGCGTCGTCAGCAGCCGGTGCAGAAAATTGCTGACGCCCCAGACGGCCGAAGTGTTCTCGCCACGGCTGGTGGTGAGTGGACGCGACATCAGCGCGTAGAACGCGCGATATATCAGCGCGTAACCATCTACCAGAAAGAGGCGGGGCGACGCAGGGAGCTGCACGCTCCCAATATACGTCGCCCCCTGGTCACTTCAGTTTCGCTGCAGCCGCGGTCAGACTCTCTGGACGTTCGACGCGTGGAGACCCTTGTCGCCAGTCTTGATTTCGAACTCTACCTCCTGACCTTCCGCGAGCGTCTTGAATCCGTCCATCGTGATGGCTGAGAAGTGTACGAACACGTCTTCACCACCCTCCTGTTCAATGAAGCCGAATCCCTTCGCGTCATTGAACCACTTCACCTTTCCCTTAGCCATTTCGCGCTGCCTCCTACGTGAGATCTCGCCGTGACTGCTATCCGCCGGCGCACGCCGACGCGGGCACGTATATAGGAATGCTGGTATACCGTGTCAAGCACACCCCGCGAACAGATGTTCGCGAGATCAGCGCGCGAGTACCCGCTGGAGCAGTGAGCGGAACTCCGTTTCGCTGCGCGGGGTGAACTTGTAGCGCCCCGACTGCTGCTCGTCAGTGAACGTGATCTGCACGCGGTGCTGCCGGTATTCCCACACCTGGATCCGTACCGGTGACGAGAGCCGCCGGCCGCCCGAGCTGGTGATAGTCTGTTCGTAGACGTTGTCGGGTTCACCGAGCGCGACGAACACGCTGCCGCGGTCGGACACCCACCCCGAAGGGATCTCCTCACGGAAGCGGTTGTTGGCGAGCTGGATCCGTGCGAAGTACGCCTGCAGCGCCTCGTGCTCCGACGTATTGGGGACCGGGTCTGTGGCGCGCAGAAACTCGGCCCACATCCGGGCGCGCTCTTCAGGCGCGGCATCGCGCAGCCCACGCAGAGTCTGGGCAGGTGCGAAGAACCGCAGATACGAGATCATCTCCTCGAAGGGCGCGACCGGGAGGTCCTCTCCGAAGCTGAGGAAGTACGGGGTACGCGCCGTGTCAGTGGTGCCAGCCGGCACGACACTCACAAAACCCACTCCGACTCCGACACGGGAGATCGGAACCCGCAGCAAACCGCTGAACAGAGCACCCGTGCGCGCAAGACTGGATGTGTCGTTCCACACCACAACGCCTGCGTCGTTGTGAACACTGAGGGCGAGCGGCAGACGTGAATCGGTCGTCCGAGCGTACCCTTCCACGTAAACGAGCACGACCGTGTCGCGCCCGAAGACCGCGGTGGCACGCGGGCGCGGGACGAGCGCGGGTATCGAGTCGAGCTGCGTGCGCGCACGCGCTTCGTAAACCGGAAGCGGGGAAGACAGCGCCCCCCTTCCCGCGCCGAACGACGGTACATCCACGACAAGCGTATCACCCGAGCTCCGCCCGCTCACGACGTCCCGGACCGCCAGGCGAAGGACGTGCCTCCCCGGGGCAAGCCGCAGCCACCTCTGAAAGACGACGCTCTCGTCGCCACGTCCGATCTCACGGAACGACGCCACCCGGACGATCTCCAGCGCCTCCACCCGCTGTATCTCTGCACCGTCGAGCAGCACCCTCAGGTCGATACCGTACTGGGCGCGATACCTGTCCCCCTCACGGGCGAACGTGAGCGAGCGGTTCGGGATGGCTAACGTCACCAGTGTGAGCGACGTGTCGGGACGGGTGGTAGCGAAGTGTCCCGCAGCTCCCACGAAGGCTACCGGTGCAGCGGCTGCCGCCAGTCCCATGCTGTGATAGAAGCCCACAGCCTGGTCCAGCCGTGCGTCGGCAGTGACCGGCACGAGAACGCCACCCTGACGGGGTGGCCGTCCACCGCCGCAGGCGGCGAGCACAACGCACGCTGCAACCGCGGCAAGCCCCAAGTGCCGGCTGGATTTGCCAGTCAGGTTCAGTCCCTTCTGCATGGTGCAGCCATATACCCCCCTCACCTGATAACCGCTCCAGTTGCTTGCCCCCCCTAGGGGCGGCCGTTAGGTTCGCGGCGTGCCACCAGCTCAAACTCTTATCGGAACCACGCTCGCCAGCTACACCGTGCGGAGCGAGATCGGTGAAGGCGGGACGTCGGCCGTGTATCAGGCGCACCACCCGCAGCATGGACTCGTCGCCCTAAAGATACTCCGGGAAAAGCTGCGCAATGACCCGACTGCCGTCGCGCGTTTTCTGCGAGAGGCGCAATACGGGTCGCGCGTCGAGCACCCGAACGTGGTGCGGACTCTCGAAATAGGGCAGGCGCAGACCGGTCATCACTTTCTGGCTCTGGAGTGGGCCGGCGGAGAGCTCCTCGAGCGGTACGCGCGGAGGAATGCGCCGCTTCCTCCCGACGAAGCCTCGAGTATCGTCGAGCAGATTGCGGAGGCAGTCCAGGCTGCGCACGACGTGAAGATCGTGCACCGCGATCTCAAGCCGGACAACGTGATGTACGATCCGGTCACGCGAAAGGTGAAGCTGCTCGACTTCGGGATCGCCGCAGACACGAACATGGACTCCGAGGAGCGTCTGACCCGCGCAGGGTTCTTCGTCGGCACGCTGATGTACGTGGCGCCCGAAGCGCTCTCAGGCGAACTGGTCGGCCCCTCGGCAGATCAGTACAGCCTCGCGACCATCGCCTATCTGCTGCTCACCGGGACGCTGCCGTACGCGGCGCGGAATCCGCGAGAGATGTTCACACAGCTGCTGACTCTGCCGCCGAAGCCGCTCAACTCCGCCCGGGAGGAGACCACCTTCCACCCGCAGGTGGAGGAAGTGGTAATGCGCGGGTTGTCGCGCCAGCCGAGCGACAGATACGAATCGGTGACGGCATTCGCCGCAGCGCTCAAGGACGCGCTGCTGCTCCCGGTGGAGAAGTCAGGCCTCTTCACCAAGATGAAGGGAATCCTGAGGCGGTAGCCCGACGCGGACGCGCCATAACCGGACCCGCATTCACAGCAGCCGCCCGCTTCAGTCCCTTCCCCACTGACCCGCTGTACCCTCTGGTGCTGGAGCAGGCAGCCATAGGGTGAAGGTTGAGCCACGCCCGGGGTGGCTCTCGAGGGTAATGCTGCCGCCCATCAGGTGGGCCAGCCGCCTGGAGATTGGCAGCCCGAGCCCCGTGCCGCGACGAAGCGAGTCACCGCGCGGCCCAGCGCCAACCTGCTCGAACTCGTCGAAGACCCGCGGCTGGTCCGCCGGAGCTATCCCGACGCCGGTATCGCTTACGTCAACGGTGAGCCACCACCGTCGCGGCTTTTCGTGAGTCGGGTCCGCTCCGTCGGGGCGTCCGAACAGCCAGTCGAAGCTCACGACAACGCCTCCCTTCTCGGTGAACTTGATGGCGTTGCCGATCAGGTTCACCAGTATCTGCCGCAGGTGTACGGGGTCCGTCGAGATTCTGGGGAGCTGCGCAGAGGGCTCCAGGGCCGTGGTGAGCCCACGCTCCGCAGCCAGCGATTCCATCTCCGTCAGTACATCCTGCAGAAAGGACTGAGGGTCCAGCGGCTCGGGGTGAATCTCCATCCGGCCCGCAGCCATCTTGGCGAGGTCCAGCACCTGGTCCACCAGGTGTCGGAGGTGGGTGGCCGACGACTGGATCCGGTGCACTGGCAACGCCTGCCGCTCGTTGAGCTCTCCGTACACGCCCTCCTGCAGAAGATCGATAAAGCCGACGATTGCGTTCAGCGGAGTGCGAAGCTCGTGTGAGATGTTCGCCAGGAACTCGCTCTTCATGCGGTTCGCACGAATCAGCTCGAGGGAGAGATGCTCGAGCTCGCGGGAGCGCTCGGCAAGCCGGCGGCTCTGCACGTGCTGGCGCCAGAGTATGCCAAGCATCGTCGCGATCGCTATGACCGCGATGATCCCTGGAAGAAAGTCAAGCCACGTGGCACTCACTGCGTGGGCAGTTCCTCGTTGTGTTGACGCGCCCAGATGCCGCGCGTAACCTGCGCGCCAATGGATCCGCGCATCGAGCTGGTACAGTTACTCGCTGAACGTTCGGTGGAGTTCGGAGAATTTACGCTCAGCTCAGGTAAACGCTCGGACTATTACGTCGATGCGCGTCTCACGACGATGAGCCCCGAGGGCCTCCGGGCCGTCGGCGCCGCAGGGCTGAGCGCCCTGCGGGAGCGTGGCTGGGAAGCGGACTCGGCAGGCGGCCTCACGATGGGCGCAGATCCGGTCGCTTACGCCATTGCATTCGCCAGTGCTCTGGAGAGTGGGCGGTTACTGCGCGCCTTCTCCGTCCGGAAGGACGTGAAGACGCACGGGACTCGACGGCGAATCGAGGGCCCCTTCATGGAAGGCGACAGGGTGGTGATAGTGGAGGACGTCATCACCACCGGAGCCTCGGCCCTCACCGCCGCGGCCGCGGTGGAGCACGAGAATGCGCGCGTGATCGGCGTGCTCGCGGTACTGGACCGCGAGGAGGGAGGTCGCGAAGCTATCGAAGCACAGGGGTACCCGGTGATCGCACTTGCAACCGCGCGCGAGGTAATTGCCCTGGCCAGGCAAAGTCACGCATCCGCGTGAGCGCTCCGAGGCAGCCGCGGCTGTCGGTCACTTGCCTCACCGCTCCGCGACTCTCGCAACGGACGGACTGTATTCCGGCCTGAAGTTCCCCGCCGGCCTCGCCCACGCCGGGTCCGCGTTCACCGGCCGAAAGCAGCGGAGCACCTCCAGGTGAGGCAGGACCAGCTCTGTGCGAAAGTGCTCGGTCATGAGGTGAGCGTTGAACCTGTGCCTGAACTCGACCGGCGACATCTTCATCACGTTCCGCACGTGGCGACCGAAGCTCTGCGGTGATGAGTACTCGAGATGGTTGGCGACGGCTGCGACCGAGAAGCCCGGATTCTCGAACAGCCTGGCGGCCCGGATGAGCCGGGCAAGTGAGAGATACCGTTTGGGCGGCGGCAGCTTCGCGCGGAAGAACCGGCTCAGCAGGGTGCTGGGAAGGACTCTGAGCTGAAGGGCCAGCTGCCGGACGGTCAGCACCCGCGGCGCCGTGGCGAACAGCAACTCGAAGAACTGCCAGCAATCGCGGGGGACGCCAGCCAGGTCCACAGTAAGCCGCGCGAGCACCTCGCGCTCGACGTCTCCCGAGCGTTCCGCCATGAGCACACCGCGCAGCCGCCCCCACCCATCCGGGCGCCGCACGTCGATCAGCGTGCGAACGCCGAGGTGGCCGAGCGACAGCGCAGCGTGCGGAGTGGCTGGATCATCGGCCGACAGAAGCGCTATCGCGGGAACCTGCGGGAACTCTCTGACGAGCGTCGCGATGCGGGCGGTGGGGAGCACCCCATACCTCGCTACCGAGAAAAGCACCGCCTGAGCGCGTCGCTCCCGCACGTCGGAGAGCACAGCGTCGAGCGAGTCACGGTGAACGGGCTGGCAGAGGCCGCGGCTGGCCGCGTCCACGCGGGGGCGTTCTGCAGGCGGCAGCATCGTGGACACTGCGAACTCCGACGACTGTTGCATTGTCTTCCTCTGGTGGCGGCTGCACGCCACTGTAGCAGGGGAAGTCACTCACCGGTCACGATCAGCGCACAGAAATGATGCGGCTCGCCTGCTTGAGTCTGCGCCAGGAAGACACGCCACAGCGGCGTCCGTCAGCACGGATGAGGGCCGCGTCAGCACCAGAAAGTGTTATATTTCGAGTGCGACGAGTCATCGGTCGGGCGATCGCGGTGAGGTCCCTGCTTGCACACTTCATCGAGGAAAGTCCGGGCTCCATGGACAGGTTGCCAGGTAATGCCTGGGCGGATGAGAATCCGACGGACAGTGCCACAGAAAACAGACCGCCGCCGCGAAAGCGGCGGTAAGGGTGAAAAGGTGGGGTAAGAGCCCACCGCGTTCGTGGTAACACGGGCGGCACGGTAAACCCCAGCCGGAGCAAGGCCAAGTAAGCGGCGAGAGGCGTCCACCTCGTCTGAGCCGCGGGTAGGCTGCTTGAGGGCGTGAGCGATCACGTTCCCAGAGAAATGATCGCCGGGCGGTGAAAGCCGTTCGACAGAACCCGGCTTACAGGCCGATGACTCGACGCAACGACAGAGGGCTGCCGAAAGGCAGCCCTCTGTCACTCTGGCCAGGGGGTTCACGCAACCAGCTAACTGGCGAGGTACCCTCCGTCCACCGCATAGTACGACCCGGTAACGATCGACCGCCGCGCGCACCAGCGCCTCGTGATCTTCCGGCTTCGAGGCGTCGGCCCGGACGAAGACACCTTCCGCGCCATCTCTTCGCCTGCTGGACCAGATACACGGCTAGTGGGCCGTGCCAGCCGCCGGACGGGGTAACACTGTATAAACCCTGCTTATGAAGCCGTGCAGCTCGGTCATGAAGTTGCGGAGAAACTTTTCCGTCGATTCGTTGGTCACGTTCCCGTCACCTGTGATCAAGTCAGGCAGGAACTGAATGTAGGCTTCCGGTGAATTCATCTGCGGTGAGTTGCAGTAGCCCAGTATGCTCCGCAGATGCTGCTGTCCGACGGCTGTACCGATCTTGCCGGGTGAAGTGCCAATGACTGCCGAGGGCTTCCGCTCGAATGAGTTCTGACCATACGGACGGCTTGCCCAATCGATCGCGTTCTTCAACGGCCCCGGTATCGAGCGGTTGTATTCCGGCGTGATAAAGAGCACGGCGTCGACCGACGCAATCGCTTCCTTGAATGCCCTCGCAACCGGAGGGTAATCAGCGTCGTAGTCGTAGCTGTACAGCGGGAGGTCGGAGTACGGGAGCTCCTTCATCTCCAGCTCTTCCGGTGCGAGACGCACCAGTGCAAGCGAGAGCTTCCGGTTGATTGATGCTTTCGCAAGGCTGCCCACGAAGTAGCCGACCCTGAACGGAGTCATGGCAGGCAGCCGTTGCGAGGGATATGCCACTGGACCTTCGCGGTACGGGATCACGCCTGGCAGGCGCCAAACTCTCAGTACTGAGTCGGGTCAGTGCCCAGTGGCGAAACCGGGCATCCGCAGGTTTCCGACTACTGATGACTGACGCAACTCATGACTGCCAGCCGTGATCCGTAGCTAGTCGACCAACCGTAGTGGCATGACCAGGCAGAGATACTTGGCCGGATCGTCCCAGCCCTCCGGCTCCATGGTCGCCGCCCGCTCCGGCGCCTTGAACGTCAACCTGACCTCATCGGTCGGCATGTACCTGAGAATCTCCATCAGATACGTCGCGTTGAATCCGATATCGAGCGGGTCTCCCTCGTAACGGATCGGAAGCTCGTCCGATGCCTCGCCGAGATCCGGTGTCTGGACGCTGAACTTCAGGAGCCCCGCGTTGAAGGAAAGCCGGATCCGGTGTGTCTGATCTGACGCCACTATCGCGACACGGCGAAGCGTTGCCATGAGCGCCTGCTTGTCGGCGATCGCGTACTTGTCGTTGTCACGGGGAATCACCTGCTCGTAATTCGGATACGGGCCCTCGATCAGCCGCGTGTACACCGCCGTGAACGGCGAGCGGAAGCCTATGTGGTTCTCGCCGCGCCCGATCTCCAGTTCCTCGTCGGCAGGGAACAGTCTCCGGACCTGCTCCAGCGCCTTGGGCGGAACGATCAGATCCGATGGGCTGGCCGGTATATCTCCACCTGAAGGAACTTCCATCCGCGCCAGGCGATGACCGTTCGTAGCGACCATACGCATGCCTGTGGGCCGGAATTCCCAAAGCACGCCATTGAGAATCGGCCGGCTTTCTTCCGTCGAAACAGCGAACACGGTATGACCGATCAGCTTGTGCAGGTCGCCTGAACGTATTCTCCAGCTTTCCCCAAACTTTACAGCCGGGAATGTGGGGAATTCGTCACGTGGAAGACCCAGCAGTTTGAACTTCGAACGGCCGCACTCCAGCACCGCACGCTGCTCACCGGACGTGGTGATTCGCACCGGGGCCGGAGGAAGCTCCCGTGCAATGTCGAAGAGCTTGCGTGCAGGGATCGTGATGGCTCCAGGCGTCTCCACGTCCGCCGGGACCTCGGTCGTGACTGCAATGTCCAAATCCGTCCCCGAGAACCGTATCCCAGAGTCCACGGCCTCCACGAGGATGTTGGCAAGGACAGGGAGCGTCGTCTTGGTCGGGATACTGGCCGCGACCGCTCCGAGACCCTCCTGAAGCTTCTCCCGCGTTATGGTGAAGCGCATTCGATTCTCGAGTTCTCGATTACGGCTGAGGTCAGCTCCTCTTTATCCACTCGATCCGTCTTTACTGACTTCTCTAAATGACGGAGTCGTAGCAGTAGATGTAGAGGTGTTGGCAACTGTGGAAACCGCAACAACGTATGGTCTATCATGCGGTTAGGGCAATACGGGTAATGTCAGTTCATTGTGGGATTGCATCTTTTCTGATGGAACCCGTCATGTCCGGCTGAATGCTGGGGAAATCGTCCTCAAAGCCATCTGATCACCTCTCATTGCGAGCATTATGGCGCCAGCGCGGAGAGGCTCGCCCGCAGTCTCGACACCCTCCGCTCGATGGTGGGATCGGCGGCGATCCGTTCAGCGGCCTTCTCCAGGCTGTGGATTACAGTGGAATGGTCCCGCCCGCCGAATGCGACACCGATCTCCACCAGCTGAGTGCCAAGCAACTCGCGTGTGAGCAGCATAGCGATCTGCCGCGGCACTGTCAGCGTCTGGGTGCGTGCCTTGGAGCATAATCCTTCGGTGGTGACTCCCCAGTCCCGCGCCACAGCCTCCTGAATCGTAGAGATATCCAGGCGCGGACCGTGTGCCGCCGTGGCCAGCGCCGAACGCTGCAGCTTGTCCCGCAGCGCCTCGCGCGCCAGTTCCATCGTCACCTCGCGGTGCTTCAGCGAGGAGTAAGCCAGCAGTTTGATGATCGACCCCTCGAGCTCCCGCACGCTCGAGCGGACGTGCTCGGCGATGAAGCGGATGACATCCTCCGGGATGGTCATCTCGAGGTGGTCCATCTGCGCCTTGTGCTGCAGGATCGCGATCCGGTGCTCGAGATCCGGGAGATCGATGTCGGCGACCATCCCCCACTGAAAGCGGCTCACCAGTCGCCCTTCGAGGCCGGGGATCTCCGTCGGAAGCCGGTCGCTGGTCAACACGATCTGGCGACCCGCTTCGTACAGGGCGTTGAACGTGTTGAAGAACTCCTCCTGGGTGGTTTCCTTGCCACGGAGGAAGTGCACGTCGTCCACAAGTAGCAGGTCGATCTCACGGTACCGGCGCCTGAAGTCCACCGTCGTCCGTGTCTGGATTGACGTGACCAGGTCGTTGGTGAACTGCTCCGTCCCGATGAAGGTGATCCTCGTCCCGGGCTGACGAGCCAGAATCTCGTGCGCGATCGCCTGCATGAGGTGCGTCTTGCCGAGTCCCGTAGCTCCGTAGACGAATAGAGGGTTGTAGACCTTCCCTGGCGCCTGAGCGACGGCGTGTGCGGCGGCGGCAGCGAGTTCGTTTGACTTTCCGACTACGAAGTGGCCGAAGGTGTATCGCTCGTTCAGCGGGGACGACGTCGGGGTTGGGGCGGCCCCGGGCTCGGGCGCGGCCGGGGGCGCGACGAACAGATCCATCTGCGATCTGGTCTTCCGCTCCCCGTGGACCTCAAAGACCACACGGATCGGCTCGCCGAGAACGACCGGACCGTAGCTCTCCAGCAGTTCGGTGTATCGCTTCTCGTTCCAGTCGGCCATGAAGCCGTCATGGGTACCGACCACGAGAGTCGACTCATCGAGACGGAGGGCCTCGGTCGGCTCCAGCCAGGTGCGAAATGTCTGTTCGGGGAGGTCCTGGCGTGCGCGAGTGAGGAGGCGCGTCCAGACTTCGACCGGTGAGAGATCCATGAACTGCGTGAGAGGGTGGAGCGAGGGGGAGCGAAGCTACGGGCGCAATGTGGAAAAGTCAAATCACTGGGCGGCAGCTGACCGAGCTTGTCGTATGTGTCGGCGGGGATTAGCTTTAGCCGCTTCATTCAGACATCACGCACGCCATCGCATTCGGAGTAAGTAATGGGCAAGCCCACCTATCGGCCGCGCAACAAGCGCCGCGTTCGCACGCACGGTTTTCGCGCGCGTATGGCGACCAAGTGGGGCCGCGAAGTTCTGAGCCGCCGCCGGAAGAAGGGCCGCAAGCGGCTGACCGTCAGGATTCCCTCCAAGTACGCCGCAGCGTAGCGGAGGGTTTGCCTTCCCGCGTCGCTCCCGGCTGACGCACAAGGCAGAGATTGATCGTGTGAGGCAGGAGGGGAGACGAGTGCGCGCCGAGTTCATCGATGTCCGGACGCTTGTCTCCCCGCTCTCATATCCCCGTGTGGGAATAGTCGTACCGCGATTCCAGCACACGATCGTGGAGCGCAACCGGCTTCGTCGTCGACTGCGTGAGCTGGTACGCACGCGTCTGCTTCCGATTCTTCCGCCGCAGGACGTGTTGCTGCGGGCAAACCCGCGCGCTTATGGAAGGCCGTTCGAAGTACTCGAGAGCGAGATCCGGGCGATCGCCGGACGACTCAGCCATGACGGCTGAGACGCCGCCTGAGACGCCGGCTGATGAGAGCGGCGCGCGCACGTCGCGGACGCTGCTGAGCCG
>CAZOAT010000035.1:0-23791 GCA_964577965.1 uncultured Gemmatimonadaceae bacterium | reverse complement strand
ACCTGCTCTCCCTCGCTGTTCTCTACATCGGAGGCAAAATGGCTGACGTACAGATCCAGCAGACTCCTGAACGTGGCGGCGGCTCGACCGTGGCATGGGTGGTCGTGGTGCTGCTCCTCGTCGCTGTCATCGTCTGGTTCGTCTTCATGCGCGGTGGCACCGTGACCGAGGACCGCACAGGCGTTGACGTGAACATCACTGCACCAGCGCCGAGCCCTGACGCTGGCGTTACGACGCCGGCACCTTCGGAGCCGGCCCCACCAGGGAACCCGTAGCACGCACAGCGACTACGCGGCGCCGGCGGGAAGGGGCAGATCTGCACTTCTTCCCGCCGACGCTAGCTGTCCTGCAGAATCCGCCGCTCGGCGCCTGCGACCAGGTCGTCAACGCCGCCACTCCCAGGCCGGTCCTCGCGGTCCGGTGGACGCCGCACGGCGAGATGCTTGAGCAGAGGCGGTGCGATGAAGGTGGTAACCATCACCATCAGCGTCAGCGCGCTAAACAACGGCACCGTGAGAACTCCCCGGCTGAGACCCATCTGCGCGAAGATGAGCCCGACTTCGCCGCGCGGAATCATAGCCGCGCCAACCACCCGCTTGTCCCCATCGAACCACCACGCGGCATAGCCTGACAGGAATTTCCCCGCGACCCCGACCGCGATCAGCGCGCCGCCGACGAGCATGATGTGGGCGCTCCCAAACGTCGTAACATCCACTGATGCTCCGACGAAAGCGAAAAATACCGGAACGAAGAAGTGCCCGATCTCAGTCGTGGCACGCTGCACCAGGCCGCGCTGCGGAGTCTGATGCATCACAACGCCAGCGGCAAAGGCGCCGATGATGAGCGCCGAGCCGGCCATCTCGGCCAGCCACGCGAGCGCGAACGCGAACGCAAGCCCGAAAACCCCGAGCGTGCCCGCCACCTTTATTCGCTCGATCAGGCCGAACAGCGGCGGAACCAGCAGCCGGCCCAGAAACAGCGCCGCAGCGATGAAGCCGAACGCCACAACCGTCTTCCACAACACACCCGCAAGACTGAGCGTTTCACCGCCGGCGAGACCGCTGATCACTGACAATATGATCAAGCCAACTATGTCATCGAACACGGCCGCGCCGATAATCACCCGCCCCTCGGCAGTCTGCAGCTGGCCCAGATCGGAGAGCACTCGCGCTGAGATGCCGATCGAAGTCGCGGTCAGCGCCGCACCGCAGAGCACGGCCTGCAGCGGCGTGAGCCCCAGCGCGGCGGCCGTGTAATACCCGCCCACAAACGAAAGAATGATCCCGGCGAGTCCAACCGCGCCTGCGGCACGCCATACCCTCGCCAGTGCTCCCAGCTCCACGTGCAGCCCGATCTCGAACAGCAGGATCAGCACCCCTATCTCGGCGATAGTGGCGATCACCACGTCGGTGGGGAGGATGATCCCCGCCACGGAGGTCCCGAGCAGAACCCCGGCTACCAGCTCGCCAAGAACCGTCGGCTGACCAATTCGGAGCGCGAGCGCGCCGGCCAGCTTTGTGGCGATAATGATCGCAACGAGCGTGGCCAGCGTGTCGGCGAAATGAAAGTCAGGCAGTGGGATTCACGGGTTGTGTGGCGGCAGCTCTCCGCAAGCATCGTGGCAGGAGCTACCCGGGCGCAAGGCGCGAATCCTCAATTCAGTACGCTCCGCGGCATTGACACTCAGGCGCGCACGCACAAGTGTTCGCGCTCGACACCATCCGCGGGTCTGCCGCGCCCCAGGCGCAGGAGCCTTTCACCGCATGTCCAACGCAGTCGTGCCGCTGCAGCGCCGCGGGTTTGGCGAAACGCTGCGCCGGGACGCCTGGTGGGTTTATCCCCTGGTCGTCCTCGTAATACTCGGTGGGTTCGTCGTTTACGCTACGTGGGCCGCGTTCCAGAACGCGCACTACGAGTTCGGCCCTTATCTCTCGCCGTTCTACTCGCCGGTGCTCTTCGGCGATTCGGCCCACGCCTGGTTCGGTCCCCGCCCCGGCTGGTGGCCCGGCTGGCTCCCGTTCTCCCCTGCCCTCCTGATACTTCCAGCGCCCGCAGGCTTTCGGCTCACGTGCTACTACTACAGGGGCGCTTACTACAAGGCGTTCTGGGCGGACCCTCCGAACTGTGCCGTAGGTGAGCCGCGCTCAGGCTACCGGGGGGAAAGCGCGTTCCCGCTGATCATCATGAACGTGCACCGCTACCTGCTCTACATCGCCCTCGCCTTCCTCGTTATCCTGTCATACGACGTGTGGAAGGCGCTGTGGTTCACTGACCTGGCAACCGGCCGCGTCGGGTTCGGTGTGGGTGTCGGGACGATTGTGCTTGCGATCAACGTCGTGCTCCTCGCCGGATACACCCTCGGCTGCCACTCACTGCGTCACCTGGTGGGCGGCTATCTCGACAGGATGTCGGGCGCGCCGGTGCGCAGAACGAGCTACTGGTGCGTCAGCTGCCTCAATCGCGCCCACATGCGCTGGGCATGGATGAGCCTGGTATGGGTCGCATTCTCCGACGTCTACGTCCGTCTCTGTTCCATGGGCGTGTGGACTGATCTGAGACTCCTCTGATGGCCGACCGCGAGAGATACTCGTACGACGTCCTGGTCATCGGGGCCGGGGGCGCCGGCCTGCGCGCGGCAGTCGAGGCCGCCGCTGGCGGCGCACGCGTCGGGCTGGTGTGCAAGTCCCTGCTCGGGAAGGCCCACACAGTGATGGCTGAGGGCGGGGTCGCGGCCGCACTCGGTAATGTGGACGAGCGCGACAGCTGGCGTGTGCACTTCGCCGACACGATGCGCGGCGGCCAGTACGTCAACAACTGGCGCATGGCCGAGCTGCACGCGAAGGAGGCTCCCGCGCGGGTGAACGAGCTCGAGGCGTGGGGCGCATTGTTCGATCGCACGGCGGACGGTCGTATCCTGCAACGGAACTTCGGTGGTCACCGCTACCCCAGGCTGGCGCACGTCGGTGACCGGACCGGGCTGGAGATGATCCGCACGCTTCAGGATCATGCGGTCCACGAGAGTGCAGTCGAGGTACACATGGAGTGCACCGTCACCCGCCTGCTCAAGTCTGAAGGCCGGGTGTGCGGAGCTGTCGGTTATGAGCGCGAGCGCGGACGGTTCCGCACGTTCGCCGCCCGCGCGGTCGTGCTCGCCACGGGGGGAATCGGCCGCGCCTACGCCATCACCAGCAACTCATGGGAGTACACTGGTGACGGGCATTCCCTCGCCTACCACGCAGGCGCGGCGCTGCAGGACATGGAATTCGTGCAGTTCCACCCGACAGGGATGGTCTGGCCACCAAGTGTACGTGGAATCCTGGTGACGGAAGGTGTGCGCGGCGAAGGCGGCATCCTCCTGAACAGGGAAGGCCGCCGTTTCATGTTCGACGACATACCGGAGAACTATCGGTCGCAGACCGCGGACAATCCCGAGGAAGGCTGGCGGTACACGCAGGGCGACCGGGCCGCGCGCCGCCCGCCGGAGCTTCTCACCCGCGATCACGTAGCTCGCTGCATCGTGCGGGAAGTGCGCGAGGGTCGCGGCAGTCCGCACGGTGGCGTGTTCCTCGACATCTCGTGGATAAAGCAAAAGCTGCCGAACGCCGCCGAGTTGATCAGAAAGAAGCTTCCCAGCATGTATCACCAGTTCAAGCAGCTGGCGGACATAGACATCACGACCACTCCCATGGAAGTCGGACCGACCACACACTACGTCATGGGAGGCGTGCGGGTCGACGGTGACACGCAGATGTCCACCGTTCCCGGGTTGTTCGCAGCGGGAGAGGTGGCGGCCGGCCTGCACGGCGCCAACCGTCTCGGCGGGAACTCCCTGTCCGACCTCCTCGTATTCGGCAAGCGCGCAGGAGAGCACGCGGCGCTCTTTGCGCGCGATCAGGCGGAGACAATCCCGGACGAGCAGCAGGTGGAGGCGGCGGTGCGCGACGCCCTGGCGCCGTTCGAGCACGAGGGCGGCGAGGGCCCGTACCAGATCCAGCAGGAACTACAGACTTTCATGCAGGATCTCGTGGGAATCGTGCGGCGTGAGGAGGAGATGCTGGACGCGCTCGAGAGGATCCGGGCGCTGCGGCAGCGGGCGCAGCACACCCACGTCCCCGGTAACCGTGAGTACAATCCGGGGTGGCACACGGCACTGGATCTGAAGAACCTGCTGACGGTGAGCGAGGCGGTAACGCGCGCTGCGCTCGACCGGAGGGAGAGTCGCGGGGGCCATTTCCGCGATGACTTTCCCGGGAAAGACGAGCGCTACGGAGACTTCAACATCGTGCTCGGCAGAGGGGACGACGGCAGCATGCAGGTGAGCCGGGAACCCATACCTCCCATGCGCGAGGAACTGCGCAATATCGTCGAGGAGATGAAATGACGGATACCGTCGGCGCGGGCCTGTGGCTGTAACCACCGCGACGTTCCGCATCTGGCGCGGCGACCGCGCCTCGGGGAAGCTCACCGACTATACCACGGAGATCTCCGAAGGAATGGTCGTACTCGATGCCGTACATCAGATACAGGCGGAGAGCGCCAACGACCTCGCCGTACGCTGGAACTGCAAGGCCGGAAAATGCGGCTCGTGCTCAGCCGAGGTGAACGGGATGCCGAAACTGATGTGCATGACCCGCTTGAACGAACTCGATTTGGCGCAGCCGGTAACGGTCGAGCCAATGCGCGCCTTTCCGCCGGTCCGCGATCTGGTGACCGACGTCTCCTGGAACTTCGAAGTGAAGAAACGCATCAGGAAGTTCCGGCCGCGGAAACCGGATGCCCCCGATGGCACCTGGCGCATGGCTCAGTCCGATGTGGACCGGGTGCAGGAGTTCCGCAAGTGCATCGAGTGCTATCTCTGCCAGGACGTCTGCCACGTGCTGCGCGACCACCATAAGCACGACAGTTTCATTGGACCGCGCTTCCTGCTGTACGCGGCCGCGCTCGAGATGCATCCTCTCGATGTCGAGGATCGCGTTACCGATCTGCGGCGCGAGCAGGGCGTCGGTTTCTGCAACATTACGAAGTGCTGCACGAACGTCTGTCCCGAGAACATCACGATCACTGACAACGCCATCATTCCGCTCAAGGAACGGGTGGTTGACCGGCATTACGATCCGCTCGGCGCGCTCGTCCAGTTGGTCCGCAACCGGTGGGGGCGCGGGCGGTCTGACCGCCCGGAGCCGGTGCGTGATGAGCCCGGCAGCCCAGCCGCCGAACCGTCCTCCGTATCGAGATAGCCATGGAACTGAAGCCCATTGCACGGGAGGCAATCCCCCGGGCGCTGGAGAAGGCGGAGCGCTACCGGCTGCTGGACCAACCGTGGGCCGCCGAGAGCATCTGCCTGGACGTGCTCACCGTGGAGCCGGAAAATCAGGATGCGCTCGTGTCACTCGTTCTGGCGATCAGCGATCAGCTCGGCGATGCGCCTGCTGAGACACTCCGGCGGGCACGCGAGCTCCTGCCACGGATACGGGACGCTTATCAGCGGGAGTACTACGCCGGGATTCTCGCCGAACGACGTGCACTGGTTGAGCTGCGGCACGGCGCTCATGGCTCGGGAGCCAACGCCTACGAGTGGATACTGGAGGCGATGGCGGCGTACCAGCGTGCAGAGCAACTGGAGCCACCCGATACAGATGATGCCACTCTGCGGTGGAATACTTGCGTACGTCTGCTCAGTTCCCGCAGGGACCTGAACCCACGGCCGGAGCCCGCGTACGAACCCGCACTGGAAGACTGAGTGACACAGGCCGCGCGGTAGCCCGTCGAGGGCGAGCGCTTCGCGGCGGCGCCAATCCGCACTGACCGCAACTCCCGGAGCCGACGCATGCCCTTCGATCTCGACATCCTCACCCTCTCAACCACGCTGGCCTTCGCCGCGCTCAGCGCCGCGTTCATTCTGGTGCTGGTGCGGCTCATCCGGGGGCCGAGCCTTCCCGATCGCGTCGTCGCGCTGGACACGATGGCGTACCTGGCGATCGGCTTCATAGCTGTGTACACGCTCGTGACGCGCCAGTCAGTGCTGCTCGACGCAGCGACCACGTTGGCGCTCATCGCGTTCCTGGGCACGGTAGCATTCGCCCGGTACGTACAGCAGGCGAGCCATCGGGATCGCCGCTGAGATGCGCACCACGTTCACAGTGATCCTCACGCTGGCCGGTGCATTCTTCATGCTGGTTGCAGCCATCGGCGTTCTCCGCATGCCCGACCTGCTGATGCGGATGCACGCGGCCACCAAAGCCGGCACCCTGGGCGCCGGACTTCTCCTGGTCGCGGTCGCGGTGCACTTCGGATCGACGGGCGTGACCATACGCGCGGTCGCCACGATCTTCTTTCTGCTGTTCACCGCGCCGGTAGCCGCGCACGTCATTGGCCGCGCCGCGTACTTCAGCGGCTGGCTCGAGCTCTGGGATCGCACGCTGGTGGACGAGCTGCACGAGGCGGACGAGGCGTCAGAGATCCCGGAGTCCTGAGGCCGCGATGCTGATCGTCGTCCTCCTCCTGCTGGTCACAGCCGCGGCCGCACCGTGGGTCACGGCGCGCCGCCCACGCGAAGTGGGTTGGCTGCTCGCCCTGGTTCCGGCAGGAATTGCCGTCTGGTTTGCGACGTACGTACCGGCAATCGCAGCTGGCAGCGCGGTTCGTGAGTCCTACCAGTGGGTGCCGCAGCTCGACGCGACGCTGTCGTTTAACCTCGACGGCCTCAGTCTCCTCTTTGCCCTGCTGATAACCGGAATAGGCGCCTTCGTCGTCGTGTATGCGGCCGTGTACCTGAACGGGCATCCCCGACGCGGTCGCTTCTTCGCACTGCTCTTCCTGTTTACGGCGGCAATGCTCGGCGTTGTCCTGGCCGACAACATCATCGCCCTGTTCGTTTTCTGGGAGCTGACGAGCTTCAGCTCATACCTGCTGATCGGCTTCAATCACGAGCACGCGCGCACGCGCGAGCGCGCCCTGCAGGCACTCCTCGTCACCGGCGTGGGAGGACTGGCGCTGCTCGTGGGACTCATTCTGCTGAGCTCGGCCGCGGGGGTGGGTGGCAATCTCTCTGACATGATTGCACGCGGTTCAGATGTGCGCGGGCACGAGTGGTATCTGCCGATACTCGGGCTCGTCGCCGTGGGAGCCTTTACGAAGTCCGCGCAGGTACCGTTTCATTTCTGGTTGCCGAATGCGATGGACGCGCCCACTCCCGTGAGCGCGTACCTGCACTCCGCAACGATGGTGAAGGCGGGCATCTATCTTCTCGCCCGGGTGCAGCCGGTGCTGGGAGGAACGGAGGCGTGGATCACACTGCTGGCCCCTGTCGGCGCTGTCACTGCCCTGGTCGGCGCAATACTCGCGCTCAGGCACACCGACCTCAAACTGGTTCTCGCGTACAGCACTATCAGCGCGCTCGGGACACTCACAATGTCGCTGGGGCTGTCGCTGCCATCGGCCACGATTGCGGCGATGGCGTTCCTGCTGGCACACGCGTTTTACAAGGGCGCACTGTTCCTGACAGCCGGAGCGATCGAGCACGCGACCGGCACGCGCGACGCGGCTGAGCTCGGTGGACTCGGCCGCGTTCTCCCGCTCACTGCAGGCGGGGCCATGCTGGCTGCACTTTCCATGGCCGGCGCGCCGTTCCTGTTCGGGTTCGTCGGCAAGGAGCTCCTGTACAAGGCGGCGCTTGGAAGCGCGCGCGGCGATCTCTGGACGGCGGTCGTGGTGATCACGGGAATTCTCACCGTGGTTGCGGCGGGAGTGGTTGCGATCAGACCCTTCCTTGGCCCTCGCAGGGTGACCCCGGAGGAGCCGCACGAGCCACCCCTTGCCATGTGGCTCGGCATCGTTGTATTGGGCGTCACCGGTACGCTGCTTGGTCTCGCTCCCGCACCGCTGGCGGGGCCGCTCGTAGCACCGGCCGTAGCGGCAGCCCTGGGACGCACCGAGCCGGTGCACCTGGCGCTTTGGTACGGCGTGGATACAGCACTGATCCTTTCAGCGGTGACGCTGCTGCTCGGCGGCCTCGCATACCGGTACTGGGATCGGATTCGCGCGCTGCTCACGAAGGCAGATGGTCTGGTGGCGCACGGGCCGGAGGCATGGTACGAGACGGACCTGGCCAATCTCCAGTGGTTCGCGGCGGCGCAGACGCGGGTGCTGCAGAACGGGCACCTCCGCACATATCTCCTCACGATCCTGCTGGTCCTGATCGCGCTGCCAGCGGCAACCCTGGCCCGTGCGGGACCACTGCCACTTCCCGACTTCACTGTCGCGCGCTTCTACGAGTACGCGCTCGGCGGGATCATCACAGCGGCCGCGTTCGGAGCCGCCGTGGCGCGATCGCGCGTGACTTCACTCGCGTCGGTCGGCGTGGTGGGCGTCGGCATCTCCGTCGTGTTCGTGCTGCTCGGTGCACCCGATCTCGCGATGACGCAGTTCCTGGTGGACATGCTCGTGGTGGTCGTCGCTCTGCTTGCGATGCGACTGCTGCCGCGCCTGCATCCGTCGGAGCGATCCCCCGGGCTGATCAAGCTGCGTGATGCGGCGGTCGCGGGCAGCGTAGGGCTGCTGATGGCGGTGCTGCTGCTCGCAGTCACCGCCCACCCGCTGGACCGCACGATCCCGGATTTCTACGAGGCTGCGAGCGTGCCCCTGGGATTCGGCAGCAACATCGTAAACGTGATTCTGGTCGACTTCCGCGCGATGGATACGCTCGGCGAGATCATCGTACTCGCGGTCGCTGCGATCGGTGCCCATGCACTGGTGCGGTTTCACCGCATGCCGGGCGGCACCGCCCCGCCGCGATCCTCTCTCATTCTCCGGACGACCACACGGTTTCTGTTCACGCTGCTCATTCTCTTCTCGTTCTTCCTGCTCATGCGTGGCCACGACGCCCCTGGTGGCGGCTTTATCGGCGGACTGATCGCGGCCGGCGCATTCGCGCTGTACCTCATGGCCTACGGTGCGGACAAGCTGCGACTGCTGCTTCCGATTCCGCCGCGCACACTGCTCAGTATCGGACTGCTCGTTGCGCTGGCGAGCGGACTTATCGCGTTCTTCTCGCGGCTTCCGTTTCTTACCGCACGCTGGACGGTTCTCCCGTTCGGTCCTGACGGCGCCCCACTCAAGGTCGGCACTCCCCTCTTCTTCGACGTGGGCGTTTACCTGGTTGTGGTCGGCTTCATTCTCACGCTCGCACTCGACCTCGAGGAAGCCTGAATGGAATCCGTCCTGGTGGTCGTTGTGGGTGCCCTGTTCGCCTCCGGCACGTATCTCCTGCTGCGACCAAATCTGCTCCGCCTGATCATCGGGCTGATGCTGCTGGGGAATGGCGTGAACCTGCTGATCTTCACCGCCGGGCGGCTGACGCCGGGGCTGCCGCCGATCGTACCGCCGGGAGCGGACGCACCGCTGCACGCCGTCGCCAACCCGCTTCCGCAAGCCCTCATTCTCACGGCGATCGTGATCAGCCTTGGTCTGGTGGCATTTGCGCTCGCGCTGCTGCACCGCGGCCATTCGATACTGGGGACGATGCACCCCGATCTGGCATCTGACGAGAGTGCGGACACGCTGCCCGATTCCCAGGACGGTTCGATGCCCCCGCAGACGATGCAGATGGAAGCAAGGCGGCGATGAGGATGCTGCTCGTGCTGCCGGTGCTGATTCCGCTCGCAGGAGCGATTGCCTCGCTCCTCTCCTGGTCGGAGATGAGGCTCCAGCGCCAGATCGTCGTTGCCAGCACGGCGCTGCAACTGGTTGCTGGTCTCGCGCTGCTTGCGCAGGTCTGGCAGAACGGGGTGCAGGCCGTACAGATGGGCAGCTGGGCCGCTCCGTTCGGTATCACTTTCGTCGCCGATCACCTGAGCGCCGCGATGGTGGTGATCACCGGCGTGATCGGATTCTCCGTGACGCTGTATGCGCTCGGGACAATCGACAGGGGGCGGGAGCGATTTGGCTTCTATCCGCTGTACAACCTTCTGCTCATGGCAGTCGCCGGAGCGTTTCTCACCGGCGACATCTTCAACCTGTATGTGTGGTTCGAGGTGATGCTCATCACCTCGTTTGCCCTTCTCGTACTCGGTAATGCGCGTGAACAGATCCGTGGGGGTCTGACGTATGTAGCCATCAACCTGGTTTCGTCTACGGTGTTTCTGGCCGCCGTAGGCCTGCTGTATGGGGCAACAGGTACGCTGAACATGGCAGACCTGGCTGTGCGACTTCCCGAGGTCGCCTCTCCCGGGTTGGTAACCACGCTCTCCACGCTGTTTCTCATCGTGTTCGGAGTGAAGGCCGCGGTGTTTCCGCTCTTCTTCTGGTTGCCAGCCTCATATCACGCGCCGCCGGTTGCCGTCTCCGCTGTATTCGCCGGCCTGCTTACAAAGGTCGGCGTGTACGCGCTGCTCCGTGTGTTCACGCTGCTCTTCACGCAGGACGTCCCGTATACGCACGGCATCATACTCGGTGTCTCCGCCGCGACGATGGTGACCGGGGTACTCGGCGCCGCGGCGCAGAGCGAGGTCCGCCGCATCCTGTCGTTCCACATCATCAGCCAGATCGGCTACATGATCATGGGGCTGGGGCTCTTCACACGACTGGCTCTGGCCGGTTCGGTGTTCTACGTCCTCCATCACATCGTCGTCAAGACCAACCTCTTCCTGATCAGCGGTTTGATCCGCCGCATTGGCGGCTCCTTCGAGCTCGACCGCGTCGGTGGGTTGTACAGGTCCAACCCCTACCTTGCGATTCTGTTCATCGTTCCGGCGTTCTCACTGGCTGGACTGCCACCTCTCTCGGGCTTCTGGGCTAAGCTCTACCTGGTACGCGCCGGACTCGAAGCCGAGGAGTACTGGATGGTGTTCGTGGCCCTCGCGGTGGGTGTGCTGACCCTGTACTCGATGACGAAAATCTGGGGCGGCGCCTTCTGGAAACCGGCACCCGCCGACGCGCCCGACCATGCTGCCGCAGGGAAAACGCCGCGTCGCATCCTCGCCCCCGTGGTCGGCCTCGCTGCGATAACGCTGGCTATAGGCCTGTGGGCCTGGCCACTGGCTGAGCTCTCAACTCGCGCCGCCACCGAGCTGCTCGAGCCGCAGCGATACCTCGACGCGGTTCTGGAGGCGAGGCGCTGATGTTCCTCCTCAACGTCCTTCTCTCGCTGCTCTGGGCTGCGTTCAACGGCAACTTCGCCCCGTCCACACTCGGCGTTGGCTTCGTGATCGGGTACGTCGTGCTGTACGTGGCCCGGCCCGCGCTCGCCCCGTCAGGCTACCACAAGCAGCTGTGGCGGGCGATAACGTTCTTCGCGGTGTATGTGCGCGACATCTTCGTCGCGAGCTTCAGGGTCGCCTACGACGTGCTCACGCCCACGATGTACATGAATCCCGGAGTCGTGGGCGTTCCACTCGACGTGACCACGGACCTCGAGATTGCGGTCCTCGCCAACCTGGTATCGCTCACTCCCGGCACGCTCAGCCTGGACGTGTCCTCCGACCACTCTGTGCTGTACATCCACGCCATGTACATCGATCACGACGACGTGGAACGGGTTCGCCGCGTTCTGAAGCAGGATCTCGAGCGACGCGTGCTCGAGCTGATGGGA
The DNA here is from genome assembly GCA_964577965.1 of uncultured Gemmatimonadaceae bacterium. GTDB lineage: Bacteria > Gemmatimonadota > Gemmatimonadetes > Gemmatimonadales > Gemmatimonadaceae > DASUUI01. The sequence goes on along the minus strand of CAZOAT010000035.1, from coordinate 12,204 downwards.
CGCGACGTTACGGGCTAGGCGATCCCGGCTGGCACCACCGCCGGCCACTTACCGCCGCTGAGGAGCCGGATCATGTGACTCACGACCTGTGATACCAACAGGAATGCGTCTGGTCCCGCTTGTCAGCGCAGTCTTCTCACCTGCACCACCGGGCCCACCCCCTCGACCGACATCCGCCACTCGCGACCGTTACTCATCAGCGATACACGGGGACGCTGGATGTACGTCGCAACACGGTCGAATGACGCCTGCTGCCACAGCTGGCCGTTCTCGAGCACCACTACGGTGGAACCGTCCCAGCCGGTAAAATCGCCCGCGATGCGGGTCTCCAGACCGGTCGCGGCCGCCGGTGCTGGCGTCGGCTGGCACACGCTCGAAGCCGCAAGCTGCGCGACGTTGGACGAAAGCCGTACGATCCACGCCTCGAGCCGCTGCCGCTCTGCAGCCGTGAGCTTATCGATGCCAGTCGCCTGCGCTTCAGCAGGGCTCATAGTCTGAAGCACAGCGGGGGCCGCCTGCGCCATCGCGTTCCCTGCCCCTGTGCTCGTCGCAACCGCGACGATCAGCCAGATTCTCCAGTGCCGGGATTGCTGCATCACGTCTCCTCGTTTCATCGTCCGACCATTGTCCGACTTCTCCACCCCACCCCAGAATGCACTCGCACGCACCAGCAAACCATCGCTACTGCAAGCTGCCATCCCACCCGGCATACCACGGCAATGCGGTTGAGAGTGAAAGAGATATCTAGTAAATTCAAGGGTTGTCTGGAGAGATGGCCGAGAGGCTGAAGGCACCGGTTTGCTAAACCGGCATACGGGGTCAACCTGTATCGAGGGTTCGAATCCCTCTCTCTCCGTTCAGGAACTCTGGTCCGCGACGAAACGCGGGCCTTTTTTTCAACCGCAGGCGGGGAACGCATTACGCGTGATGTTTGGTTCGTGCGATCACAGCTGTACCGGCCCTCCTCCGCAAACCTGACTTGACCACTCCGACACCGCGCCTCCGCTTCGCTCCGTCCCCCACGGGTTACCTGCACGTGGGCGGCGCCCGCACCGCCCTCTTCAACTGGCTCTATGCCCGGAAGTACGGCGGCGTCTGCCTTCTGCGCATCGAGGATACAGACCGCGCGCGAAGTACCGACGAGAGCACCCGCGCCATCTTCGATGGGCTCCGCTGGCTGGGGCTCGACTGGAACGAAGAGGTCGTGCATCAGGGAGCCAATCTCGAGCGGCATCAGCGCGACGCGCACGCGCTGCTCGCCGCCGGCGCCGCCTATCGCTGCTTCTGCACGGCAGCCGAGTTGGAAGAACGCCGCAGGGCGGCGGAAGCCTCCAGGGGCGCGTTCAAATACGACCGGCGGTGCGACCGGCTGCCACCGGAGGAAGTCGACCGGCGCGTAGCCGCTGGCGAGCAGTTCACCATCCGCTTCCGCATCCCAGATGGCACGACTGAGTGGGAGGACATGGTGCACGAGCGCGTGGCCTTTCCCAACAAGGACCTTGACGACTTCGTAATACTCCGGTCGGACGGAACACCCATCTACAACCTCGCCGTCGTGTCGGACGATATCGCAATGCGGATAACGCTCGTCATGCGTGGCGACGACCACATCTCGAACACGCCCAAACAGATTCTGTTGTACCGCGCTCTGCAGCAGCCGGTGCCGCAGTTCGCACACCTGCCGATGATCCACGGCACCGACGGACGCAAGTTGAGCAAGCGGCACGGAGCCACCGCTGTCGGCGACTATCAACACATGGGGCTCGTCCCGGACGCAATGGTGAACTTTCTGGCGCTACTGGGCTGGTCACCTGGTGGGGATCGGGAAGTACTCACCCGGGCGGAGCTGATCGAGCTCTTCTCGCCGGCCGGGCTGCAAAAGAAGGCGGCGATCTTCGATCCTCAAAAGCTGAAGTGGATGAATGGGCAGCACTTGTCGCTCATGCCGGTCTCCGCACTGGAGCCGCACGCGACCCCTGCCATTCTCGCAGCTGGGCTCGCGACTCCGGACTCTCTCGTACGTGACCGCGAGCACTACATCGAGCTGCTCGAACTCCTTCGTGTACGCGCACGTACGATCGACGACATCGTGCGCCAGGCGCGGCCCTACTTTCCGGGGGACCTCGAGTACGATGCGGCGGCAGTGGCAAAGCACTGGAAGGAGCGGGAGTCGGCTGCCGTGTTGCTCGAGCAGGTGCGCGACACTCTTGGGGCCACACATGAGTGGTCGGCTGAGGCGCTCGAGCCGGCCCTCCGTGACCTGGCGGAGCGTCTCGGCATGGCAACGGGCAAGCTCTTTCAGCCGCTGCGCGTTGCTCTCACTGGCCTCAGCGTCAGTCCGGGGATCTTCGAGGTGCTGGTGATGATGGGCCGCGACCTGGCCGTACGCCGGATCACCGTTGCAATCGCCTGGCTGCACGGGCACTGAATCGTCAGTACACCGGGTGACCGAACACCCCCCGAAACATCTGGCGCAAGTTGGAAACTACTGGTTGACCGCGCCACCCCGTGCGCGCATTTTCCCGCCCACGTGACCGCGCCACGGCGAGAGTGCGGTAACCCCAGCAAGGAGCAGTTGTGGCTGAGCCACTCACGACCCTCGAAAGCTCTGTATACCAGTACCTGATAGACTTCACGGCGGAGAACACCTATCAGCCGAGTATCCGCGACATTGGCGCGCGGTTCAAGATCAAGTCGACGAAGACCGTGTCCGACCTCCTGCAGTCGCTCACCAGGAAGGGCTACATCGAGCGAGACCCGGCCCGTTCGCGCGGGGTCAGGCTTCTGGGATTTGCCGGCGGGTTCAACACCCAGCCGGTTCCCTACTACGGGCGCATCCATGCCGGCGAGCCGGCGTTGATCCCAGAGAACCGCGAGTCCTACATCACGCTCGACCGCCGGTTCGTTCCGGCGCCCAACGCCTTCTTTCTCAGAGTGAGGGGGGACAGCATGGTCGGCAAGTGCATCGCCGACGGTGATTATGTGCTCGTCAACCCCGACACACGGGCGCAGGAGGGCGATGTCGTGGCCGCCCGGCTGGGAGATGACGCTACCATAAAATCGTATACCTTACGCGACGGCCGTGTCGTGTTGCGCGCTGCAAGCAACGGCGAGCGGGACATTACGGTTAATCAGGGTGACGACTTCGCGGTACTGGGTGTAGTCAGCGGTGTCTTTCGTCCCATGGCCGAGCAGCCACGGATGAATCCGCAGCAGATGCACTCCTGACCGCTCAGTAGTTCGTCGGCGGAGGCACGGGGGCGGCGGGAGCATCATCCTGCCGCTCTCGCTCGTTTTCCGCCGAACGGGTGACTCTCTCTCTCTCGGCCCTTTCCCTGTCTTTCCGCTCCCGCAGGTTCCGCACGTTCCGACGGAATTCATCCTCGCTGATGGCGCGACGCGCCTGGTGGTTGATGTCGGCGTTCATGTAACTGAGCGCACGGTCCCGCTCCAGCGCCCCCGGATTGGCCTGAACGTTCATCGGAAGGAGGGCGAGCAGGGCCGTCGGGATCGACACCGGCCCCAGCCGGATGAACTGTGGATCGACGCCGTACTTCTTTCCGTTCTTCTCGACGGTCCAGTCGCCGGGAGCACGGCGCGGCCCCGCAGCGAGGACCGAGTCCGTGATTCGCGCCACGTCGCCGGCGATCGCGGCCTCGATCGTCTCGCGAACGGTCCTCGGCGCAGTCACCGCGGGCACAGGCTCGCGCCAGAGGCGCGGATCGCTGAACGCAGGGCGCACTCCCCGACGCGGCCCGCCGGTGCCGACGAGGGGTCCTGACCCCGACTCGGGTACCTGCTCCACGGCAGGGCGCGTCACCTCGGGGAGACTGGGTGGTATACCGGTCGGCGCGCGCAGCCCCGGGACCTCCCTGGGACGGGTCACCGCCCGCCCATCCCCGCCAGACACCCCCTGAACGTCCACCCCGGTTGTGCTGCGCGGGATCGAGACGAACCCGATCCTCTCCACAGGAATCTCGCCTTTACCGCCATCGAACAGTCGGACCACGCCACCTGGCATCGCCAGCACGTGAGCCAGTCCAATGATCGCGAAAACGTGGAAGACCGTCGAGAGGACGACGGAGATGGATGGGCGCCTCCTCAAGAAACCAGGGCTCCGAAGCTGGCGAGCACTCGTCCAGCCCGCTGTGCGCCTTCACGGATTCGTTCCGGTGGCGCGATGAAGGAAACGCGGAAGTAGCCCTCGCCTCCTCCACCGAAAGCAGCACCGGGAAGCACGATGACGCCTTCCTCGAGGAGCCGCTCCGCGAAAAGCGCGCTCGGGACGTGGGGTGGCAGAGGCACCCACAGGTACATGGTAGCGCGGGGACTGTCGCATTCGAACCCGGCTTCCCTGAACGCCGCCACGGCTGCGTCGCGGCGCTCACGGAATATCTCGACGTTGCCGGGAACGAAGCTCTCCCATGAATCGAGGGCGGCGGCGGCCGCTGCCTGTATCCCGAGGAAGCTGCCGGTATCGATGAACGACTTCACTCTCGACAGGGCGCCGGCAATCTCCGGTCGGGCAACAGCCCAGCCGCAACGCCAGCCCGTCATGTTGTACGTCTTGGAGAGTGAGTGGAACTCAATCGCCACGTCGCGCGCTCCCTCGATCTCGAAGATGCTCGGCGGCACGTAGCCGTCGAAGGCAAGCTCCGAATAAGCATTGTCATACACCAGGAGCAGATCGAGGTCCCTGCACCTGTTCACCACTTCCTGGAGATACTCGCGGGGTGCCGTAGCCCCGGTGGGGTTACCCGGATAGTTGAGGTAGAGCAGCTTTGCGCGCCGGAGCGTGCTCTCAGGGACCTCCGAAAGGTCGATGAGGAAACCGTTGTCGCGTCGAAGCGGATAGCGGTACGGCTCCGCCTCAGCCAGTAGCGTTCCACCGAGGTATGCGAGATACCCCGGCTCCGGCATGATTGCCACATCACCGCGCTCCAGATAAGCTAGCGCCAGATGCGCGATTCCTTCCTTGGAGCCGATGAGCGGCACCACCTCGGCAACCGGATCGAACGCGAGGCTGAACCGGCGCTGCATCCACTGCACAATCGCTTCGCGGAACTCGGGCAGGCCGAGTGCAAAACCGTAGCGGCTCATCTCTGACCGCGCGACGGCATCCTGCATTCGCCCGACTGCCGCCGGGTTTGGCGCCAGGTCGGCATCGCCGGCACCGAGATCTATGACGTCAACACCGCGGGCGAGCAGCTCGCGCCTGAGGGCGGGGATCTTCGCAAGCGGGTACTCCGGCAGACGCAGCAGCCGTGCGCTGAATGGAGGCATCAGTGCCCCGACCTCACCGGGTTGCTCACGCGGCTTACCCCCTCGATCTCGACTTCGACGGTGTCGCCGTCCTGAAGCGGACCCACGCCGGCCGGCGTGCCCGTCAGCACGAGGTCGCCGGGCTCGAGTGTCATGATCTGCGAGATGTAAGCGAGCAGCGCAATGATCGGAAACACCATCTGTGAGCTGTCCGCACGCTGTCGCTCCGTGCCGTTGACGCGTGTCACTACAGTCAGCGAGTCGAGTGGCGGGACGGTCGCCCCCATTGCTCCGAGCGGACAGAAGGTGTCGAACCCCTTGGCTCGCGTCCACTGGCCGTCCGAGCGCTGCAGGTCACGGGCGGTTACGTCGTTCGCTGCGACGACTGCCCTGATCGCGCGGGCAGCATCGCTCTCCGATGCGTCCCGAAGCCGCACACCAACGACAACCCCTATTTCGCCCTCGAACTCGACCCGCCGTGACTGCGGCGGCAGTACGATCGAAACACCGTCGCCAATGATGCTGGACGGCGGCTTGAGGAATATCAGCGGCTCCTTCGGCACCTCGTTGCCGAGTTCTTTCGCGTGCTCGGCGTAGTTGCGACCGACACACACGACTTTGGACGGTTTTTCGAGGCCTGACTGAGTTGCCTGCATCGAGGAAATCTAGCCGATTCTCCGGCGACATCGCCGCATCGCAACTACGTAACCGGCTACGTAAAGGCCGCATTTCCACTACGTCAGACACCTCATGGGGAGGCTCCGCCAGTCAGCGGATCTTCGATGCGTTCGAGCAGCACCGCTGCATCCACTTCCCAACGCGAGGTACGCATGCGCATCGATCCCTACCCCCTGCTGGCCGGCGCACTCCTGGTGATCGCCGGCTGCGCTGACCAGAACCCGCTCGCTCCGTCGGCTCAGACATTCAAGAAGAGCAATGTGATCGAGCCGGCTACCGGACCCTGGGCGCGGATTGTCGAAGGCGAGACGGGGCCGGGCTCGCTGTACGCGATCTACATCCCGAGGGAATGGAACGGGGATGCCGTTTTCTACGCCCATGGCATACGCCCGCCGCTGGCGCCTATCACCCTGAGCGACCAGGACAATTTCTTTGAAGTAAGGGACGAACTCGGCGCACAAGGCTACGCCTTCGTGTACTCGAGCTTCTCGGAGAACGGCCTCGTCGTGAAGGACGGTGCGCTTCGCACGCATCAGTTGAGAGGGCTTCTGGCATCCGAGATCCGCGGGCAGCCCGTCCGAAGCTATCTGGCCGGGTACTCACTGGGGGCGGGCATCGCCATTTACCTCGCCGAAAAGTTCCCCAATCAGTACGACGGCACGCTCGCCATGTGTGGCATGATTGGCGGCTCGCAGATCGAACTCGATTACGCCGGTCACGTGCGTGCCCTGTTCGATTACTTCTACCCCGGAGTGCTCCCCGGCGACGTGACGCAGGTGACGCCGACTCTGACCGCGGCCCAGGTTCAGGCACTCGTGGTAGGGGCGATCATCGCGAACCCGACCGGCCTGTACGCCATCGCCAGCACGGCTCAGACGCCGCTCGCGTACGCACCGATTGGCAGCGTCACCAATCCCGCCGACCCCGCATTCCAGACGCTCGTCGGCTCGCTGGTGACGGCACTTTACTACCAGCACATCGGCACCAACGACATGGTCGCGCGCACGCACGGTCACTCGCCGGTGGACAACACGCAGACCGTGTACTCCGTCGGGACGCTGGTGATCCCCAACCCCGCCCTGGCCTTCCTGATCGCTCAGGCGAATCAGGGCGTGCAGCGGTACAGCGCCACCCCGGACGCTCTCAACTACAACGAGAAGTGGTTCGCGCCCACGGGTAACCTGCAGATCCCGGTCGTCAGTGTTCACAACCTGTGGGATCCTCTCGTGCCGTTCTTCCACGAGGCGGCGTATGCACAGGTGGTAGCTGAAGCAGGGACGTCTGCAATGCTGCTCCAGCGCGCCGTCGCCAACTACGGGCACTGCAACTTCTCCACTTCGCTCGTCGTCAGCTCATTCCAGACCCTGGTCGATTGGGTGGAGACTGGCGTGAAGCCGGCCAGCTGAGCCGGACCGAGACGTTATGAGTGCGGCCCCGCGGATTAACGCGGGGCCGCACTCTCTTAAGATTGTCGCACAGTATCCTTCTGACCGCATGAGACTGCATTACTCCTGTACATGATCCTCTCGATCATCGGTGGCATCGGGCTGTTCCTGCTCGGAATGCTTCTCAGGGTCGAGGTGCTTCGCGCCACAGCGGGCGGAGCGCTGCGAGCGGGCCGCCCACGTGTCGCTTCTTCATGCGATCGACCATCTCGACCGGTTGATCGACCGTCTCCGGACACACACTCCCGCCCGACAGCTCCCCGAGCAGGGGTCGACGGACTTCGAGCCCGGGCAATCGCTGACCTCATACCAATCGCGACCTGGCTGCACCAGGCAGGTGCAGCCGCGCCCGTCGCAGACCACCGGGATTAACCCTCCAAGCCGGTCGATGAGGTGACAGCGCACACAGCGGCGCTGTATGAGGCCACAGCCGCTGTCCGACGGTCACAACGCAAGGCCATTCTGGATTCGACCGCCGATGGGGTCGTCGATCCGGACACCGCGCTCGAGCAACTCGAGGCACTTCTCTGGCTGGATTCGGTGCTGTATCGCGTCTGGCGCGCGATGCATCACCTGGCGCCACCAGCACCTCAGTCAGCCGGCACCTGAGAGTGCGGCCCCGGGGGCTGCGGTGGCTGATTCGATCTCCACCATTCGTCCGGCGCCGCTGGCAGCGGCTGCACGGCAGTCACGTTGTCGGCGGATATCTCCGCGAAGATGAAATTCTCCGACGGCACCGGAGTCCCTTCCAGTCGACGCAGCATCGCCAGCTGCCCCGCATGGCTCATGGCGTCGGCGAGCGGACCCTGCAGAAACTGCGCGTCGCTGATGCGGGCCTCGAGTGACGTGTCTGCAAAATCATCGCTCAGCAGCTGCAGCACGTCATGGAAGCGTGCGATCTCCTCCTCGAATGACGGCAGCCGCGGTGGTGCGTACTCCCCGCCACGCAGCATGGTTCGCGCGTAGCCCATCAGCCCGGTCATGTGCCACAGCAGCTCGTACGGAGTGCGCACGTTGGGAGCCGGGCGAAAGTCTGCAAACGTCGCGGGCGCGCCGCGCAGCGCCTTCTGCGTTCTGTAGGCCAACGCCGCTAGAAAGTGCCGCAGCAGCTGGCGCGAAGGGCTCACTGACCGGTCTCGACCGCTTCCCTGCCGTCGCGCATCAGCATAACCGCGCTGCCGTACCAGCCCCCCGCCTGCACGAGGTCGAGCGGGTTAACAGCGAGAGCACCATACCTCGCGCTCCAGTGCAGGTGAGGTCCCGTGACGCGGCCGCTCTCGCCAACCGACCCGATTCTCTGGCCGCGCGCGACTGTGTCGCCAGCACTCACAATCGTCTCGCTGAGATGGAAGTATCCCGTCATGATCCCGGCACCGTGATCAATGTAAATCACGCGCCCGGCGAGAAAGAACGTGTCCACGAGCGCGACGACCCCACGATTCGCCGAGCGCACCGGTGCACCCACGCCGCCGGAGAAGTCCACGCCCAGATGCCGGCTCGTCACCCGGCCGTTGAAGCTTCGGCCCGAGCCGAAACGACTCGTGATGCGCGAGTCGCGGGGCTGCAGGAACGGGGCTGTCCACATCGGCTCGGTGAAGTGAGCGCCACGGCCGATCTCCGTCGCGCGGCGATTCTCCCGCGTTATCCTTGCCTGCGTCGCGGAATCCAGCGGCTGCGTGAACCTGCTCGCGACCGCCAGCTGCCGCGGAGGTGCAGCTGCGGGTGGACGCGGAAGTGCGACCGCCGCGCGCGCCGTATCGAGCACTCCGGACGAACGCTCCACAGAGACTCGCGCGACGACACTGTCGGTCGCGTCAACCGGCACGCCACCGAGCGCACGCCAGATCCCGCTGCCAGCGTACAGGAAGTGCAGTTGCTCGCCCGCCATCGAACCGCGCACAGCCACGGCCGGGTCAGCGGCCCCGTTCGCATCGTCGAAACTCAGCCGGACCACGGCTCCGGGAGCGGGACTGGTCGGAGTGATAATGAGCGCGGCGCCCTGCGCCTCTGCCGACGCTCCCCACACCGCCAGCAGTGAGACTGCGACGACTGGCCTGATCACTTCTGAACCGCGACCTCGCTCATCAGGGCGAGCGGGTTCCCGTCGGGATCGGCAAACTCGGCAAGCCACAGTTCGCTCGCCGCCGTCCGATGTACAACGTGCGGAGCAGCACGGAAGGCAACTCCCCGTTCAGTAAGCGTTTCGTGCACCGAGTGAATGTCCCCGACGTTGAAGTAGATCTGCGACCCGCGATCGCGAGGCCCGCCAGGTTCATGAACCCCGACAAGGAGTCGAACGTTCCCGCACTGAAAGAAGCTCATTTGCGGCGGTGCGGCGAAGAGGAACTGCAGACCGAGCACGTCACGATAGAAGGGGATCGCCTGCTCAAGATCCTCGACTGGAATGAGGAACTGGCCGATCCCCGCAGTTGAAAGGTCCATCGATTCTCCCTGCCCGGGGATTGTTCACTACGCCCGGCTGCTCTTCTCCTGCCAGAGCCGCTTCACGAGCTGCATCTGCCCCGTATGATAGGCGTCGTGTTGCGCGATCCCCACGATAAGTTCGCCGCAGGTCCATAGGCGAACTCCCGGCGGCTTACGGTCCAGCCATTCCGCAGGGATCCGTCGCACCGCATCCACGAGCCTCGTGTGCTCCTCACGCAGCAGGCCCACGTCCGCAGCCCATGCGGCCTCATCAGCCGGATTCGGCCTGGCCGGCCAGTTCGACGGGCTTCGGGCAAACCGCTCGTCGCGCCCCCGGCCCTCCATGCTCTCCAGCCGCCTGCGTACAGCGTACTTCCAGTAGGCGATGTGCAGAACGAGCTCCCACACGCTCTTGCGCTTCAATCCGGGACGCCACGAGGCCTGCCGGGCATCCATCCCGCGCAGTGCTCCCACAGGTGTTGGTCCGCCGTGCCAGCCCCGCCGCCTGGGTGCCGGCTGCAGGCTCTCCACAAGCAGCTTCTGTATCGCTGCAGACATCGCGCGCTCCTGTGCTTGTCAGGTCTTCCGTGGACGCTTCTTCGCTGCCGGAAACAGAACGTTGTTCAGAATCAGCCGGTAACCCGGCGAGTTCGGATGCAACGCGAGGTTCGTGGGCGCGCTGCCGACGGCATGCTGCGGGTCCTCCGGATCGTGACCGCCGAGGTACGTCCAGGATCCGCGCCCGTAATCGCCGTGAATGTACTTGGCCCACGGCGCTCCTTCCTCGTAAGCGAGCACTGTTACTCCGGACTTCAGCCGCTCCCGCATGAAGCTCGTCGTCACGCCATAGAAATCCGGCAGAACGCTGCGGTGATTCTGTACGAGCATCGCAGCTACCGGGTCGAACTTCGGCGAGAAGCCGAAGAGGCTTACGACGCCCAGCCGCTGGCGACGCAGAGGGGTGTTGACCTGATGTCCGTCAGCGTCGCTCATCCCGGCTGCCGTCGGTGGCTCGAGCCGCACGCCCTCAAACGCGAACGAGCGCGTCCAGTCCAGGCGCTCATCGGCAATCGCATCGCGCGGCGTGGCGGCCGCCGGAGGATCGGCGATGTGTACCCCCTGCGCGGCGATGGCAAGCTCGAGAGTCTCGGTCGCTCCGCACATGGCGAACAGCAGTCCGCCCTGCTCGACGTATCGCCGCATTGCTTCGGCAACTGCCTTTTTCAGCGCCGGCGGGTCCGCGAAGCCCAGACGCTGTGCAGTCGTGACGCTCTCGCTCCGAAGGCGCTGAAACCACGGCGCCGCGGCAAAGCTGAGGTGGAACTTGTTGAGCTGCCCGGTGAAGTCCTCGTGATGCAGGTGCAGCCAATCGAACCTTGTAAGTGCGCCAGCCAGCACCTCGTCGTCCCACACTGTGGTGTAGGGGATCCCGGCATACTCGAGTGCCAGCGTGACAGCGTCGTCCCACGGCTGCGCGGCCGGTGGTGTATAGATCGCGATGCGCGGCGCTCGCTCGAGGACAACGGCATCCATGTTCGACGTCGCAATCTCGGCACGCATGGCCTGCAACGCGTTCTCATCCAGCGCCTCGGCGGAAATGCCTGCAAGCGCCGCTCGGCGACGTGCCGCGTCAGTGTCGGCGAGCAGGAACGAGCCGCCGCGATAGTTGAGGAGCCATTCCGCGCGTGATCCGTCCTGGAGCGTGGCGAACGTCACGCCATACGCCTTCAGATGGTTCCGCTGCTCGTCGTCCATCGGGATGAGGAGGTGCTGTGCGCGAAGCGGCAGCGCGAGGCAGCATGTCAGTGTGACCAGGAAGATCCGGAGGCGCATGGTCACGACGCGGGTGGCATTCGGCCACGCAGCGCCTCCAGCTCACGGCGTGCTGCCGGTACCAACGCGCTCGCTGGATAGTTCAGTATCAGATGCTCGAACCTGTCCGCGGCCTCGTCGGCGCGTCCTGATCGAGCATGCGTCCGCGCCTGCGCCAGCACTGCTTCCGGAGCTTCAGGCGATTGTGGGTAATCGCGCGCAACCGCTTCATACAGCATCGCGGCCGCGCTTTCATCTCTGCGTTCCGCGTACAGGCGGGCTGCCCAGGTCAGCACCAGCGACTCGGCACCGCCCACCTCGGACGCTGCCGCCACGAGGCCCCGCGCCCCAGCCGCGGTGTCACCACGCGCCAGACGCAGGACACCCGCTCCGAAAACGGGAGCATGCGCAGCGATCGTACGCGAGAGCACGGCAAGCGGAAGAATCGCGGCTGCGTCAGCCTCCCCGGCGCGCACCAGCAGGCGCCGCGCCGCCACCAGATCGCCAGCGTAGAGCGCCAGCCAGCCGAGTGCCGGCGATTCTTCCGGGAGCCCGGCCTCGTGCGCGACCCGCCGGGCGCGAT